>JAPLPO010000099.1:0-14045 GCA_026400155.1 Burkholderiales bacterium | reverse complement strand
GATTATTCAGTTGCTTTTGGATGAAAGCGCCTACATTGACGCTGAATCTCCCAACGGCAGCACACCCTTGATGATGGCTGCGCGATATGGCAATGCCAAATCGGTTCAATTGCTTCTCAATGAAGGTGCTGACTTTGAGGTGAAGAATCAATTGGGTTTGACAGCGCTCGATTTTGCAATTCAAGGCAAACGACCAGATGCCATCAAATTGCTTGAATCAGTGATGAAGTTAGCAGGTAACGAATCAAATCGCCCCAAGTAGATTGAATTGCGTATATTAACTTTACACGATGTATCTTATGTTAAGTAAAGTATGTGAGCCAAGTCAGGGAATGGGAAAACAACCCTAACCTAGCAAAAAAGATCATGGGCGGAGTTGCAATATTTGAGTCGGCCCAGTGGTGAGCATTCTCAAAGGTCGATACTTCACCTGGCCCCATTCGTCTTTCATGTCTTTGTAGCGAGGCGAAAACGGATGGCCACTTTGGCCGGTCTGATAAATAAAGGCAGACTCATCCAAATTAGCCAAGTCATACACAGCCCTCAAAGACGCAGCGTGTCGGCTTGCAAATGGCACGGTGCTGCTGCTGGTCCAATATTGACCCACATTGACTGTGAAGTTGTCTCCGGCACTGGGGCCTGAAACGTCAAAAAAAGGCGCCAATGCTTTGACATTTCCAAAAGGTTTGTGTGCACTGAGGGCCGGATGAGCCCGTCCCCAATTCCAGTCAGCTACTTTGGAGCCCTGCATCGACACAATTTTGTCCAAGGCAGTATCGAGCGATTTGTTCATTAAAGCTTGGCAACCCGCTTCGCCACACCAAGATTTATCTTGAGAAGCAAGAACACCTTCAATGGCCGGACGAAATGCGCGCTTGCCGAACAATGCTTTAAATCGAGTTTCTCCCAATTTTGGAATCAGAATGGCTCTCGTGACCTCATCCATCCAGACTGCATAAATCAATGCGCCTGCTGAATCTGCCGTCATGTCGCCTTTGAAAGACTTCAACAAAGACAGTGCCTCAGATGCCTTGGCATGATCTGACATCAAGCCTTGCAAATAAGGGAGCATGCGGACAGCCGCCAGAGAATGAACGTCGGCTTGCATGCTTTTCATTTGACTAACATCAAACTTGGATCCGGCACTCATCAATTGAGTAATGCGGTTAAATCGTTCGGGTCCCGTCCAGTCATTGGTCAAAAATTGAGTGTAACCAGGGGGCAGGATTTTTTGATTGGCAGTGGCATGCCATCCGCGCTTTTCTATGTCAGCTTGTGACACCTCAGGCGTTTGGTCATATGGGATCCAAGACTGCCAGTCGTATTGACTCAACCATCCAGGTGCGGGCACCATGCCTTGCAAATCGTGCGCAGCTGAACGCACAGGCACTTTGCCCGCAGCTTTGAAAAGCACATTGCCTTGTACATCTGCCATCACCACACTTTGCATCGGCGAATGATTCTTCGAAAAGGCCAGGCGCAAATCGGCCACAGAGCTTGCAAAGTTAGCCTCCATACCGGCCACGATGGTTTGATTGTCAACATCCAATGCGGTCCAACGCAATGCAATGGCATATTTTTCTTTGTTCAAAAACTGCGCATAAGCAGGTTGCACATCGGAAATTACAGGGCCATGTCGTGTTGAGCGCACCTTGATCGTGACAGCATCCTGCCCCTTCACTTTGATCACTTCATCTCGAATTTCAAAAGCCTGTTGACCTTGTGGTGTTCGATAACTGTCCTTGCCTTCTAGTGCTTCCAAATACAAATCTTGAACATCGGGTGCGGTGTTGGTAAAGCCCCATGCTGCCCTGCTGGTTCGACCTAAAACAACAAAAGGCAAACCAGGCAAAGTGGCACCCACCACATCCAAAGCCGGATGCGCTTGGCCATCGGCAAATTGTCCTGCTGGTGCATGCAAACCTGCAAAGTACCAAACCGCAGGCGCGCTCAATCCCAAATGCGGATCATTGGCCAGCAATGGCATGCCAGAGCGCGTATTGCTGCCCGGCACAACCCAATTGTTACTGCCCTTGCCTTCCAGCACGCCTATATCCAAAGTGCTTGAAGCCAACAACTGTTGATGCGCCGTCGTTTTGGATTGAGGCGTTGTCTCTTTTGTATAGACACCTAAGTTTTGATAGAGCGCAGCTATATCCACTTTGGAGCCGCGCGATTCACCAGGATAAGGTGGCATCAGTTTCCAGAGGTCTTCGGTTGTCAATGTTTGTGCCGCCATGAAACGCGCAAACTCATTGCCCCAGTTGCCACCCAAATCAAGCGCCATCATGAGGGCCCAGCCTACGCTGTCAACCGCGGTCCAAGGCTTCATTGACTTGGATGGATTGATGCCCAAAATGACAAACTCGGGTGCTCGCCACTGCTCGCTGGCATAGCCAGCCTGCACACCTTCTGCATACGCTTCTAGCGCCTTTTGCACATGGATTGGCAACTTGTCAAACTGAGCTTGCGCTGCTTTCATGATGCCCAAGGTGCGCATCAATTTGTCTGTTTCTAAAGTGCTTGCACCAAGCCATTCTGACAATTCACCGTGCATCACCTGGCGGTTAAAAGCCAGCTGCCAACCCCTCTCTTGCGCATGAACATAACCGATCGCTCGCCACGCATCCATGGGATTGGATGCGTGTATGTGAGTCACATCGGAGGCGTCTCGCTTGATTTCAACACCTGAACTCAAACGCTGCAACTGTTGGCTGCCGGAAAGCGGCGCCATAGATCGCAGCAAATAAACCTGAAATGCGCCCAATCCAGTCAAGCCAAGCAACACCAATGCCAAAACGGCAATCAGAAACCAACGAACCCCGCTAATTTTTTTCTTTGGCATTAAACATGCCCCCACACTAAAAAGGCATCGCGGCCTTCTGTGGCAAGGTCAACTTTGGCGCCGATGGGCAAAAGCACTTTGGTGCCAACATGTCCAAAAGGCAGGCCCGTTAAAACCGGTATTTTGAGTTGTGATCGCAGCCGCTCAATGACTGTTTGAAGCTTAAAGCCTTTGTCGTGAGTGACCAATTTGTAGGAAGTGAATTGACCCAACACAATGGCTTTTTGCTGCTTCAACACGCCAGCGTTGAACAGTTGCGTCAGCATGCGTTCAATTTTGTAAGGGTGCTCACCCACATCTTCTAAGAATAAAACACCACCTTTAACCATTGGAAAATACGGTGTACCCAAAAGAGATGTCAGAACCGCTAAATTGCCACCCCATAAAACAGCATCATTGACCTTCACAGAGGGCAACAAGGGCGTTGAAGGCATGCGCCAACCTGTGCCCTCCCCTTGCTCCAAACACAAATCATCAAAGCAGGCTTGCATGATTTCATCGGGCTCTTTTTCAGGACCAAAGTCTTCGCCAAGCGCCGGACCTTGCCAAGTAATTCGCTGAGTTTTGGCATACACAGCCAACTGAAAGGCGGTGAAATCGCTTAGCCCCACAAATTGGGTTCCCTTGTCAACGGCTTTGGCAATGCTTTTGAAAGACAATTGAGTTAACAAACGCGTCAACCCATAGCCGCCCCTTGAAATCATGGCAATGTTGGCACCACTGGCGCAGGCTCTCTCAATGGCTTTCAATCGAGTGTCATCATCACCCGCAAACCGCATGTGACTGCTTAAGGCATCGGCATCAATTTCAACTTCATGCCCTTGCGCTTCAAGACGTTTGATGCCTCTTTTGAATGCAGCCTTGTCGCGCACGGCACTGGAGGGTGAAAAAATATAAATGTGACTCATAAGGAACTTAGTTTGAAATGCTGAACGGCAGCTTCAGCTATGGTTTGGCCATGCTCTTGGACAAAATGTCCCGCGTGAGGCAACAGCATTGGGGGAGGACAATTTCGAATGTTCTGACGCAAGTCGTTCATCACAGCTTGGCCAAGCACTGGATCTTGAAGCCCAATGGCCATCATCGATTGGCCTTGCCAGCGTTCACGCCAAAATTGCAGAGCTTGTCTGGAGATGTCTGCACCTTCGCTGTTTTCATACTCTGGCACCATGGGCGGAAAAGCATGAAGAGCTGCTCGATGCCCACGATCTTTGAAGGGGCTGTTGTAGGCTTGCGTTTCTTCAGCAGACATGTGCTTGTTGCCTCGCGCAAACAGTTTGGCAACATCAAAGTCTGGGTTGGCTTGGCACCAGGCCCGCCAACTTAAAAAACCATCAGACAAAGCCTGAGTTCCGGTGGCCAAGGTGGTGTTCATCACCAGCACGCCCCCAAAACGATGGGGCATGGCCATTGGCAAAGTGAGGCCCAGAATACCGCCCCAATCTTGAACAACCAAAACAACGCGTTGCAAATCCAAGCGCTCAATGAAATCAAGCAAGACTTGTCTGTGAAACTCAAAACTGTGTTGTTGGGCTTTTTTAAACTTATCGCTTTTTCCAAAACCAATGAGGTCGGGCGCCACCACACGATGACCATGCGCCGTGAAAATAGGGATCATCTTGCGGTACAAATAACTCCAAGCAGGGTTTCCGTGCAAGCACAAGTATGTGATTTGCTTGGCATTGTCTGGTGTGCTGCCTTCGTCTAAATAATGCAGGCGAACGCCATTCAAGGATGGCAAATTAGCGATGTAATTGGCCGGCCATGGGTAATTGGGAATACCCTCAAACCATTCATCCATGGGCCTCAATGCGTCTTCACGCAGTGGGTTTTGATTGACTCTTTTGGGCTTGAAAAACGCTTGCAAAAGTTGGCGTGATTCTTCTGCCAAGATTCCCCCCTCAACCGATGTGTGATGGTTGAGAGAAGCATTTGAAAAGATGTCTACCACGGAGCCTGCTGCCCCTGTTCTGGGCTCGGATGCGCCATAGACCAAGCGAGCAATGCGAGAATTCACAATGGCGCCTGAACACATAGTGCAAGGTTCAAGGCTTACATAAAGGGTGCAGTTTTCAAGGCGGTAATTGCCCAGCGTTTGGGCAGCATCGCGCAAAGCCAAAAGCTCTGCATGGGCTGTGGGATCATTGCCAGATACAGGACTATTTTTTCCTCGGCCAACAATCTTGCCATCTTTCACAACCACCGCACCAACAGGAACTTCGCCCACCTCCCCTGCTTGCTTGGCAAGTTCCAAAGCGGCTTGCATCCATTGAACGTCTTGGTTCATGCAACCATTCCAAGTCGTCTCATCCAAAGTGCCAATGCTTTTTCCGATTCGTTGCCAGCTTCATAGGCAGCATGCATAGCGGCATGCGACTCTGGTCGATGTTGATTGAGTTTGACTTTGGTCTGTATATCTTGCACCTTCATCTCAAACGCCACAATGGCATTCAGCATGGGTTGTGTATAACTTTCTGGCAATCCGCGCCATTGATGGGCATAGGGTGGCTCATGGTCGGCAATGAGCTGTTTCAAAATGGCATCCTTGGCCTCTTCACCTTCCAAAATTCTGACCTCCGCCTTGACATGAACAGCCACATAGCTCCAAGTAGGCACTCTTACCAAATCGGGGTACACCGCTGGCGACATGTAGGCTTGTGGCCCCATGAATGTCAGAAGCACAGAGGGTCGACTGCGCAAAAAACCGGTATGCGGGTTGCCTTTGGCAACGTGGCCCAGCAGTGTGTCTTGCTTGGGATCGCTTGCATGCGGAATCAATTTGATGGGAATGTGGGTGACGAAAGGAAAGCCTTCATCGTCATTGGAGATCAAGCTGGCAAAAGGATTTTCCTGAATGATGTTTCTGGCATGCTCAGGAAAATTGAATTGTTTGGGTAAGTACATTAAAAATTCAAGGTTCCAAATTTAAATATAAGTGCCAGCCAAAGTGAGAATTTTGCCACCAGTTCGCATCTTAAATCGGGCTACACCTGCACTTCGAATGGTGTTGACGCCCCCCAAATCCAAAACTCGGATGCCCCTTTCGCGCAACTCTTCAATCGCGCGCCACAAAATCAGATGGTGCGCATTCAATTCACGCCCCTGATCGGAGGTCCAGCCCACTTGGTAGGTAGCCGCTTCGCCATGAATTAGAAACATCATGGCTGCAATGCGATCTCGGCCTAAGTCGCTTCGGAGCGTCAGAATATTTTTAGCGGGTTGCTTGCGAGATTGAACATACATATCAAAAAATGGAATTGGCAAACCTTCAAGCTGTTTTTCCACTCGTTGCTGCTTCTCATTGTCAAGCAGCCACCTGTATTGGCCTTCATTGGTGCCCACACGGTGCACTTTTATTTCACTGGCTTCGGCACCTACCAAACTTGTTCGCCAGCGCCCTTCCAACTGGGATCTGATGTCAGACATTGGCAGGCTGATGTCTAACATGACCGTTGACATGCCAGACATGATTCTTCGCATGGGATGCAAACCATGCGCTTGACCTTCAGCCACCTCAGGCGTGACCGCCATGAAGCGAATGCCTTTGAGCGGCAGTGTTTTTTTCAAAGCCTTGTACACCAAGGATTCGATTTCAGGCCTGAGGTGTTTGGACCAAATGGGGCCCCGCGTACAAAGTGCCACAGCACCCAGTTTGCCCCATTTTCTAACAATGAACTGCGCTTGAGCAACTTGCTGGCCCTCATCCAAAACTCGCGCCCTGAGAACCGGAACCCCTAACAATTTCAAACTCGATCCATAGTCCCACGCTTGCTGCAAAGCCCCCGCTGCAGATTGATGGACAGCATCCCACTGCGCAAGGTCATGTCCATCCCAATGCACTATCATTGGTGTACCTTCTGGAAGACTGACATTAAGCGCAACAGCATGTTGAAAAAATTCCTTGAAAAACGACGGGCTCAAACTGTGATGGGCTACAAGCTCAAAGAGCCTCGACCCACATGGCAGGCTGGATTTTGGGCTGCCGTGTATTTTGGTCTGCCATTTTTTCTTTTCACAGTGCTGCTTGATATTGCCATTGAGTGGTTCTCAGGCAAGTGTTATGGATTGTGGTGCTATTTTCAATGAAAAAAGCCACTAAATCTTGAATAGTCCATCAAGCCTGTTGTCCCATTTGTAGCCAGGAAAGACTTCCGAGATGGCTGTTTTAGACAGTCCCATACTGGCCACAAGGGTTTGGGCAAATACCGCTCTAAAGTCGTGGTGAACGGGCAGATCCCTGCCCTCGTTGAGTTGGTTTTGAGCCAAACCATCCCATCGGCCATGCCACTTTCCGCCCAGCACGCGATTTCCGATTAACCACATCACATTGCCATGTCCGTGGTCGGTACCACGGGTGCCATTTTCAGCACAAGTTCGGCCAAATTCACTTGCCACGACAAGCACATCATTCGGCTCATTGAATACCGATCTCAACTGAATAAGCGTATTGCTAAGATTGCTCAAATTGTTGGCCAACAAGCCCGCTGAATTGCCTTGATTGATGTGCGTGTCCCAGCCGCCAGAAGACAAAAATCCAATGCGAAGATGACGATTTTGTTGCATCAAAATACCCAGGTGCTTCGCATCCAAAGCCAAGCCCTGGGGCGATCCCGCACCATTGTTGGCAGCTTGTAGCTCATTGCTTGAAGCCATATTGGGCGCTTTGAGCATGGTCGCGGTTGACATGCGGCTATTGGCACCCTCCAACATGGCACTGGCCATTTTCTCGTGCCCTGCATACAACTGGAGCACCGCCGCTCTGGTTTTGGCTTCTGCGAGCATACCTGGCCTAGTGGCTGACATACCGTTGCCTACCAATTGAACGGGCGCTGGCCCCGACAAAATGCGAGGGCTGCTCTCCCCCACACCCAGTGCATGCTGACCCATTCCATTGCCAACCATGCCAGACAAGACATTCAGCCATCCAGAGGAAGGTGAGCTAGAGCCCGGCTTACCTGTTTCCCAATGGTATTGAGCATCAAAGTGAGATCGGCTTGGATCGGGAGAACCTGCACAAGGAATTGCAGCTAGAACACCTTGCTGCCATAGCGGTAACAAGGCAGCACAAGCTGGGTGAAGTCCAAAAGTATCGTCAAGGGCCAACGCTGTTTTGAGTGTGCCATCTGGTTTGGGAATGGCAATATTAGGGCGTATTTGGGAATACCTGGCATCGGCATGGGGAACCAACATTGATAAGCCATCGTAAGCACCCCGCAAAAACACAAGAACCATTCGGCCAGAATTTGAAGGTGCATCAGCCAATGCAGGAATGGCAGGCAATGAAAAGGCACCCATTTTCAGAGCCTGAAAAATAGCTTGACGTCGATTGAACCTCATGTGATTTGCTTTCAAGGTTGTTACTTAAAAACCAATTCGGAACTGCCCAACACAAAACCCATTCTTTGTGGGGGCGCTTGATTCATAACTGCTTTCTTGGTCATATCACTCAGGTATGGGTACAAATCGCTTCGCTCCGGTGCGTTTCGTGAAATGTTCAGTGCAAAGTCTATGCGACGAGTTAAAGACTCGGGTGTCAACCACGTATTGGCATTGAAAGCATAGCCATCGGGTGTTTGCCAATTTTGAATGGCTTGCCCCGCAACAGCCGCATAGCCAAAGGCTTGCAGCCACTTAACGCGATCTTGCGGCACATTCAAGACACGCAAACTGGCACAAGCAAAATCGTAAGGGGTTCTATACAGTTTGTTGTCTGGATTCCAGAAAGCCTGGTGGTTGAGCATCACTTTCATAACTTGATAAATGTCGCCACCGCTTGCTAGGAATGTCTTTGCCATCAAATCAATCAAGTCCTGAGGCGGGGAGTCAGCCACAAAATATTCTGCAAGTCGCCTGGAAACACGTTGAGCCGTTGAAGGATGGTTGGCCAAGAAACGAATGGCTTGCTCTCCTTCCCTCATCCCCATCCATTCCGCAGAACTTGGAATGCTCTGACCCATCAATGATTTGTTGCCAGATTCATGCAGGCGCATGACAAATTGAAAACCGGTGTCAGATCGAGGCGAGACAGTCCAACCCGTGAAAATTCGAGCAAGTTCACGAACATCGTCTTGGGTGTAGCCGCCCTGTACGCCCAAGGTGTGAAGCTCCATCAATTCACGGGCGTAGTTTTCGTTCAAACCTCGACCGCTTTGGCCGGCTCTCGCCGATTGCGGACTCACACTCAGCCATTGGTCTAAGTAATACAACATGGCGGGGTGCTTGGCGCTGGCCAGCACCAAATCTTCAAATTTACCCAAAGCATGGGCACGGGCCACATGAATGGCGTAGTGCCCTGCAAAGGGTCGGACTGAACCCTTTTGTTGGTAAATGTTGAAATGGTTGAACCAAAACTCCGTCATGCGTGCCAGCAGGGGCTGCTCGACATCGTCGTTGCTGCAACTGGCCAAACGCCATGCAATGGCCTTGTTAACTTGAGTACGGTTGTAAAAAAGTGGCTCAGGCTCTTCTTGAAAATTAAAGCGTTTTTCATTGACCACAAATTCGTTGATGCGCGTTCCTGCTGGAACTGCAGCACGAGCTTCGCGTTCTTTGCGGGCACCGTCAAAAATCGCTGGGAGTGCGTCGTTAATGGACGCCAAATCCGGTGGAAGCTTGGGCGCTTCTAAACTGGCTTTGCGCGCAGCGTCCAATTGAGCCAAAGCCCAATTTTTAGGCTGTCCATTGGATTTGATATCCGCCAACAATGTAGGAGACGGGCCATAGGTGAGCCGGTTAATGGCTCGCCATTCTGCTGCGGTTCCTTTGATCTCTATCGGACTCAAAGGCAATACTGCGGTTTGAGGCGGTAAAGGCTTCTGAGCACAGCCCCACAGGCTCAAAAGCAAACAAATTCCCAACACGAGTTGAGAAGGCAAACCATGGTTGAGTTGAAAGCTAGGCATTTGAGTCAATCAGGATGATTCCAGTTGGAACTTTCAGGGCTTGACTGGCTCAAGTCTGAGCAAAGCGCCCTGTGCGTCATCTGTCAATAAATAGACCAAACCATCGGGCCCCATGCGCACATCGCGTATGCGTCCGGGCCGTCCTTGGAACAGCCTTTCCTCGCTCAACACCTTCTCACCATCGAGCGTGAGGCGAACCAGCATCTGGCCGCGCAATGCGCCTATGAGCAAACTGCCCTGCCATTGTGGAAACTGTAAGCCGCTGACAAAAGCCATGCCCGAGGGCGCAATGGACGGCACCCACACCTTCAATGCTTGCACCATACCGGGCTTGTCCTGACCCTCACCAATTTTGGTGCCCAAGCCATAGTTCACGCCAAAGGTGATCACGGGCCATCCATAATTCAGACCCGAACGCATCACGTTGAGCTCATCCCCGCCCTGGGGCCCGTGCTCGTGGGCCCAGAGTTCGCCAGTTTGAGGATGCAAGGCCGCACCTTGCATGTTGCGATTGCCTAGGGTCCATTTTTCAGCCAATGCCCCTGCTCTTTTGACAAAGGGGTTATTGGCGGGTACACGACCATCATCATGCAAGCGAATGACCGAGCCAGCATGGTCGTCCAATTTTTGGGCGCGGTCCTTGTCGCCTCGGTCTCCTAAAGTGAGATACACAAAGCCGGCTTGATCGAACACAATTCGTCCGCCGAAATGAAAGCCAGAACGCGTTTTAGGCTGCATGCTAAACAACACTTGGACGTCTGTCATTCGCTGAGAACGCGTTTTGGGCTGCATGCTAAACAGCACTTGGACATCGGTCATGCGCTGACCTTGAAGCTTTCCTCGAGCCAAAGCTGTGCCCCAGCCACCAGGACCAGGGGCGTTATAAGCCCAATAGATCCAAGCGTTTTGCGCATATTGAGGGTGCAAAACCACATCGAACAGACCACCTTGGCCGTGAGAGACCACCTCTGGCAAACCTTCGATGGGTTTGGGGTCCAATTTAAAATCAGAACTCACCAAGCGCAAGCGCCCCGCCCTTTCTGTAATCAGCATTCGACCGTCTGGCAAAAAGGCAACGGACCACGGGTTCTCAAGACCTGTTAACAGAGTGGCAATTCGAAAGGCATGTTTCTCAGATTGCACAAACTGAGCTTTGTCCTGCGCCCAAGCGCTAAGGCAAGCTAAGGTGCATACGGCAGAGAAAACGAGTGAGCGAAAAAGATGAGATTTCATGAGTTGCGATGATAAACGTCGGCTTATTTTTCGCAAGATATTTAGAACAATTGGTCAGTTTGAGGCCATCGCTGATAAAAACGACTAATCCGCTTGCCTTGCAAATCTGAAGACCAGCAATCCCAGAACCATGGCCAGCGGCGCGTCCACGAAGGTGGTGTAAATTAGCCATGCATCCTTGCTCAACCACTGCGTCGCCAGGAGGTTCAGCCCAGCCATGATCAAGCCCAACATGGCGATGCCCAAGCTGAGCCGGCGCGCATCCACCGTCATACCAATGAGATAGCGCGCTAGCCGTGCGCCAAAGTAGCGACCTCGATTGAACAAGGCGTCCCCCAAGATCAGGCTGGAGACGAGCACCCCCAGGATGCTGCCCTTGAGTTGAACCATGCGCTCATCCTGAAACCACAAGGAAAACCCAGCAGATAAAAGCAGGGTGAAGACGCCAAACATGGCCAGACCGCCCAGCAAATCGACCTTCACAAAGCGCTGCACCAGCACCACCGCCAGGCCTGCAACTGCGCCGACCAAGGCCGCCGTGGTCAGATTGCCGGTGACCTTGCTGACGGCGAAGAACAGCAGGCCAAGGGCAATGTCGACAATGAGTGAGGGGCGGTTTAGCGCCCACTGGGCCGCGTCTCGCTGCCGCTGCTCCTGTACCTGTTGCTCGCTCTTGTTGCCCAAGCTTGCCTTGCGCACGCGTGTGAGAAAAAGGATCTCTCGTCCTGGATGACTTTCGTGCACCAAAATACCGTTGATGCTCACCCTGATCCCCGTGTTGAACCAATTGAGATAGCCAATCTCTACTTCGAGCTGCGAGCCGTCTGGCAGTGTGTGGCACAACCTGTGATTGCGGCAGTCGAATGCGGCACCCAAAAGAATAGTTTCGTCGCGAACAAGCTCCTGATGTCCAATCATGAGTCGACTGCGCCATCCAGTGAACCCTGCTTCGATCAGAACGATAAAATTCTCGCCTTGCGCGGAGAATGGTCGACGGTAAGTCCAGATATTCATTGCGTCTATATGCAAAATGGAAAATCAACGCGTTCAGCCTGTCACTTCAAAAAGTTATTCCCACTCAATGGTCGCTGGCGGTTTGCTACTCACGTCGTAGGTCACGCGGTTAATTCCGCGTACTTCGTTGATGATGCGGCCTGATACTTTTTTCAGCAAGGCATAAGGCAACTCTGCCCAGTCGGCTGTCATAAAGTCAGAAGTCTGAACGGCACGCAAAGCCACCACGTAATCGTAGGTACGGCCATCGCCCATCACACCTAGGCTCTTCACCGGCAAAAACACCGTGAAGGCTTGGCTGGTGAGGTCGTACCAAGATTTGCCTTGGTCATCGGTGAAGTTGCGCAGCTCTTCAATGAAGATGGCGTCGGCGCGGCGCAGCAAATCTGCGTATTCTTTTTTCACTTCGCCCAAAATTCGGACGCCCAAACCAGGGCCTGGGAATGGGTGGCGGTAGACCATCTCGCGGGGCAAGCCCAATGCAACGCCCAGTTCACGCACTTCGTCTTTGAACAATTCACGCAGAGGCTCTAACAATTTCAAACCCAATTGTTCTGGCAAACCGCCCACGTTGTGGTGGCTCTTGATGGTGACAGCCTTTTTGCTTTTGGCGCCGCCCGATTCAATGACATCTGGGTAAATGGTGCCTTGAGCCAAAAAGCTAGCGCCCTTGTGACCGCCGGTACCCGCTTTCAATTTGGCGGCTTCGTCTTTGAACACATCGACAAACAAGCCACCAATGATTTTGCGTTTTTGCTCGGGTTCACTGATACCGGCCAACTTGCCCAAGAACAAATCGCTGGCATTGACACGAATCACTTTGGCATGCAGCTTGCCTTCGAACATATCCATCACCATGTCGCCTTCATTCAGACGCAAAAGTCCGTGGTCAACAAATACGCATGTGAGTTGATCGCCAATGGCGCGGTGAATGAGGGCCGCTGCCACAGAAGAATCGACACCGCCCGACAAGCCCAAGATCACTTCTTCGTCACCCACTTGCTCCCGAATTTTGGCCACGGCTTCTTCAATGTAGTTGCCCATGATCCAATCTGGGCGAGCTTTGCAAATATCCAAAACAAATCGATTTAACAGCGCTTGACCTTGAATGGTGTGCGTCACTTCAGGGTGAAACTGAACCGCATAAAAACGGCGTACTTCATCGGCCATGCCTGCAATGGGGCAAGCAGGCGTAGACGCCATGACTTGGAAGCCTTCAGGCAATTGCGTCACTTTGTCGCCATGACTCATCCACACCTTGAGCATGCCGTGGCCTTCAGCAGTGGCAAAGTCTTCGATGCCTTTGAGCAATTCAGTATGACCATGCGCGCGCACTTCTGCGTAGCCAAATTCACGGGTCTGGCCAGCTTCAACTTTGCCGCCCAACTGCTCAGCCATGGTTTGCATGCCATAGCAAATACCCAGAACATGAATTCCCAATTCAAAAACGGCATCAGGTGCGCGATCGTCTACTTCGTAAACGCTTGCATGTGAACCCGACAAGATGATGCCTCTAAGGTTGCCGTCTTTGGCGTACTCACGAACCCAGTCGCTGCTCACATCGCAAGGATGCACTTCACAAAACACATGGGCTTCCCGAACGCGTCGCGCAATGAGTTGCGTCACTTGTGAGCCAAAGTCGAGGATCAGAATTTTGGAATGCTGCATGGAACGTTCAGTATCAAAAAATAGTTTCAGAGGAAGCAAAGTACCGAATCAATCAGCGCGGTAGTTGGGTGCTTCTTTGGTAATTTGCACATCGTGCACATGGCTCTCGCGAATGCCAGCTGTCGTAATTTCAACAAACTCAGCTTTGTTGCGCATGTCCTCAATGGTGGGACAACCGCAATAACCCATGCTGGCGCGCAAACCGCCCGCCATTTGGTACAAGATGGCCACCACCGAGCCTTTGTAAGGGACGCGGCCTTCAATGCCTTCGGGCACCAATTTATCGGCATTTGGATTGCCCGTGCTTGATTCTTGAAAGTAACGATCGGCACTGCCCTGTTGCATGGCGCCAATGCTACCCATGCCGCGGTAGCTTTTGTAGC
>JAPLPO010000178.1 GCA_026400155.1 Burkholderiales bacterium | reverse complement strand
GCTGCCCTAGCATGAGTTTTTTAATCGGCAGTTCTTGTTTTTTGCCAGACAAGGTGCGCGGGATTTCAGACACCTGAAAAATCTCATTGGGAATGAACCGAGGGCTCAAGGCTGTTTTGATGGCATTGTTCAACGTACTTTTCAGAGCATCGTCCAAAGTAAGTCCTGCTCTTAAGACCACAAACAAAGGCATGTAGCTTTCTCGGCCCAAGTATTCCAAATCGACCACCATGCTGTCGATCACTTCTGGCAATGCTTCTACCGCGCTGTAAAGCTCACTGGTGCCCATGCGCAAACCATGGCGATTGATGGTGGCATCACTGCGGCCAAAAATCACACAGCCTTCGCCGCCGTTGCGCCCTTGGTCTGCCGCGCCAATTCGAAGCCAATCTCCATGCCGCCAAACACCGCCGTAAAGGGCGTCTGCATCACCGCCGCCAGGTAGGCGGCCATGGCCCGCTGGATACATTTCAAAATAACTGGCCAAGTAGCGTGCGTTGTTTTGATCGTTCCAAAAATACAAAGGCATGGACGGAATGGGTTGTGCACACACCAACTCACCCACTTCACCATGCACGGGCTCTCCTGCTTCATTCCATGCTTCCACAGCGCAGCCCAACAAGCGGCATTGCATGACGCCAGCCTCTTGTGGCAGCTCCCGATTGCCACCAATGAACGCACCGCAAAAATCGGTGCCGCCCGAAATGTTGCACCACCAAATATCACCATCTGTTTCACGGTGAAGGTAAGGAGATTGCGCGTGTTGTGCTCGGATGCGTTGAAATTGGGCGTTGCCCCAATTTTGCGTGTCTGCAGAAAGTGGTGAGCCTGTTGTGCCCAGTGCGCGCACGCGCGACAAATCGCCGCAATGCGTGAGATCGACACCTGACTTTTGGCAGTTGGCAAAAAAGGCTGCGCCTGCGCCAAAAAATGTCACTTTGTTTTCCGCCGCAAAACGCCAGAGCGTGCTCCAGTCTGGATTGTCTTTGCTGCCGCCAGGGTTGCCGTCGTAAATGACGCACGTGGTGCCATTCATCAAGCCGCCCACTTGCGCGTTCCACATTACCCAACCGGTGGAGCTGTACCAGTGAAAGCGCTCTCCCCAACTGTTGGGGTGATAACTGCAGCCGATGTCGTTGTGCAAAATTTTGAGCGCCAAGGCCACAATGAGCGTACCGCCATGGCCATGCACAATGGGTTTTGGCAAGCCTGTGGTGCCGCTTGAATAAACAATCCAAAGCGGATGATCGAACGGCAAGGACATGGGTTGGAATGCATCAACTTCGGGGCCATGCATTGACGTGGTTTGCGACATGCGAATGGCGGCCGCCACTTCGTTGCTGGCCAAGTCTGCAACGCCCAAGTTGTCGTGCAAGATCACATGCTGAACCGAAGGCAATGCATCCTTGAGTTCTTGCACCACCGTCATGCGGTCGTAATCCTTGGCACCATAAGTGACACCATCGCAAGCAATGAGCACCTTGGGCTCAATTTGTTTGAAGCGATCGAGCACGGCCAACGTGCCCATGTCGGGTGCACAAATGCTCCACACGCCGCCCACGCTCACGGTGGCCAAAAAGGCCACAATGGCTTCTGGAATATTAGGCAAGTAAGCCGCCACCCGATCGCCGGGTTGAAGGCCCTGTGCTTTAAGGTGCAAGGCCATGGAGCCCACTTGGCGCTGCAGCTCGGGCCATGAAATTTCTTGGTGCTGGCCTTTTTCGTTTTGGGCAATCAGGGCGGGAAAGCCAGCGGCATGCGCCGCTTGAACGTGCCTTAAGACTTGGCTGGCATAGTTAACTTGTGCACCTGGAAACCAAATGGCGCCCGGCATTGCATTTTTAGCCAACACCGCTGTGTGCGGTGTGGGTGACTGAACATCAAAATAATCCCAAATGCTTTGCCAAAATACATCGAGTTCGGTGATGGACCACTGCCACAGATCTTGGTAATGCTCAAAAGCAATGCCGCGGTTTTGAATCAACCAATCTTGATAGATGCGAATTTGCGGAACGTAGGCCTGCGGAGCCTGCGGCGCTTGCTTGGGCAAGTCTGACACCGAAGAAAGATAGGGCGATAAAAATGGCTTGGGGGTGCTTGAGTTCATGGCCATAGCCTAGCTTGCGCGCCGCCTGCTGTCACCCTGAAAACCCCCAATGCTTGCGCTTAGGTGACAGCAGCTTCAGCCATTCAGTCCTGCGCTCTTTGATTCGGTACGCATTTACTTTTTCATGCGTTCACTTTTCCAATACACATCGGTTCCGCCGTCCATTCGGTTTAAAACCCGTGAGAGCACGAACATCAAATCGGAAATGCGGTTCAAGTATTGGCGCGGCGCCTCGTTCAGCGCCTCCTCATTGCCCAGCGCCACGGTGGCCCGCTCTGCGCGCCGAGCCACGGTGCGGCAAATGTGCGCCTGCGAAGCGGCCCGGTTGCCGGCTGGCAAAATGAACTCTTCCAATTTGGGCAATTGTGCGTTGTATCTTTCCAGCGCTTCATCCAAAACCAGCACGGCCTCGGTCTTTAACAACTCAAAACCGGGAATGGACAACTCGCCACCCAAATTGAAAAGTTGGTGCTGCACTTCAATCAACAAATGGCGCACATCGTCCGGCATCTTTTCACAAAGCAACAAGCCAATGTGCGAGTTCAGCTCGTCCACCTCGCCCATGGCATGCACTCGCAAGCTGTTTTTGGACACCCGCTGGTTGTTGCCCAAGCCAGTCGTGCCCTCGTCCCCGGTTCGGGTGGCAATTTGTGTCAATCGGTTACCCATGGTGTTTCCCCTGTGTAAAACGGTCTGCAATCATTCAAGTCTCAGCGTAAACTCTGATTTTGACCGAGTTTCACGACATTTCCCAGACCATGGTCATTGCGCAATGTCATGCCACCTGTTTCAACCGTCCTTCAATTTGGAGCTTCACCATGAACGCACCGACCCCTGCCGCCCATTTGGCGCCCGTCGTCAATGCCAGGCCTGTCCCTCAGGCCTTCATAGACGCTTTAAAAGAACGCTTTGGCAACAACTGCTCAACGGCCTTGGTCATTCGCGAGCAACATGGCCGCGATGAGTCTGCCTTTGCGCCCGTCCCACCACCTTCGGCGGTGATCTTTGCCGAATGCACACAAGATGTGTCCGATGCCGTTAAGTTGGCCAGCGACTACAAGGTACCCGTCATTCCCTTTGGTGTGGGCTCGTCTTTGGAGGGCCATCTGCTTGCCGTTCAAGGCGGTATCAGCATTGACCTCACCCGCATGAACAAGGTTTTGTCCATCAACGCAGAAGATCTCACCGTCACGGTGCAACCTGGCGTCACGCGCAAACAGTTGAACGAAGAAATCAAGTCAACAGGGTTGTTTTTTCCCATCGATCCGGGCGCCGACGCCACCCTTGGGGGCATGAGCGCAACGCGTGCCAGCGGCACCAATGCCGTGCGCTACGGCACCATGCGTGAAAACGTGTTGGCCCTTGAAGTGGTCACGGCCTCTGGCGAAATCATTCGCACAGGCACGCGCGCCAAAAAATCAAGCGCGGGTTACGACCTCACGCGCTTGTTTGTGGGCAGTGAGGGCACCCTGGGCGTGATGACCGAAGTGACGGTTCGCTTGTACCCCTTGCCCGAAGCCATTTCCGCGGCCATTTGTTCTTTCCCCAGCATTGAGACTGCCGTTCAGACCGTCATTCAAGTGATCCAGTTGGGCGTGCCCATTGCGCGCGTTGAGTTGATCGATCACAACTCGGTGCGCATGGTCAACGCATATGCCAAATTGGGTTTGCGTGAAGAACCCATGCTGTTGATGGAGTTCCACGGCTCGCCCGCTGGCGTGAAGGAGCAAGCTGAAACAGTTCAAGAAATTGCCAGCGACCATGGTGGCAACGCCTTTGAATGGGCTACCACCCCTGAAGAACGCACGCGCCTTTGGACAGCTAGACACAATGCTTATTTTGCAGCGCTGCAAAGCCGGCCAGGTTGCCGGGCCATCAGCACCGACACCTGTGTGCCAATTAGCAAATTGGCCGACTGTCTGCTTGACTCGGTGGCCGAAACCGAGGCCAGTGGCTTGCCCTACTTTTTGGTGGGCCACGTCGGTGACGGCAACTTCCACTTTGGCTATCTGATCGACCCCGAAATTCCAAGTGAGCGCGAAATTGCCGAAGACTTGAATCACAAACTCGTCAGCCGCGCCTTGCGCCTTGGCGGTACTTGCACAGGCGAGCACGGCATTGGACTGCACAAAATGGATTTTTTGGTCACAGAGGCTGGCGTGGGTGCTGTCAACATGATGCGCACTTTGAAGCAAGCGCTAGACCCTCACAACATCATGAATCCTGGAAAAATCTTCCATTGAAAAGTTTTTAAGCTCTGACCTTGTGCTTCATGCGCGTAGTTTTTCAATCAGCCCATTGAGTTCATCCAAAGAACCAAACTGAATTGACAACTCGCCCATTTCTTCAAAGCGTCCGTGTCGCTTCACGCGCTTTTTAACACGCACCTCCACTTGTGCCATCAACAGATCTGACAACTCTTCCTCAACGCGTTTGATGTCTCGCGACTTTTCTTTTTTCGGTTTTTGTTGAACCAATGAAAATTCTGCGCTGAGTTTTTTCACCAAGCTCTCTGCCTCGCGTACCGACATTTTTTTGGCGCTGATTTGGTTGGCGGCCGTGATTTGAGCAGCCTTGTCCAAACCCAGTAAGGCGCGAGCATGACCCATGTCAATGTCGCCTGCCATCAGCATGGTTTGCACGGGCTCGGCCAAGTTCAATAAACGAAGCAAATTGCTGGCAGCACTTCTAGAACGTCCAACCGCTTGCGCTGCTGTTTCGTGAGTGAGTCCAAACTCTTTGATTAAGCGTTGTAGGCCCATGGCCTCTTCCAAGGGGTTGAGGTCTTCGCGTTGAATGTTCTCAATCAAGGCCATTGCCGCCGCGGCCTCATTGGCCACATCTCGAACCAACACAGGCACCTCGTTCAAGCCTGCCAAGCGTGATGCTCGGAACCGTCGCTCGCCTGCAATGATTTCGTATTTGCCAGCGTTGGGACCATCACTGAGTTTGCGAACCAAGATGGGCTGCATGATGCCTTGCGCTTTGATGGACTCGGCCAATTCGTAAAGTGCGCCCTCGTCCATGCGGGTTCGAGGCTGATACATGCCAGGCACCAACTCGCTAAGCGCCAAGCTGCTGGGGCTTCGATTGGCGGCAGCTTCAACCGCTTGTGGCGAGCTGGCTTCGTCAAGCACTTTGGGGCCGAGCAAGGCTTCAAGCCCGCGGCCTAAGCCTTTTGGTTTTTTAGTGACCATGTTCTTTTTCTTTCATCAAGTCATTCAACAAAGCGTGGCCCTCTGGCCAATCGCCCAAATTGGATTGGGCATTCAACTGCCCGAATTCACCCAGATGGAGGTACTGAGAGCCCCAGCACTTTGCAAAGTATGCCGCGCGTGAAGCACTGCAATCTGGGTTGTTTTGACTGCCAATCAACGTTGATTTGAAAGGCAGCGCCTTCAGCTCAATCGGTCTCCAACTGGAAAATACATTTTCAAGGTGGGATGCTTCAACGTCGCTAGGAGCGACCAACAAAGCAGCCTCTACTTTCTGGCCATGTGCAGAGATTTGGGCCCATGCGGCAACTTGAATGCAGCCCAAACCGTGTGCCACCAAATAAACAGGCTCATTCAAATCAGACATCACATCTTCCAGCCGGGCGAGCCAATCGCCTCGAAGGGGGCGCATCCAATCATGTTGCTCTACAAGCTGATACGCGTAGCGCCTCACCCAATGCATTTGCCAGTGTGCGTGCCCGCTTCCCTGCCAGCCAGGCAGCATGAGGACTTTGGGAGTTGCCATGATCACTTGGCTGGGGCCTCAAAGAGTGGGTATGCGCTGGACCAGCTCTTTGGCAAACTCCACAAAAGCTTGGCTGCCCTTGGCGGAAGGGTCAAACACGACGCCTGGCAAGCCATAGCTTGGGGCTTCGGCCAAGCGGACATTTCTGGGAATCACGGTGTTGAATACCTTGTCGCCAAAGTGCGATTTCAATTGCTCGCTCACTTGTTGTTGCAAGGTAATTCGCGGATCGAACATGACGCGGAGCAAGCCAATGATCTTCAAATCGGGATTCAGGTTGGCATGAACTTGCTTGATGGTATTGACCAAATCTGTCAACCCTTCAAGGGCAAAGTATTCGCACTGCATGGGTACGATCACGCCATGCGCCGCACACAAACCATTCAAGGTGAGCATGGACAAGGAAGGCGGGCAATCAATCAAGACAAAATCAAAATCGTTGTCGACCACTTCGAGGGCCGCCTTCAGCCGCTGATCGCGCCTTTCAAGGTCAACCAGTTCGACCTCAGCACCCGCCAATTCACGGTTGGCACCCAACACGTGATAGCCGCATTTCTCTGAAAAAATAGCCGCCTCATGGATGCTGGCGGACTCAAGCAAAACGTCGTAAACGCTGAGCTCCAATTGGCGCTTGTCCACACCCGAGCCCATGGTGGCGTTGCCCTGAGGGTCGAGATCAACCAACAAGACACGCTGCCCCACCTTCGCCAAACCGGCAGCCAAATTGACCGTTGACGTGGTCTTGCCCACACCGCCCTTTTGATTTGCAACACAGAAAATTTTTGCCATTTTTAAACTTCTTTTTTAGCGGGTGTGCTCATTTACCAAGGGCCAATTTGATACCAAAACCTATCAAAAACAATCCAGCCACTTTTTGGAGGAATCCGGAAAATTTGGGATGGGCACGAAGGCGTTGCGCCATGTTGTGAGTGATGAGCACAACCCCGAAACAGTACACAAATCCCAAACAGGCAATGGTAGCCGCCATGAAAACAAAAGTTAACATTCCAAGGTGTTGCTCTGGGTTGATGAATTGCGGAAAAAACGCAAAAAAGAACATGATGGCTTTGGGGTTGAGCAAGGTAATGAACATGGTTTCTTTGAAATACTTGCCCGGTGTAATTTTGATGGAAGGCCCCTCTCCGGGCTTGGCAAAAACCATTTTGGCGCCTAGCCAGGCAAGGTACGCCGCACCCACCCATTGCAAGGACAAAAACAAATGGGGATAGGTTTGCAAAAGTGCCGCCACCCCAGCAACAGTCATCCACAACAAGATTTGATCACCCAAGAGCAAACCCATGACGGATGCAAAGCCACCCATCATGCCGCCTTGAGAGGTTGAAGTAATCAGAGCCAAGTTTCCCGGGCCTGGCAGGAACAAAAGCAATACAAAGGCGGCCACAAAAGCACCATAGTCAGAAATTCCAAACATCAAAGGCCTTCTAATTTAGCCCAAGTGTAATGGGCGAAACTCAAGTCGAGCTTGCCGCCGCTGACAAAGTTGCTGATTTTTTCATCCAAACCACGCAACGATCTGCATCCAAGCTGGGAACTTTCAGCTGTTCCACGTGAAACACTTCTGTCGAGGAAGGTAAACCAGCCATTTCATCTTCGGGGGTTTTGCCTTTCATGGCCATCCAAACCCCTCCTTGGGCCAATGCGCCCAAAGACCAATTCACAAAGTCTGGCAATGATGCAAAGGCTCTAGAGCAAACCACATCAAAGGGCCCAGACAAGCTTTCTACTCGAGCATGAACACCTTGCAAGTTAGCCAGCTTTAGGCTGGCAGCCACCTGCTGAATGAATGCGGCCTTCTTTGAAACGGTGTCGACGCAGGTGACTCGAACAAAGGGGCAACAGATTGCAATCACCACGCCAGGCAAACCGCCGCCCGAGCCAACATCCAGCAAACTCACCTCCGGTTCTACGGAACCCTTTTTTTGCTCAAGGTGCCGAAGCAAAGGCGAAATGACAGACAAACTGTCCAGCACATGGTGGGTCAATATTTCTTGGGGGTTTCTAAGCGCCGTGAGGTTATAGACCTTGTTCCATTTTTGAATCAGGTCCATGTAGCCCAACAACTGATGCTGCTGCGCTTCGGTCACCCGCAAGCCTAGGGCATCAATACCTCGGTCAAGGTCCAAAGGAATATTCAACTGATGCGATGGGCCAAAGGTCATGACTTCAGGCTCACCGCGCCCTCTGTATTTGTGCCCTCAAGCTCCAGCGGCTCAGGCTTCACCGCCATGAACTCCTTGAACCCGCCTCTTTTGAGATAAATCAACAACAAAGAAATGCTTGCGGGGGTAATGCCCGAAATTCGCGAGGCCATGCCCAAGGTTTCGGGTCGGTATTTGGCCAGTTTTTGCCTTGCCTCAATCGACAAGGATGTCACCAGTAGATAGTCAAGTTTCGCTGGCAGCTTGAGGTTTTCAAAGTGGGCGGCGCGCTCAACCTCTATCTTTTGCCGATCTATGTAGCCCGAGTACTTTGCCGCTATCTCAACCTGCTCAATCACAGAGGCCGAAAGATCGCCCAGTGTTTCACGTGAAACAGCCTCTGCCACAAAACGGTCGGCATCCAAAGTCATGAGGCTTTCATAAGCAACCCCAGGCCGCCTCAACAAATCGAAAAGGTTGTGCTCGTGCTCAATGGATTTGCCAAGAACTCGCTCCGACTCTGCCGCTGGCAAGTTCCTTGGATTAACCCACGTTGACTTCAGTCGCTCTGTTTCACGTGAAACAGCCTCGCGTTTTGTGCAAAAGGACGTCCAGCGCACGTCGTCCACCAACCCTAGCTTTCGCCCCACTTCTGTCAGGCGCATGTCTGCATTGTCTTCCCTAAGTTGCAAGCGGAACTCTGCCCTGCTGGTAAACATGCGGTAGGGCTCGGTAACACCCTTGGTAATCAGGTCATCAACCAGTACGCCCAAGTACGCTTGGTCACGGCTGGGCAACCATGCTCCGCCCATATCACTGCCCGATCCAGCCATGGCGCGGCACTGAAGTGCGGCATTGATACCAGCAAACAAGCCTTGCGCCGCCGCCTCTTCATACCCTGTGGTGCCGTTAATTTGGCCCGCGAAAAACAAGCCGCCAATTTGGCGTGTTTCAAAACTGCTCTTCAAGGAGCGCGGATCAAAGTAGTCATACTCAATGGCATAACCGGGCCGAAGGATGTGGGTATTTTCCAGCCCCTTCATAGACCTCACCAAGGCATACTGAATATCAAACGGCAAACTGGTAGAAATGCCATTGGGATAAAACTCGTGGGTGGTCAAGCCCTCGGGTTCCAAGAAGATTTGGTGGCTGTCTTTGTCGGCAAATCGATTGATCTTGTCTTCCACGCTGGGACAATAACGAGGTCCCACGCCTTCAATTTTCCCCATGAACATGGGGCTTCGGTCAAAGCCGGATCGAATGATCTCGTGGGTTCTCTCGTTGGTGTGGGTGATCCAGCAAGGCATCTGCGCTGGGTGCATGTCTGCGCGGCCCATGAAGCTGAAAACAGGCACACCTGCTTCAGCGTTCAAGCCGCCTGGCATGCCATCGCCCGGCTGTTCTTGGCATTTGGAAAAGTCGATGGTCCGGCCGTCTAATCGGGGCGGCGTGCCCGTTTTGAGGCGGCCCTGCGGCAACTTCAACTCTTTCAGGCGGGCAGACAAACTGACCGCGGGAGGGTCCCCTGCCCGGCCAGCAGAATAATTCTCTAAGCCAACGTGAATTTTGCCGTCCAAAAAAGTACCCGCCGTCAGAACCACCGTTTTTGAACGGAAGCGAACACCCACTTGCGTGACAGCCCCCACCACACGGTCTTCTGTGCCATTGGACTCCACCATCAAATCATCAACAGCCTGCTGGAACAGCCACAAGTTTTCTTGGTTTTCAAGGCGACTGCGAATGGCGGCCTTGTACAAAATACGATCGGCCTGAGCGCGCGTTGCGCGAACGGCCGGGCCTTTGGAGCTGTTCAAGATTCGAAACTGGATGCCGCCTTCGTCGGTTGCGATGCCCATGGCACCACCCAAAGCGTCCACCTCTTTGACCAGGTGGCCCTTGCCAATACCGCCAATAGACGGGTTGCAACTCATCTGGCCCAGGGTTTCGATATTGTGAGACAGCAAAAGTGTCTGACAACCCATGCGCGCAGCCGCCAACGCGGCTTCGGTGCCCGCATGGCCGCCGCCAACGACGATCACATCAAATTCTTTTGGGTAGAGCATCAAATCACCAGTGCATCAACTGAAGGCCGGCGCTGCTCGCGCCGTAAGGGCCAATGGCCAAAGGCTTCGATTTTATCTGTATCGCGTGTTCCATGCGCGACCCATGCCAGAGCACCCTCGCGCTAAGCTCGGCCAAAAACCCAGGGAAGCACCATGAAACAAAGCCCCAAACCCAGCACTCAGATGCACCCAGATGAATGGGAATTGCGCGTGGCCTTGGCGGCCTGTTATCGCTTGGTGGCCATGTATGGTTGGAGCGACTTGGTGTTTACGCACATCAGCGCCAAATTGCCCGCCAGCGTGAGTGGTGAGGAACACCAGTTTTTAATCAACCCCTACGGCCTGATGTTTGATGAGATCACGGCGTCCAGTCTTGTCAAAGTAGACATGCAATGCAACAAGCTTGATGCAGACAACCCGCACCCGGTTAACCCTGCTGGTTTTGTCATTCACAGCGCGGTACATGAAGCACGCCACGAGGCCGGCTGTGTGCTTCACACGCACACGCGCGCGGGCGTGGCGGTAAGCGCGCAAAAGGACGGCGTTTTGCCCATCAGCCAGCAAAGCACCTTTGTTTTGGCGTCACTGGCCTACCACGACTACGAAGGCGTTGCCATTCGGGATGATGAAAAATTGCGTTTGCAAAAAGACTTGGCAGATGCCAACTATTTGATGCTGCGCAACCATGGCTTGCTCACTGTGGGCAAAACGATTGCCGACGCATTTTTGCAAATGTACATTTTTGAAAATACGTGTCGCATTCAAGTCGATGCCTTGGCGGGGCAAACGAGGGCTTCAGATCTGATTGCCATCGACCCCCAAGTTTTGACGGGCGTAGCACATGCCATGAAGGTTCAAACGGGCGGCTTGGGCGGTAACTTTGTTTGGCCATCATTGATTCGCAAACTCGATCGCGAAAGTCCGGGCTACGACGGCTGAGGGCCATTCAACTTTGCGGAATCGGTTTTTGTTGCCACGCCAACAAAGCGCCCAACAACAGCGCGACCGCTGAAAACACAAGCCCTCGTTGAAGTCCGCCCGGGCCATCCGCAATCCATCCCACCACCGTGGGTCCAACAATTTGTCCTGCAGCAAAGACCACGGTGAACACACTAATACCTGCCGCCCACTGTGACGGCGCCAGGTTGTGTTTGACCATGGCCGTGGTGGATGCAACCACCGACAAAAAGACGCCTCCGAATAAAACACCCGACACCATCATGAGAGGCCATGCCGACGTGAGCGCGGGGATGATGGTTGCAACACTCAGCAGGGCATTCAAAATAGACAAGGCTTGGCCGCCTCGATAGCGATTCAATAAGTTGGCCCAAACCCGAGACGAGGCCAGCACGGCCAAACCCAGCATGGCGTAAAAAAAAGTAATCTGCGAAGCGTTGGCCCCCTGCTCTCGCAAGACAGCCACCACAAAGGTCATGTAACCGATGTAGCCCACACCAAAAAGTCCATACGCCGTCAAACCAAACGTCCACTGCGGCCAATGCATTTTGAGCGCGCGCGTTTCGGCATTGGCGTCGGTGGGCGTTGTTGCTTTGGGCTCAGGCATAAATTGCAGCATCGTGCGGCGAATGAGAAACAACAAAACAGTCATGGCAAAACAAGCAAGGCCCAAAGCCCACCACGCCCACGCCCAAGCATGAATCTGCCCGTCTTGGGTGGCCAAGTCCACGGCCGCAGGCACCAGAACCGCCGACAAAGAAATGCCCAAGCCCGTACCACCGTAATAAATACCCAACAAGAAACCCGACTGTGCGGGCAAGTGCGTGCCCAGCCTGGCAGCCAACAGCCCGCCAGACACAAAGACCGCCGCACTGGCGATGCCGGCCAACAAACGCTGAATCAAAAGAATGCTGGTATCAGAAAAAAAGCCTGTCGCGGCCATGAGCAAAGACGCAAACAAGGCGCCGCCTAACAAAACACGCACAGCGCCCCATTGACTCAAAATGCGCGGTGTGATCAGCGCACCAATCAAATAGCCAAGCGCATTGAAGGTGTTCATGCTGCCTGCCAAGGTGTAGGTCCACGATAAATCCTCGCGCATGGGCGGCAAAAGCAGCGCATAGGCAAAGCGCGTGATACCCAATGAAACAGCGGCCGCCATAGAGATACAAATTGCCAACCAGAGCGCCGAAAAAAATCGTATGCTTTGCGTCATGAAAAATTTATTTGAACCCTGTCAGGCGGGTCAATTGCAACTTGCCACACGCATCGTGATGGCACCTCTCACGCGCAATCGGGCGCCTCATGCGTTGGCGAATGCTCTGATGGCTGAATACTATGCGCAACGCGCCAACCCCGCAACGGGTGCAGGCCTCATCATCACAGAAGCCACCGCCATCAGCCATCAAGGCCAAGGTTATGCAGATGTTCCGGGCATTTGGTCTGCCGAGCAAGTCACGGCTTGGCAACCCGTCACAGCGGCAGTGCATGCCCAAGGCGGAAAAATAGTCATACAGCTTTGGCATGTGGGCCGCATTTCTCACACCAGCCTGCAGCCCAATGGACAAGCGCCTGTTGCACCCTCTGCCATCGTGGCCAAATCAAAAACGGTCCTCATTGAAAATGGCATTCCACGCTTTGAGCCAACATCCATGCCGCGCGCCCTCGAGTTGACAGAAATAGCTGGCATCGTTTCTGACTATCGGCATGCAGCCAAAAACGCCATGCTGGCAGGGTTCGATGGCATTGAAGTCCATGCTGCGAATGGTTATTTGGTCGATCAGTTTTTAAGGGCCGACAGCAATCAACGCCAAGATGCCTATGGCGGCAGCATTGAAAATCGTACTCGCTTTTTGAAAGAAGTCATGACCGCCGTCACACAAGAAATTGGTGGCGGGCGTTGTGGTATTCGAATCTCTCCCGTCACACCGGCCAACGATGCCAGCGATGCCTCACCGCAGGATTTGTTTGAGCATGTTGCTGGTTTTTTAGGCACTCTTAATTTGGCCTATGTCCACACCATCGAAGGCTCAACAGGTGCAGCGCGCGATTATCAGCAAGGTGAAAAGCCCTTCGATTACGCCGCCTTGAAAACAGCTTATCAACAAGCCGGTGGCCAAGGCGCATGGATGCTCAACAATGGTTATGACAACGATCTCGCCAAAAGCGCATTGAGCCATGGCGCAGATTTGATTGCTTTTGGAAAAGCCTTCATCGCCAACCCAGATTTGGCAAGCAGACTTCAACAAAACGGCCCTTACAACACACCCGACAGAGCAACCTTCTATGGTGGTGGTGCAAAAGGCTATACCGACTATTCAGGCCTCTAAATTTTTTATGATTGATATAGAAAAAATCCAAACCTCATTGATCGGGCGCAGTGTTGAGCAACAGATAGCAGGTCAAGCAACCAGCGACGGCGATGGCGTCAAACTCACTCGGGTACTTACACAAACTCACCAACGTCGGCTCGATCCATTCTTAATGCTCGACCACTTTGGCAGCGACGACCCGAATGACTATGGTGGTGGATTTCCAGATCACCCTCACAGAGGTTTTGAAACTGTCACCTACATGATTTCCGGCCGCATGCGACACAAGGACAGCGCAGGAAACGAAGGTCTTTTACAAAATGGTGGCGTTCAATGGATGACTGCTGGCAAAGGTGTTGTGCACAGTGAAATGCCTGAACAAGAAGAAGGTGTGATGGAAGGCTTTCAGCTGTGGCTGAATTTGCCATCTCACCAGAAAATGTGCTCGCCTGCTTATCTCGATATTCAAACTGATCGCATTCCAGAAACCTGGCCCCATGAGTCGGTCAAGGTGCGCATCATTGCAGGTGAGTCCAACGGCACACTTGGTGCTGTTCACCGGTCACCATCGCTTTTTCCAACTCAAACACTTTATTTGGATATTCACTTTGAAAAGCCAAGTCGCTTTGAACAAGCTTTGGATCCAAAACACAATGCTTTCTTATTTGTTTATCGGGGCTCAGTTTCTGTTGTCAGTGAGAAGCAATCAACAGCGATCGAATTAAACCGAATGGCCATTCTTCGAAATGAAGGCAATGGCGTGGTGATACAAGGATCTCCAGGTGCCAAAGTATTGTTAATTTCGGGTCAAGCTTTGAACGAACCCATCGCTCAATACGGCCCCTTTGTCATGAACACCAGAGAAGAATTGATGCAAGCGGTCGATGACTTTAGGGCTGGTCTTTTTAATTCGTGACTTTCCATTGGTTTTTTTAAACCTTGTTTATTTACTTTGTCAATGAACAAAGATGTGGATAGTTTTGGGATAAGAGCCAAGTTATCCACAGAAATTTTGATTTGAAGAAGTTGTTCATGTTTTGACGACAGCACCAATGCAGGCTCGTGCACATGCTTCAAAATGATTTAATGCATTGATCTGTAAAGAAAAAAGAGACTTGTCCACAGAACAAGCCTCTCCTTATCTACTACTACTATGTATTAATCTATATAAAAGAAGAATACAAAGACAAACTCAGAATTCAAATTAATTTGTTTTTCTGAACTCGTCCATGCAGTTTTGCCACTGAATCATCACTGCAGCCACGTTTCTTTCTTTCACGTGGCCAAAGCCTTTGACTTGTTCTGGCAAATTGGCCATCTTGACGGCCAAGGCATGATTTTTTGAATTCAGAGATACCAACATCTCATCAATGGCATCTTTGTACTCTTGAATCAAGGCACGTTCTGTCTGCCGTTCTTCGGTTCGACCAAAAATATCCAAAGAAGTGCCACGCAAAAACTTCAAAGGCGCAAGCAGTTTGAACGCCAAGAGCATGTGAGGGCTCATTTTTTGTTTGAGAAGCTGGCCCTTCTCATTGCGTTTGGCAAGCAGGGGTGGGGCTAAGTGGTAGAAAACCTTGAAATCGCCCTCAAACTGCGATTTGACGCGTTCCAGGAACTGTTTGTCGGTATGCAAGCGGGCCACTTCGTACTCGTCTTTGTAAGCCATCAGTTTGAACAACTGGCGAGCCACAGTTTCTGAAAGCAAGGAAAGGCCAAGGGAACTTTCTTTGGCTTTGACTTTGAGAACAGAATCTTCATACTGTTTGGCGTAGCTTGCATTTTGATAAGCCGTTAAAAACTCAACGCGTGTTGAAACAAGCTCTTCTAACTTTTCACGCTTTTTTAACGAAATCACTTGAACAGGGGTGAACAATGCTTGAACAGCAGGCAAATGGTGTGCTGCATGGCGACCCCATTCAAAGGCCGCTAAGTTTTGGGCCACCGCAACTTCATTGAGTTCAATGGCGCGCTTTAAAGCATCAAGGCTCAATGGCACCCAACCCTTTTGCCAGGCATAGCCCAAAATCATGGGGTTGATATAAATGGTGTCACCCATCAATTGGTTTGAAAGCTGGTCTGCATCAAATGCAGCCAAACCACGGATGCCAACAGCCTCAGCAATTTCAGCAGCACAACTGTCAGCCGGATTTTGCCATTGGGTATTTTTAACAAAAGCAGCTGTAGGCGTGCTGTGCGAGTTCAGCGCAACGCGCGTTCTACCTTCCATCATGCGCGACAAGGTTTCTTTGCCCGCACTCACAATGGGATCACATCCCAAAATCAAATCGGCCGCTGCCATGCTAACGCGCGTGGTTTGAATTTGATCTTGGTTTTTAGCCAACAGCACGTGGCTCCAAGTGGCGCCGCCCTTTTGAGCCAAACCAGCCGAGTCTTGTGTCACGATGCCAAGACCGTCTAAGTGAGCAGCCATGCCCAGTAGCTGACCAATGGTGATCACGCCGGTACCGCCAACACCTGCCACCACCACACCATAAGCTTGGGTGGCTACTGCCAAATCTGGCAACGTCGGCATGGGCAAAGTAGGCAATGCATCTAAGCTGAATTTTTGTTGTTTGGACTTTTTCTTCAGTTGCCCGCCTTCAATGGAAACAAAACTCGGGCAAAAGCCTTTGAGACAGCTGGTGTCTTTGTTGCACGTGTTTTGATTGATAGTGCGTTTGCGACCAAACTCGGTTTCAAGTGGTTCAACGGACAAGCAGTTGGACTGCACACCACAATCACCACAGCCTTCACACACCAATTCATTGATCATGACGCGCACAGCCGGGTCGACCATGGTGCCGCGCTTGCGACGGCGGCGTTTTTCAGTAGCGCAGGTTTGGTCATAAATGATGACGGTACAACCCTTCACTTCGCGCAGCTCACGCTGAATGGCATCGAGCTCATCACGGTGATGAACCAACACACCTTCGGCAAGAGCAACACCGCTGTATTTTTCAGGCTCGTCGGTTACAACTTTGATGATCACAGCACCTTCAGCCCGCATGCTTTGCGCAATTTGTACCACCGTATGACCCTCAGCGCGCTCTCCTATACGTTGACCCCCTGTCATGGCAACGGCATCGTTGTACAAAATCTTGTAGGTAATGTTGACACCCGCCGCAATACTTTGACGAATGGCCAAAATACCGCTGTGAAAATAAGTGCCGTCGCCGATGTTGGCAAACACATGGTTTTCATGGCTGAAATGCTGTTGGCCAATCCAGGGTGTGCCTTCGCCGCCCATTTGGGTAAAGCCCACAGTGCTGCGGTCCATCCAAACACTCATGAAATGGCAACCAATGCCGGCCATGGCACGAGAGCCTTCAGGCACCTTGGTGCTGGTGTTGTGAGGGCAGCCAGAACAGAACCAAGGCATGCGATCTGCCGCAGGGTTGAGCACCAAACTATTTTGTGCGCGTTCTTTGGCATCGATGATGCTAAGTTGTGCATTCATTCGTGCCAACACATCGGATGGCAAATCGAGCTTGAGCAAACGCTTGGCCAAAGCCTTGGCAATGAGGGTAGGCGTGAGATCGGCATTGGCTCTGAGCAAACGGTGAGCCATTGGATTGGGCACAGACCATTCGCCGCCGGAATCGTTGCCCTCAAGCTCATCAAACTTGCCCACAATGCGAGGCCGCTGTGAGTCAGGCCAGTTGTACAACTCTTCTTTCAGTTGGTACTCAATGATTTGGCGTTTTTCTTCCACCACCAAAATCTCTTTCAAGCCCTTTGCAAACTCGCGCGTGGTTTGCGCTTCTAAAGGCCAAACCACAGAAACCTTGTGCACCCGAATACCAAGACGCTGACAAGTTTCCACGTCTAAACCCAAATCAACCAAGGCTTGGCGTGTGTCGTTGTAGGCTTTGCCACTGGCCATGATGCCGTAGCGATCGTTGGGGCCTTCGATGACGTTGCGATTCAAGCGATTGGCGCGAATGTAGGCCAGCGCTGCATACCATTTGTAATCAAACAAACGTGCTTCTTGGTCAAGCGCCGGATCGGGCCACCGAATATGTACACCACCTGGTGGCATTTCAAATTCAGGCAAAACGATTTTCACGCGATCGGCGTTGATATCTGCCGTGGCGCTCGACTCAACCACTTCTTGAATGGTCTTCATGCCAGACCAGACGCCCGCAAACCGGCTCATGGCAATGGCGTGCACACCCAAATCTAAAACCTCTTGCACGGAAGAGGGGAAGAAAACAGGCAAGCCGCAAGCTTTGAAAATGTGATCGCTTTGGTGCGCAGCCGTGGAGCTTTTGGCCACATGGTCGTCACCAGCCACGGCCAAAACGCCGCCCCACGGGGTGGTGCCGGCCATGTTGGCGTGTTTGAACACATCGGAGCAGCGATCCACGCCAGGGCCTTTGCCGTACCAAATGCCAAACACACCATCAAACTTTTGAGTTCCTGGAGGCGCAAACCCCATTTGTTGGGTGCCCCAGAGCGCCGTTGCTGCCAGCTCTTCGTTGACCCCAGGCTGAAACACAATGTTGTGTTTTTCTAAATATGATTTGGCTTTCCAGAGCGCTTGGTCATAGCCACCCAAGGGCGAACCCCTGTATCCGCTGATCAAGGCGCCTGTATTTTTACCCGCCATGGCATCGCGCTCTTGGATCAGCATGGGCAAGCGAACGAGGGCTTGAACCCCGCTCATGAATGCACGACCCGATTTCAAGCTGTATTTGTCATCAAGCGTGACGGTTGCCAGCGCGTGGCGCAGGTGTTCAGGCAAAGGAGCGTTCATGGAGGGGCACTTTCTAAAGCATGAATCAACAGTGTAGAACGACAGAGCTTATCTTGGAAGTAAAACCCATGCTCTCATGTCTTGTTTGAGACGGCCCGCCAACTCGCCAGCGGCATCCCCAGAGCCCGCGAAATAGTCAGCGCGAACGGCGCCCAGAATGGCGCTCCCTGTGTCTTGTGCAAAAACCAAGCGATTGAGTGAGACTTGAGGGCCGCTGCTGGAAAGCCAGACCGCAGACCCGTATGGAATGCTTCCTGGGTCTACGGCAATCGACCGCCCCGAGGTGAGCGGAACGCCCATCGCTCCTTTGGGCCCCAAAAGAGCATCTGGCCCCGTGAGGGCCTCTTCTTTGAAGAAAATAAATCGCGGATTGCGCCACATCAGCTCTTGGGTTCTTTGCGGGTTTTGTGCAAGCCAAGACTTAATGCCGGGCCACGTGGCGTCTTTGGTGAGGTTTTGACCCAGAAGCCATCGGCCAATACTTTGATAGGGGTGGTCATTGGTGCCGGCAAATGCCAATCGAATTTGCTTTCTGCTGCCATCGTTTTGCGTGACCCACAGCCGGCCAGAACCCTGAATATGGAGCACCATGGCATCTACGGGGTTGGCAATGTAGGCAATTTCTTTTCCCTTCAGGGCGGCTTGAGCGGCGGGTAACTTTGAAATCTCTTCACGGCTGTACCAAGGAGAGCGCGATTTGAGGTTGGCAGGCACGCCGTACAAGGGGACGGAAAACCCAGGTTTTGCACTGCGCGAGGCCTCCAAAACAGGTTCGAAATAGGCGGTTAAAAGTCCGTTGGCTGGCGCTGCAGAAGCATTCAAACTCTCAACCCTGTAGGGTTGGAAGTTCTGCATCAACCAGTTTCTTTGAGCCTCAGAGGTCTGCCCCTCTAATCGTTTCACATTGGCACAAAGCTGTTGCGAATGCGGCAAATTGGGCGAGCTGCGCATGCAGTTTTGCCGCCAAGCAACCCATGCCTCATTGAAGTTATCAGCATTGAGCCCCGGCAGATCCGCCCAATTTGCCATAACCCATTTGCTTTTGGCTCTCGTCAAAACGGGTTGCGCTGCTTCGCGAACTGTTGCCTGCGGGGGCTGGGCAGAAGCCGCCGGATTTGAGACAACAGGCGGCGCCAAAAGGGGCTGAATTGGTGGCGCAATGGGCGGCGCTTTCTTTGGCGTAGAACAAGCCGTCAAGAGCCAACATACGCTCAAGCAGATGCTCCCTACAATGCATGAACGAAGGAGTTTTTGCATGGGCCTGATACTGTTAGAGGCGCTGTTGGCGCTGGTGTTGCTGGTGTTGATCGTTTGGTGGACCATGTTTTCGGGTCGAGACAAGGGCGAGCTCAAACCAGACGACAAAGAAGAGCGTACCAACAAATCATCCAACAAGGAATGAATGCGCAAGCTACCCGATGGTGTCTTCATTCAAACCTCGCGCAGCAAGTTGGCCAACTCGACGGCAGACTTCACGTCCATTTTTTCAAAAACGCGCGATCGATGGACCTCCACTGTGCGCACACTGATGTCAAGTTGGTCGGCAATGAGCTTGTTGGGCAATCCGGCCACCACCAAGCGCATGACATCGCGCTCGCGCTCGGTGAGCTCATCTAGGCGCGAAACCAGCCCTGCACTTTGTTGATGAACAACCAGCCGCTCCTGAGACAACGCCAATGCTTGCTCCACGCGGTCTACCAAGGCATTGTCAGAAAAGGGCTTTTCGCAAAAGTCAAAGGCCCCCCGCTTCACGCTGTCTACGGCTGTAGGCACATCGGCATGACCGGTTAGGAAAATCACAGGCCACGTGTGGGCAAGGCCGTTACCGATCAGCGTTTCAAAAAGGGCCAAGCCGCTTTGTCCGGGCATTCGAACGTCTAACAAGATGCAACCGGCTTGTGTTGGAACAGGGGCTTTGGGGCCCGGAAACTTTTCTTGCAGCGTTTTTTCAAACGCATCGGCACTGGCAAAAGACTCGCTCATCAAGCGCCTCGAGCGTAGCAACCAAGCCATTGCATCTCGCACGCTGGCATCGTCATCCACAATGAAAACACAAGCGTTAAGGGTGGGTTGCATAATTTGATTTTAGCCAGGCTTAAATTTCGGCCGCCGTGGGCAGGGTAAATCGAAAAAGTGTGCCGCAAGGTTCATTGGCTTCAAACTCCAAGTGACCGCCGTGTTGCTCCACAACCGTTCTGCACAAACTGAGCCCCAAGCCCATCCCCTCCGCTTTGGTGGTGAAAAAAGGCGTGAACAAGTTTTGCGCCACTTCATCTGAGATGCCCAGCCCCAAGTCAAGCACTGAAAACTCCACCCAGCCTTGTGATTGGCTAGAAGCGGCCCTCTTGATCCGCAAGGTCAGGGTGCGCTGATGACAAGTTGGGTGATCCATGGCCTGCATGCCATTGCGCGCCAGATTCAAAAGCACTTGCTCAACCATGGTGCGGTCGCAAAGAACGGGCAGCAAGCGGGGGTCCATTTCGGTTTGAATTCGCACCTGAAGCTTGTGTGCTTGCAGTTGCACCAGGGGCATGACGGCATCAATGATGGATTGGGGTTTAACGACTTCTTTGTCTTGATCTCGGCGCCTGACAAAATCGTGCACGCTGTTGATCACCTTACCGGCGCGACTGGCCTGCTCGGAAATTCGTTCGAAAGCCATTTGAAGATCGCTCAATTGGGGGGACGCACGGCCATCATCTGGATGCCGCAAAAGATTCAAAGAGCCGGTGGCGTAACTGGAAATGGCCGACAAGGGCTGATTCAATTCGTGACTCAAGAGGGAGGCCATTTCACCCACAGTGGCCAGTCTGGCCGTGGCTTGCAGGCGCTCCTGACTGGAGCGAGAAAGCTCTTCGATGCGCCGCTGTTCGCTGATGTCCAAAAAAGCACTCATCCAGCCCGTTTGCTGACCAAGCACATTGATCAGAGGCGCCTCAAAAATAAGCACCGGAAAACGTGTGCCGTCTTGCCGGACAAACACCGATTCAAAGCCCTCTCTGGGTGGCGCATTGCCTGCCAGCCTGACCGCTTGGCGCTGTTGATACTCGCCCACCATTTCAGGTGGCCAATAAGGCATGGGTGCAGATTTTCCCAAGAGCGATTCAGGTTCAAAACCCACCATCTGGCAAAAGGCGGGATTGACATAAGTGATCCGACCTTGAAGATCGCGCGCTCGCAGGCCCGTTACCAAGGAGTCTTCCATGGCCTTTCGAAATGCAAGTGCGTCTGCCAGGTCTCGTTCGGCCTGGAGGCGGAGGCGGGAGTCTTTGACCAGCAAGACCAAGACCGAAACCAGCGCAAACGACATGGCCGTCACCAAGGCCGGCAAGATATTGGGCAACAGGACGGGTACCGCGCGCCGACCATCCATCCGAAGCATCAGTGTGGTGCCCGGTAAGTCGAGCAGCTGCTTGGCGGTGAACAAGCGTTTGGCGCGAGGCAAGTTGCCGTGAACCGCCAAGCGCGTGCCGTCAGGCTCGACGAAAGATATCTGATTGCGTTGTCCGTAGGTCTCGCCCAGCCTGGCAGACAAAACCTCTTGAAGGCTGTAGGTCAATAGCGTGAATCCTGCCGTGTTGCCGCGCTCGATCATGGGCAAACACACCTCCATCACTTCTAAGCCCAGGCCGTTGGATTGAGGCACAAAGTAGCTTCGAGAGTAGGCGGGGCCATTCAGGCGACGCGCACGCAAACAAGCTTGCATCGTTTCAACGTGCTCGCCTATGCGTGATTTGTCGGTGAACAACGCAGGCTTCAGTGGCGATGACACAGCGTCTAGCGTGATGCCTTGCAAGTCTCTTTTTTCGACGCGAAGCCAATCTCTGTTTTGACTCAATAAGTCTGAAATTTCTGCTTGCCAAAGCTTTTGTGAAAGCGCTTTGTTTTGTAAATTTTGCAAAATCAAAACGTTTTGATCAAAGCCATTTCGAATGTCGATTGCGGCATCTGCCGTGTCGCGGTCTAGTTCGTCTTGGTACTGACTGGCCTCATATCGACCTGCAAGCCAAACCAGCGTGACCAGCAGCGCAACCACCAGCAACACGAGCGCAATCCACAATGAAAATCGACGATCGGTGAAGGAGCGTGTGATTTGTTTGAAAAACTGCCACAGGATGTGTGTGTTTTGCAATGAGGATGAAGCTTCTTGCGCCATTTGCAAAAGTGTTGGTCAAGCTTAAGGGGTTGCAGCGCTGTTGACCACTTTGGTCACCCGGGGATCGGTCCATGTCCCATCAACCAAAAACTCTTGTGTGTTGACGCGGCTTAAGGGCTGCTTGAGAATCAATTGCGCCAAAAATGTACTCAAACCGATAGCGGGGTTGAGCGCAATGCCTGCCAACAAAGATGCGGTGCCGGCATCCACTTCGGGCAAAATTAAAATACGCAAATTTTGTGTTTCTCGCGCAATGTCAGAGCTGCCATCCATTTGCACCACCGCATTGACACCCTTCATTTGAAGGTTGCGAGTGCTGGCAATGCCTTGTTGAATCAACACATCACCCCGAATGGTGTCAAAGGCAAAGCCGGCACTGAACACATCTCTGAAATCCAACAGCAATCGGCGAGGCAGTGCCTGAAGACTCAACACCCCCAACAACTTGGCAACGCCCGGCTCCGCTTGCAAAAACTGCCCGCGCCCAATGTTCAGGTTGAAGCGGCCGCTCATGCTGGGATAGTGAAGGGTCATTGGCGAGCCCTGCCATTGAACCTCGCCTTCTAACTTGCCAGCCCCTCCGCGCAGCGCATCTTTGGTGCCCAATCGGTTTAACAATTCGCCGGCATTTGAAATGTCCAATCGAAAGTTCATCTCCGTATTGGCCGGCTGAGCGCCTTCGCGCGCAGTGAACCACTTGCCGCTGGCTTTGAAGCTAGCCTCAGGCGTGGTGATGTTGAGCTTGTTCAAACGCCATTCACGCCCAGATGTTGGCTTGGCTTGTGCCGACTCTGCGTTGACGGCTTCAATTTCGACGCGCCCCATTTTTTTACCGCGCAACTCCAACTCATCCACCACAATGTCCAGTGCAGGAATGCTCACGGGGGAGTCTTCAAGAAAAGTTGCCACGGTTTGATCTGCAGAGGGCGGCAAACTCAGACGAGCTAAACGTGCGTAAATACGGCCCGCATTGAGATTGTTGGATTGGCGGTACTCCACGTAGCCACTGAACTCTCGGGCATCCAAATTGGCGCGCCACAAAGCGCCCTCACGAGAACCGTTGACAAAGACGTTGTGCAATTGCCGCCCTTGAACGGTAACCTCGTTGGCTTTCAGGGTCATGCGATTGGGAAGGTAGGAAGAGGTGGCTGATGTGAGTGCCGTATTTGGGGCCGATTGCCATTGAGGGCTTGACTTGGGCGGGGAGATCACTTGAAGCCACTCGTCAATGGAAAACGAGGGAAGAGTGACCTCGGCTGTGACACCCGTCTCGCGCGTGTTGGGCGCCGCCGCAGCATTGGCAGCACCCACTTGCACGCGACCTTGGATGACACGCGCCTCTGTGCCAGCCAAGTCGCGCAAGTAAGTAGCAGACAAGCTGGAACCCAAGGACATTTGTATTTGATCGCGCTGGGCTTTGTAAGGCGCGACATTGCCCAAGCTTTGAACCACGCTTTCATATTTAAAAGCGGTAGATTCATCGGCACGTTTGCCAAAGGGTGCAGGCAAGTTAATTGAAACACCTTGTAGTTGTGACTGAATTTGGAGCTCGCTTTGCCCTCCCTTAAACCCCAAACTGGCGGTGTAAGCGCTTGCGCCACTGGCATGCTGAGCAACAAGACTTAAGGCGCCGAACTCTTTGGCTTGCCGAAGGCCGCTTGCGCTTGCTTGGCCTTGAATGCGAAAAACGGGGTTGGCTTCTGCGCTGCGCGGCGGGAGTTTTCGGGATCCGCCTTCAAGCTTGATCGGTCCCCCTAAAAACTGAGCGCTCACACCCTGCAAATTGAACCCAGCTTCGCTGAATTGAATGCTGCCTTGAGCCTTTTCAATGGTGGGAAAGTCACTTTGAATGCGCACGTCATTGCCGCTCAACGCCACCGTGCCCTGAACACTTGATTTGTCAAGGGAGCCCAGCGGCAAAGACAGCCTGAGCCGCGACGACAAGCTGCCCGTGCTGGTGGCCTGAGCCAAAACGCCGTTGAGCATTTGATTGACCGGCGATAAGCGCAGATCATTCAAGACAACATTGGCACTGGCTTTAGTCTCACCCTGAACATTGACAACAACGGGCGCGCTCAGGCTGGGAATTTCAGCCTTGATTTGGGTAAAGGGTGTATTGCCCCATTTGCCAGAGGCGCCATTGACCTTGAAGTTGAGTCTGTCAAAAACTATTTCCCCATTCACCTCACTCATGGGCGGCCAAATGTTTTCAGATGGATTGGCCCGTTCTGCGGGGTTCGCGCTGTTGGGCGGTGCATAGGCATAAAGCACATCTCTCAATTTGCCCGCAAACCGCAGCTCGCCTTCTTTGGGGTTGGCAAAGGGCAGTTGTTTGAGATCGCCTTTGATTTTGACGGCAACGCCTTGTAGCGTGCCCTTCAAAACAGCGTCCCGCACATAGTGGCGAACGTTTTGGGGAATGCCCAATGGCAAGTATCGGTGAACACGAGTGGCATCGGCGCGTTGAATATTGCCTTGCGCATCTAACACGCCCCAACTTCCCGCGAGGATGCTGGGCTTCCAGCTGCCTTTGAGGTCTGCAGAAAGGTCGGCGTTATTCACGCTCAATTGCCAATCAGGAACCAGTAGCTTTTCTTTTTCATACTGCCATTTAAGCGCTGCTTGTAGTTTGTCGAGCGGAATTCTGGCGTCTTCAAAAAGCCGGTTGATTTGAAGTGCCCCCTTGTCGATGGACACCTTGGCTTGACCACCATCGGCCGTCATGTCAAAACTGAGAGTGGCATTTTCAATGCCTGGCCAACTTTCAGTGGCAGATCCGCTTTTTCCGGCTTCAAAGTAGAAGTTGTCAAAACGGCCGCTGGCCGCTTTGACATGGAATGTTTTTTCGTCACCGGTATTTTTTTCGGTCCACTCGACGTTCAGCGTGTTGACCAAGCCGCTCAGTTTGTGAGCTTGGAGTGTTTGCCTGGCCGCAGGGGGCAGCGGCAATTGAAGGGCAATGTTTCGCAGGGCCAGCAAATCCAAAGTGTCGCCTTGAAAGCGCCCTTGTGCGCTGTCGCCCTTTTCCGTTTCCAAATAAGAAAGGCTCACATTGCCACCGGGCCAATGCAAGCCATCGGCCGTGTCGAAACGCAAACCCTCTGTAGAAAAATCAAATCCATGGGGCTTGGCTTTGGCAGAAACACGACCTGCAATGTGTTTGAACGACAGGGCATCCAATTCGGGACTGAGCTGGGCCTTGGCGTTTTCCAACACCAGATCGGCCGTGGCTTGCTGAATGTTGCCCAGCCTTAAATCTAGCCACATTCGAAGCGCGCCCTGACCTTGTGTGGCATTGACTTTCCAAGGTAAATGGGGGCCGAGCTGAGACAAATCTACGTCTGAAAACTCGGCGTGAAGTTGGCCGTTCCAATCTTTCACACGCCCAGCATGCGTTGACAAAAGCCCTCGCCGCAAGTCGCCCATGATGGTGAAAGGATCGCCCCAACCATTGGGCGGCGTGGCATCAAGCCGCCACAAGTGATGCCGTGCGGTATTGCGCGAGACCCAAGAAACTTGGCTCAAATTCAAAGCAGACTTGTCTCGTTGAAGCGGATTGAACTCATCCGTCCAGATCACAGAGCCATTTTGAACAATGATTTCTTTTTGCGAAAAAACCCAGTCAGCCGCCGCTGAGTCAGGTGAGTTTTCTTTTTTGAGTTCGAGCCCCGCGATACGCCATTCACCACTTGAAGTTCTGCGAATGTCCAGTGTGGGTGAGTCGATGACCAACTGCTCCACCCCTAAGTTCAGAACCGATCGAACGCTGATGGCAAAAACAATCTTTGGCAGGGTAAGAGCTTGCCGTCCTTCTGGGTCAAGGAGGGTCAGGTTGTAGATTTCAAAAGTGGGCATCCAACCCGTAGAAACCGCTTTCAGTTGGCCCATTTGAACAGGAACCCCGATGGCCTGAGTGGCCATCTTTTCCAGACTGGGTCGGAAGTCTTCAATTCGGGGCACAATCCAAAAATGAAGCGCACTCCATGCCATTCCCAAGACAAAGCCACCCAGCAACAAGAGCCATGCGGCAAGACGCAAAGCGGTGCTTGTAATTCGGGTGATGGCAGACAACTTCAGCATTCCAATGAGAATTCGGACATAAAGACCTAGGCAGGGAATTATGACCGCCACAAGCCCATTTGAAACACCCAAAGTCATGGAATCAAAGCGCCCCCCACCACTCTCTGAAGGGTCGCGCTTTTTTCAAAGACTGCAAAGGCGTTATGCAGATGCCTTTGCCAGCTTGCCTTCAGGGGTGCCGCATCGAGAATTGTTGACACAAGCCTACCAACAACTGCGCGCGCAAGGCCATGAAGTGGGCCCAGCTTTGCGAATCTTGCGCCAATGGACCATGGCTCGGTTGCTCACATTGGACTGTGAACAAGAGGCACCGCTAGACCTCATCACCACCTCGGTCACGCATTTGGCGGAATTGGCGCTGGATGAGGCCTGCCAGCAGGCATTTCACGACCTCGATGCACGGCATGGCCCGCCTATGTTGGCCAACGGCGAAAAAGCCCAGTTTTGGGTGGTGGGCATGGGCAAGCTCGGTGCGCGAGAACTCAATGTCTCTAGTGACATTGATCTCATCTATGTCTACGACGAGGATGGCGAAACGGCTGGCAATGCCGAAGGCTTGGGCAAGGTGACCGTTCAGGAATATTTCAGCAGAGCCGTGAAGGCCATCTTTACTTTGGTGGGCGACACCACCGAGCATGGTTTTGTGTTTCGCATGGACTTGGCGCTTCGCCCCAACGGTAACTCTGGCCCCAGTGTGGTCTCGTTGGGGGCGCTGGAAGAATATTTGTTGGTTCAGGGGCGCGAGTGGGAGCGTTTTGCCTGGATGAAGAGTCGGGTTATTGCACCCCGAAGCGCTGTTCAAAATGGTTCGGCGGCCAAGCTTCGCAGTGTGGTGCTGCCCTTTGTTTTCAGACGCTACCTAGACTACAACGTCTTTGAGTCTTTGCGAACCCTGCACCAACAAATTCGAGATCATGCCGCCAAAAGGAGCGCAGGCCATCCCGAGCGCGCCAACGACGTCAAGCTGTCGCGCGGCGGCATTCGGGAAATTGAATTTACCGTGCAACTTTTGCAAGTGGTTCGTGGCGGGCAGTTTCCAGAACTTCGCACACGACCCACCCTCGATGCGCTTCAGCGCATTGCCAAAGCGGGGCTGATGCCCATGGAAACAGCGCAGGCCTTAACGCAGGCCTATGTGTTTCTTCGCAAAGTGGAGCATCGCATCCAGTATTTGGATGATCAGCAAACGCATGTTTTGCCCACGCAAGATGCCGACTTGCAATGGATTGCCAACACCATGGGTTACACCGAAGGCTGTGATTTCCTGTCGGCTTTGGATGCCCACCGTGAAGTGGTTGCACACGAGTTTGACATTCTGCTGGGGGGCGATCGGGAGTGTAAATCCTGTCACACCCAAGCGGCCCGCGAGCGCCCTGAACTTGAGGCCGTTTTGGATTTGTTTGAAGGCGAGGCGCGAGCGCGCTTGGCGCATTGGCAAGACAGCCCCAAAGTGAAAGGCCTCAGAGACGATGCCAGAGGCCGTTTGATGCGTTTGTTGCAGCGCACGGCCCAGTGGCTTCAAGAGGGCCGTGTGGGTGTCGATGCGGTGGTGCGAATGGCAGACTGGATGGAGCCCTTGATGCGCCGCGAAAGCTACTTGGCCATGATGCTCGAGCGCCCCGCTGTGCATGAACGCCTGCTGCGTCTTTTGGGCGCCGCCAAGTGGCCTGCGCGGTATTTGGTGCAACACCCTGGCGTGATTGATGAGCTGGCCAACGGCGATGTGCTGCAGCAAAGGTTTGTGGCCCAAGACTTTGAAGCTGAATTGCAAGCGCGGCGAGCCGCTTTAAAAAGAACCGGCGAAGACGACGAGGAGAACTTGTTGAATTTGCTACGCCGGGCCCATCACGCAGAAGTTTTTCGAACCTTGGCGCGCGATGTTGAAGGCCGTCTTTCGGTAGAGCAAGTGGCCGACGATTTGAGCGCCATGGCCGATGCCGTGTTGCGCGTCACAGCAGAGTGGTGCTGGTCATGTCTGAAGAGCAGGCACCGAGAGGTTCCCCAATTTGGCATCATTGCTTATGGCAAATTGGGCGGCAAAGAGCTGGGTTATGGCAGCGATCTCGACATTGTTTTTGTCTATGAAGACGCCGACGAAAGGGCCCAAGAGGTCTATGGCGCCTATGTTCGAAAGCTCATCAATTGGTTCACGGTCAAAACGGCAGAAGGCGACCTGTTTGAAATTGACACCGCCTTGCGCCCCAACGGCAGCTCAGGTTTGTTGGTAACCACTTTCGCAGCATACGCCGACTACCAACAACAAAGGGGCAGCAACACCGCTTGGACTTGGGAACATCAGGCCATGACACGGGCGCGCTTTGTGATGGGCGATGAGCACATGGCCAAGCTTTTCAACCAGGTTCAACTTGCCGTCATCAGCGCTCCTCGCGATGAGTTGGCCTTGAAGTCTGAAATTGTGAGCATGCGCAATCGAGTTCGGTCGGCTCACACCATCAAGCCAGCCTTGTTTGATGTGAAACACAGCCCGGGCGGCATGGTCGATGCCGAGTTTGCGGTTCAGTGCCTGGTCTTGATGCACACCTTAGACCATCCCGACATGGCTGAAAACGTGGGCAACATTGCCCTGCTTCAGCGCGCAGAAGCGGCAGGCTTTTTGCCTTCTGGCGTAGGGGCCAAGGCCGCATCGGCTTACCGAGAGTTGCGCCGTGTACAACACAAGGCCAGGCTGAATGAAGAGCCAACCCAGGTTTCTCAGGACGCCTTGCAGGCCGAAAGAGAGGCCATTTTGGCCTTGTGGGAGGCGGTATTTCCTTATTCAACCAAGCCTTTAATCAGTTCGTGACAAGTTAAAAAAATAAAAGTAAACTGTCCAGTCACAAAACAGAATGGACAGTTTAATGCCAAGTCTTAAGCTTTTTAAATCATTGGCCCTCCTGCTTGGGGCGTTGACCCTCTCTTCGGTTTGGGCCCAGACGACCGCCAGCAATGACAATGCATCCGCAGCGTGCCCTGCTTTGCTGAACCACAGCTTTCCAAGATTGCAAGACGAAAAGCCCCAGTCTTTGTGCCAATACAGTGGCAAGGTCATCTTGGTGGTCAACACGGCCAGTTATTGCGGTTTTACCCCGCAGTACAAAGGCCTGGAGGCTTTGCACAGCAAATACAAAGACAGAGGCTTGGTCGTTTTGGGATTTCCTTCCAACGACTTCGCTCAAGAAAAAACCAGCAACAAAGACATTGCTGAATTTTGTGAAAACACGTTTGGCGTGAAGTTTCCCATGTTCACCAAAACCTCAGTGACTGGGGATTCGGCAGCGCCCTTCTTTAAGCAACTTGCCAAAGACCCAGGCCAAAGACCCAAGTGGAACTTCTACAAATACTTGATCGGCCGTGATGGCCGCTTGATTGACAGCTACAACAGCCTGACAAATCCGGATAGCAAAGGTTTGACGCAAGCCATTGAGAAAAGCTTGGGACAAAAAGCCTCTTAATGCCTTGGCAAGTGCGCATCGACACGTCTAGTCAGAAAGATTGAAACTTTGAAATACAAAAAGATTGCCATTGTAGGTTCCGGCATCTCAGGCTTGGGCGTTGCACACAGTTTGCAAGGCCAAGCCGAAATCACTTTGTTTGAAGCGGGTGCTTATTTTGGCGGACACGCCAATACCGTCGATATTCGCTTGCCCACCGAAACGGGATGGGTCACACACGGCGTAGACACCGGGTTTTTGGTGTTCAACGAAAGAACCTACCCCAACTTGATCAATTTATTTGAGGAGTTGGGTGTCGAAACGGCGCTGTCTGACATGTCGTTTTCAGTGCAAGCGCCCAATGCCTGGGGCAAGGAAACATTGGAGTGGAGTGGCAGCAATTTAGACACGGTGTTTGCGCAACGCCAAAACTTAGTGCGCCCCAAGTTTTTAAAAATGTTGCTCGATGTGATGCGCTTTAACAAGCTGTGTACGCAAATTGCAGAGCAGCAAAAAGAAAGTGAAATGCGCCAACCGCTTTCACAATTTTTAAAGCAGCATGGATTTAGCGACGCCTTCAAGAACTGGTACTTTTTGCCCATGATGGGCTGCATTTGGAGTTGTCCCACCGATCAAATGCTGGCTTTTCCAGTGGCCACCATGATTCGCTTCTGTCACAACCATGGCCTCATTCAAGTCAGCAATCGCCCGCGCTGGTTCACGGTGAAGGGTGGATCGCGAAACTATGTTGAAAAAATCGTCAGCAAAATTTCAGACAAACGCTTGAACACACCGGTGCAATTGATTGAGCGCGACGAACAAGGTGTGCGCGTTATCACGCAGGGCCACGCAGAGCGATTTGACGAGGTGGTGATTTGTACGCATTCCGACCAAGCCTTGCAGCTGCTGAGAGAACCTAGCGCAGCCGAGGTGAAAAACTTATCGGCCATTCGATACCAAGAAAATGTAGCTGTTTTGCACACCGACGACAAAGTCTTGCCAAGCAGACGAAAAGCATGGGCGGCTTGGAATTACGCGCGCGCACAAAGTGATCATCTTGAAAGCACCCGAGTTTGCTTGCATTATTTATTGAACAAACTGCAGCCCTTGCCCTTTTCTCAGGCTGTGGTGGTGTCGCTCAATCCCACCCAAACCATTGACCCCGAAAAAACCATTCAAACCATTGCATACGCGCACCCCGTGTTTGACTTGGCAGCCATTGATGCACAACACAACATGCACCAGATTCAAGGCCAACAGCACACTTGGTATGCCGGCGCGTGGCTGGGTTATGGCTTTCATGAAGATGGCCTGAAGTCAGGCTTGTCGGCGGCCCGCGAGTTGCTGAAAAAGGTGCATGCATGACCACCGGCGGCGTGCTGATTGGCCATGGTTTAGTGCGGCATGTTCGCCTGCGACCCGCCCAACACGCCTTTGATTACAGCGCTTACTTTTTAATGTTGCCCATGAGGGCATTGAAAGCCATCCATGCTCGGCCATTGAGCGCAGGCAAACGCCAAACTGATTTGGCCATCAACCAATCTGGGATGCTTTCTTTTTATGACGTGGACCATGGCGATGGCCGAAGCCCCGAACAGGGCGGGGCACTGGCATGGATTGAAGGCTTGCTTGAAAGCGAAAACATTCAAGACGCTCAAGGCGAAATTTGGCTTCAAACCTTTCCCAGAGTGTTTGGCTACACCTTCAAACCGGTGAGCTTTTGGTATTGCCACCGCGCAGACAACTCATTGGCTGCCATCTTGGCCGAAGTTCACAACACCTTTGGCGAGCGGCACTGTTATTTATTGCCCCAGCCCAAGTTTGGCCAAACTGAAATTGCTCACAAGATTTTTCATGTGTCGCCTTTTTGTGAGGTTGCTGGTCAGTATCGCTTTCGCTTTATGCGAACGGCATCAGAACGCCTTGTGGCCAGAGTTGACCACGACGACGCCAATGGCCCCTTGATTCAAACCAGCATCAGTGGCACCTTGGTGCCCGCCACACAAGAAGAGATTCGCCGCACGCTTTGGCGTTACCCCCTGTTCACCGTTGCCGTGATGTTTCGAATTCATTGGCATGCCTTGCTACTTTGGTTGAAGCGCGTGCCATTCTTTGCCAAGCCAGAACCGCCGCAACAAGACGTTTCTCGCGCGCAAGCCCCTTCAACCGCTATTTCCAAAACCAGCTGAACATGAATACCAGTACCTCCAGCAGCCCTTCCTCTGAGATTCAATCTGCGCCGATGGCCGTCCGCCGTGTCTTGCAACTGCTCGAAAAAATGGAGCATGGCACTCTGACCGTTCAGTTTCCAGACCGCAGCACCAAAGTCTTTGGAAAATCCACCACGCTTCATGCCGCCATCAGTTTGCAAAACTGGAATGCTTTCACCGCCAGCATGAAGTCTGGCGACATTGGCTTTGCAGAGTCCTACATTGCAGGTGACTGGAGCACGCCTTCGCTGAGCGATTTGTTGCGCGTCATGATTCAAAACAGACGCGTGGTGGACGATTTGATTTTTGGCACTTGGTGGGGCCGCATGGCTTATCGCATCAAGCACTTGCTGAATCGGAATCACAAAGCCAATAGCCGAAAGAACATTCATGCGCATTACGACTTGGGCAATGCGTTTTATGAACTCTGGTTGGATGGCACCATGAACTACTCCTCCGCTTTGTTCGAAGGCGACTTTGATCAAAGCATGGCCGAAGCACAGCGCGCAAAAGTACGCCGCGCTTTGCGCATGACCGATGTGGGTGTGGGCTCGCGTGTGTTGGAAATTGGATGCGGCTGGGGTGCCTTGGCCGAAATGGCCACCTCAGACTTTGGTGCGAGTTTGACGGGCGTGACTTTGTCTACGGAGCAACTGGCTTTTGCCAAAGCACGCATCGCCTCGAACGGCAAGCTTGATAAAACAGATTTGCGTTTACAAGACTACCGTGACATTGACGATGGCCCCTACGACGCCGTGTGCTCCATCGAGATGATTGAAGCGGTTGGCAAAGAGTACTGGCCCACCTATTTTCAAACCATTGCCAAAATGCTCAAGACGGGCGGCAAAGCGTGCATCCAAAGCATTGTGATTGACGACGCGCTGTTTGACCGCTATTTGAAATCAACTGATTTCATTCAGCAGTACATCTTCCCTGGCGGGTGCTTGCCAAGCCCCTCAGAATTCAGACGACAAGCGCGTTTGGCCGGCTTAGAGGTAATTGATGAGCTTAGCTTTGGATCTGATTACGCAGAAACCTTAAGACGTTGGCGGCATGACTTCATGGCACAGGAGACGCAAGTTTTAAAGCTAGGTTTTGATGCCAAGTTCTTGCGCTTGTGGGAGTTTTATTTGGCCTACTGTGAAGCCGCATTTGACGAAGCCAACACCGACGTCATGCAGTTCACCTTGCAAAAGAGGGCCTGATATGTTGTCTTGCCTGTCCTTGCGCCGGTTTTCAAGCATGTTCATTTTGTGCGCCACTTTGTCTGCGAGTGTGTCCGTGCATGCATCCTCAGTCTTGTTGCCTGGCGCCAAACCCTCAAGCCAACAGCGCTTGAGTGTTTGGGGCTTTGATGTTTACGACGCACGGCTTTGGATGAAGCCGGGGTTTTCAATTCCAAAATATTCGGAGCATTCTTTTATTTTGGAATTGTCCTACTTGAGAAGCTTGGAAGGCTCAGCCATTGCTAAACGCTCTGTGGATGAGATGCGAAAAGTCGGTCCATTCACGCGCGAACAAGAAAGCAGCTGGCTAAAAGCCATGTTGGAAATTTTTCCCAACGTTCAAAAGGGTGACCGCCTGCAAGGCCTATATGTGCCCAATGTGGGCGCAGAGTTTTTGTTGAATGACAAATTGCTGGGTCGAATCCAAGATCCGCTGTTTGCGCAGTTGTTTTTTGGAATTTGGATGCACGAATCGACCTCTGCACCGGCGATTCGTCAAGCTTGGATGAAGGCGCTATGAGCATGCAGCCCCAAGCCTCGCACAGCCTGAGCTTTCGTGCCGGTTTGCTGGCCTTGCCATTGGCATTTGTGGCGCTACCCATGTATGTCAACTTGCCGCATTTTTATGCCACGCAGTTTGCCGTACCGCTGGCCAGCTTGGGTGCGGTGTTGTTGTTCAGCCGCTTGGCCGATGCCTTGATTGATCCGCTGTTGGGACGCCTCAGCGATGCGCTGTATGCCAAATCGACAGCGCACGTTGTGGGGGTTGCAATGGCCTATGCCGTCGGCTTATTGCTTTCGTTCATTGCACTTTTTTTCCCGCCCAGCTTTGAAGAACCATTTTCATATGTGATGTGGGTAGCTGTTTGCGTGACGGTGTGTCATCTGACCTTCAGTGGCTTGAGCATCCTTCACCAGGCTTGGGCTTCGCGCTTGGGTGGTGGGGCCAGCCAGCAAAGCCGAGTGCTTGCATGGCGCGAAGGCGCAGGTTTGGTGGGCGTGGTCATGGCCTCTGCGCTCCCGGTCATGGCGGGTTGGTTGCCAACCACGTTTTTTTTGGGCGTGATGCTTTTCTTAGGCCTTTTCTTGTGGTCCCTGGTGTTGAGTCAAGCGCGCACCCTTCCGGCCAGCGATGCCAACATACATCAAAACGACAGCCCCGACAAAGACAACTATTTGCCACTGCGTCAAATCAGCTTTCGAAAACTTTTGATCGTCTTTTTGCTCAATGGCATTGCCAGCGCTGTGCCTGCAAGTTTGGTGATGTTTTTTGTTGAAGATCAAATACAAGCGTCATCAAGCATGTCACCCTTGTTCTTGGGGGCGTATTTTTTGGCGGGTACTTTGTCTCTGCCCTTGTGGCTCAAGTTCGTGCGCATGTACGGCTTGCCCAAGACGTGGCTCTACGGCATGGCCTTGGCCATTGTGAGCTTTGCGGGCGTGGGGTTTCTTGGCCCCGGCGATGAGATGGCTTTTCTGGCCGTCTGCATCGCCTCTGGCATTGCTTTGGGTGCCGATTTGGTGGTGCCCACGGCCTTGCTCAATCGGGTGATTGACACGCTGGGCCACCGTGGCCGTGCCGAAGGCCTTTACTTGGGTTGGTGGAATTTGGCCAGTAAATTGAATTTGGCTTTGGCGGCAGGAATTTGCTTGCCGCTCTTGTCTTATTGGGGCTATACACCGGGCACGCAAACGCCGGAAGGCTTGAGTGCCTTGTCCTTGGCTTATGGCGTGTTGCCATGTGTTTTGAAACTTTTGGCGCTGGCCTCTTTGTATTTATTTTGGATTCAACAGCCAGCGCTTCAGCCGGCAATTAGGAGTGATTGATGAATCGACGTTTGTGGTTACAAAATTTGACTCAAGGCTTGACCGCACCATGGCTGGCGCGTGCAGGCACATTGGGTTTGGCAACAGGCAGTGCGTTGGCCTTGTCGGCTTGTGCAGGGCCCCAAATTTCAGACTATGCCGCTGAAACACCTGTTCTAGATTTGCGCAAGTACTTCACAGGCACAGTGGACGCCTGGGGTATCTTCACGGACCGCAGCGGCCGTGTCGTCAAGCGATTCACGGTTGTGATTGATTGCCAATGGCAAGGCGATGAAGGCGTGTTGGATGAAGCATTTACCTATTCAGACGGTTCGCTGCAGCGCAGAGTTTGGCGCTTGAAGGCTTTGCCCAATGGCCGCTATGAGGGCCGCGCAGACGATGTGGTGGGCATGGCAACAGGCCAAACCAAAGGCAATGCGTTCCAATGGCAGTACACCTTGGCCTTGCCTGTCGATGGCAAAGTTTGGCAAGTTCAATTTGACGACTGGATGTTTTTGATGAACGACCGTGTCATGTTGAACAAAGCCGTCATGAGCAAATTGGGTGTGACTTTGGGCGAAGTGACTTTGTCGTTCTCTCGGCGTGAAACGCCGGTAGGAGTTAAGCCGTGAGTCTTCAAGCCGCCAAAATAGAAGTCCCCAAAGGGAGCACGCTCAGACCGCCATCCCCTGTCAAGCGCAGATGGGGCGCGCCCTTGAATGCGCCCATCCAAGATTGGCGGGGTCGCCGAGTTTGGTTGGTCGGTGCCTCAAGTGGCATTGGTTTGGCTTGTGCCAAAGCTTTGCATGCAGCCGGCGCGCATGTGATTGTCTCGGCTCGAGATTTGGGTACTTTGTCGGAGTGGGCCGCAACGTGCAAAAGCCAAGGCTTGCCCGTAGAGTTGCTCTCCTTGGATGTGACGGATGCGCTGCAAGTGAAATATGTGGCCCGCCAGGTTGCGGCCAGTGGCAAACTCGATTTCTTGTTGTATTGCGCGGGGCATTACCGCGCACAACGTGCCACAGAGTTCGACTTAACCGACATGCTGCGCCATCAAGACGTCAATTACAACGGCCTGCTGCGCGTTTTGGATGCGGTCTTGCCCATGTTCTTGCAGCAAGGCTCGGGCCACATCAGTGTGGTGAGCAGTGTGGCGGGATGGCGAGGCCTGCCAAATGGTTTGGCTTATGGCCCGACCAAGGCCGCCGTGACGCATGTGGCAGAAACCTTGTACATGGACTTGCAAGACAAGGGCATCGGTGTGAGCGTGGTCAACCCAGGCTTTGTGGCCACCCCCCTTACGGCACAAAACAACTTTCAGATGCCCGCGCTCATTTCCCCCGAGCAGGCCGCCACCGCCATGTTGGCGGGCTGGTCTGAAGGCTTGTTTGACATTCATTTTCCCAAGCGATTTACCGCTTGGTTAAAGCTGATGCGCTTGTTGCCTTACCGCGCCTATTTTGCGTTGGTGCGTCGATTTACCGGACTTTGACCATGAGCCACCGCCAGAGATTCACAGAAATTGCCCACTACTTTGAAACGCTGCAACCCCAGAGCTTGGCGCAACTGAGTCATTGGTACAGCCCACAAGCCCGTTTCAAGGACCCTTTCAACGAGGTGCAGGGCCTCGTTGCCATCGAACAAGTTTTTCTTCACATGTATGCGTCGCTTGAGAATCCGCACTTCGTGATCACCGAACAGGTGGTGGACGGCCATCAAGCATTTCTCACATGGCAATTCAAGTTTAAATTCAAGCGCTTCGACACCAGCACCGAGCAGGTGGTCCTGGGCACGACACACTTGGTCTTAGACGACCAAATGCGCATCACGCTGCACCGAGATTATTGGGATGCAGCCGAAGAGCTTTATGAAAAGCTGCCCTGGGTAGGCGGCCTGATGCGCTGGCTTAAAAAACGCGCCAATTCTTAGCGCAAGCCTCAACCAGAAGGGCCGTCAGGGCCCGCCAACCTACTTGGGCTGGGTGTCGATAAAGCTTTGACGCTGCATGAGCTTTTCGTGCAGCTTGTCTAGGTTGGCATGCGCGCTGCGCCACTGAATGTCTGGAAAGCGGAAGTCCAAATATCCCAAGGCACACCCAACGGCGATGTCGGACAAGCTTAGGTATGCACCTGAGCAATAGGGCTTGTCGCCCAAACCATTCGACATGGCAGTGAGCGCCTCAGAAATTTTGCCCAATTGGCGGTCTATCCATGCTTGACTGCGCTGTTCAGGTAGCCGGTGTGCCCAGCCTGCTTCAAGGCGCGCCAAGATGGCCGCATCCATGAGGCCATCTGCCAATGCTTCCCACGTTTTCACCTCTGCACGCTCACGGCCATTGGTTGGAATTAACTTGCCAACGGGCGACAAAGTGTCCAAATATTCCACAATGACGCGGGAGTCAAAAACAGCCTCACCCCCCTCAAGCACCAAACATGGCACCTTGCCCAGTGGGTTGGAGGCGTTGATGGTGGTGGTGGCTGACCAAACGTCTTCGGCCACCATGCGGTAGTCCAACTTTTTCTCCGCCATCACAATGCAGACTTTGCGGACATAGGGGCTGGTAGGTGAACCGATCAGTTTCATGGTTTGTAAGTGTCTAAAAGAGTCAAAATACAGTTATCAGGAAGTTGCATTCTAGAGGAATCCAAACGCTGTTCTCTTGTAAGGCCTAGAACTTACAATGTGGACATGACTTCTTCTCCCATTTCAGCCCTGTCTCCGTTGGACGGCCGTTACGCCAACAAACTCAATGCTTTGCGACCGCTCATGAGCGAGCAAGGCTATATGCACCGCCGGGTCCAAGTGGAGCTGGCGTGGTTCATAGCTTTGTCGGATGCAGGTTTCGAGGAATTCAAGCCATTGTCCTTGGGTGCAAGACGCTATCTGACGGGTTTGGTGACGCAGTTTTCAGAGCAAGATGCGCTGGCCATCAAAGACATTGAGAAGGTCACCAACCACGATGTGAAGGCGGTAGAGTATTGGATCAAATCCAAATTCAAAGATCGCCCTGAATTGGAGCTGGCATCCGAGTTTGTGCATTTCGCTTGTACCAGCGAAGACATCAACAACACCAGCCATGCTTTGCAACTCAAAGGGGCAAGGCAGAAAGTGATCTTGCCGGCCTTGGATGAAATCATCGTTCAATTGCGCAGCATGGCCCATGCCTACGCAGCGGTGCCCATGCTAAGCCGCACACATGGCCAAACAGCCAGCCCCACCACGGTGGGCAAAGAGTTTGCCAACGTGGTGGTTCGATTGAGCAACACGCGTGAAAAAATTGCGGCGGTTCCGCTCAAGGCCAAAATGAATGGCGCGGTGGGGAATTACAACGCCCACTTGTCCGCATGGCCAGACTTTGATTGGGAATCATTCTCTAAAAAAGTGGTTGAAACACCCGAGTCCAATGAGGCGGGTGCTTCCGCAGAGCATTGGGGTTTGGGCTTGTCCTTTCAAGCCTACAGCATTCAAATTGAGCCGCACGATTACATGGCCGAGTTGTTTGACGCGCTGGCGCGCACCAACACCATCTTGATCGATTTGTCGCGCGACATATGGGGCTATGTGAGCTTGGGTTATTTCAAGCAGCGTTTAAAAGCAGGCGAAATAGGTTCCTCCACCATGCCGCACAAAGTCAATCCCATTGACTTTGAGAATGCCGAGGGCAACTTGGGTTTGGCCAATGCCGTGCTCAAGCACTTGTCCGAAAAACTCCCGGTCAGTCGTTGGCAGCGCGACCTCACAGACTCCACCGTATTGCGCAACATGGGCGTGGCGCTAGGCTATACCGCCTTGGCCTATTCGTCGCTCATGACGGGTTTGAAAAAGCTAGAGTTAAACGAAGAAGCCATTGCCCAAGATTTAGACGCTTCTTGGGAAGTGTTGGCCGAACCCATTCAAACCGTCATGCGCCGCTATGGCGTGCAGGGGGCCTACGAAAAATTGAAAGAAGTGACGCGCGGTAAAACCGTGACTGCCGCGGCATTGCATGGCCTTATTCGAGAACTTGACATTCCGCAGACCGAAAAAGATCGACTCTTGGCCATGACGCCTGCCAGCTACATTGGCAAAGCCACTGAGCTGGCCCAACGCGTTTAAACAGGCCTCACAGAGTTCGACCCCATGGCCCTGAAGTCCACCATCTACAAAGTCAATCTTTCCATCGCCGACATTGACAACAGCTATTACGCAGACCACGCGCTCACACTTGCAAGGCACCCCAGTGAAACCGACGAGCGAATGATGATTCGTTTGCTGGCGCTGGCCCACAATGCTTTCAAACTTCAAGCCGATTTGAATGGCGATGGTGTGCTGGCATTTGGTGCCGGTTTGTCTGACCCCGATGACCCAGACTTGTCACTGCGCGACTTCACAGGACAGACGCGTTTGTGGGTGGAAGTGGGGCAACCTGAAGACAAGCCTCTGAACAAGGCGTGCCAGAAAGCAGATGCGGTCATGGTTTATTGCTTTAACCACGCCGCTGAAGTTTGGTGGCGCGGCATTGAGAGCAAGCTCAGCCGCATGGACAAACTGCAGGTATGGCGAGTGCCCACAGAGGCCAGTCAGGCCTTGGCCAAGCTGGCCGAGCGAAGCATGCAACTGCAAGCCACCGTACAAGAGGGCGCGCTCACCTTGAGCAACGCCAAAGACAGTGTGCACCTTGAAGTGATGCGCTGGAAATAAGTCAGTTCGGAACCAATCAGTTGGAAAAAACTAACTGTTGAAACCCAGTGGCACCTGAGCGTCTGCGGCGGCACGCGCCAAGCTGCGATCTTCAGCAGCACGCTCAGCGTATCGGTTAAATCGCCATGAGGTGCCATCCACGGTGATGCGCCGCCAAACCGAGCGCTTTTCGCCTGGGCTCATTTCAGTCCAAAGCTGCACCTCTTCAAAAGAGCGACCACAGCCTTTGCAAGCGGGATCGCCCTGGAAGGTTGAGCAAATGGCAATGCAGGGCGTATCGGGCGTGCTGGCGTACCAAGCCTGCCAGGCCTCGGCAGCCGCCAAGGGCAAGCTAAATTCATCGGCCTCATCTTCTTTGAAGTAAACCATCAGTGCATAAACCTCTGCGAGCGCTCTTAACTCGCGAGGCAAAGCCACGCCATCCGGAGACGGGTTTTTTTCGCGCCAATAGTTGATGGCCGCTTCGATGTCGGTGATGTGGATGCCGGCCATAGGTACTTTGAAGAGGGATCGAGATCATAGCGTTTTGTGAAGGGCCGCGTTTTTTGGCTCCTTTGCTGCAAGCCGTTGCAGGCATCAAATGTTCAGTGGGAACCTAAGATCGGCGCATGAATATTGAATTTGTATTTATAAACCAACTGAATTTACACAAAACAATCTAAAAAAAGCACATGAAAACAACAGCTATCTAATTTGACTCACAAAGCAAGGAAAAACATCATGCAAGACTGCACTCTGGAAGCCACCCTACAAGTTCAAGGTGGCGGATTTTGGGACTTTTTTAAATTTGGTTCAGGCGCTTCCAATGGCATCCGCAATGATGGCAATGCATTGGGGGCGGGTTGCGGTACTGTGAAAAGCGATGCGTTTGTGCCTGACATGCTGTTTGGCATCGATGTCTCACAAGCCTGTTTTCAGCACGATCAAAGTTATGCAACGTGTGGCTTTAGCCGCGACACAGCCGACACCAACTTAAGCAATCACATTTTGAACGACTGCGGTGTACAGGGGGGTAACACCTTCACGTGCCATCTCATTGCGGGCGTTTATGGCTTGAGCGTCAGCTTGTTTGGTGCGCGCGCATTTGCACAAGCCCAAGAGCAAAGCTGCTATTGATTTTCTGCAAGCAAGGAGAACATCAAGTGAACCATTTTCAAGACGGCTTTAAAACCCTCAGCGCTTTTTTGTCATGGCTTTGCTTGTTGCTCTCTTGTGCTTGCAGCTCTGAATTTTTTGTCGACAAAGGACATCGAGACCTTATCAGCGGCGTTGAGTTTGAAATCACGGCGCCTTATCTTTCTGAAAAAAAGGCCTTCAAGTTAAGAGGTGAAAACCTCAGCACGTGGCAACTGCAACAAATTGCAGACGCCATGCCCCTGATTGCGGCTTTGACAAACTCAGTACTTGCCAACGACACCCGGCCCATCGCCGAGCTTCAAAGAGACTCCAAAGTGAGAAGCATCCGGCAAATTCAACACCTCGATCAGGCTACTTTTCTGGCAGTCAAAACCCTTCAAAACTGGCAAGTCACCGAAGGACAAATTCAATTCACCACAGATTATTTTTACATGGGTGCAGAAGGCCATTTTGTGTACTTCCGAGACAACTATGTATTTCGAAAATACCAGCAGCAATGGGTGTTTGAGCGACATGCGCAAGCACAGCCCGAAGGCTTGTTGCGCTGTGAAATTAACAATCAAGGTTGGCGCCAATGCGAGCCTGTCGGCGACGCCGTGCTCAGCGCGCCTGTCGCTCTAAAAGTTGCTCACGCAAAATACCTTGCGCAAACCGCAATCGCGAATCGACAATCGAGGCTTCAATGTGATCGCCCATTTGGGGTGAATTTTTTCTAGAGGCATCCTGAGCGGCTCTGAATCTGTCGACGGCAGCACCAAAATCCATGCGTGCCAACTGTGCCTCTCCCTCTGCACGCAATGAGGCCAAAGTGCGGCCTTGCGCAGCCAGCGAGCTGGCCAAGACCTGCCATGCCTGAGCATCTTGCGGCGACTGCAACACCCATGCTTGCAATGCCGAAACGCTCTTGGCCAACAGTTGCGACGTTTCCATCGATGGCGATGCCGTTTGCAGCCTCGCGCTGGCTTGTGCAACATAAATCAACTCTGGCCGTTGCCACTGACTTGCGGGCAATTGAACGACGGTGTTCAATGCGCGCAAAGCACCGCGCATGTCATTTTCTTTGAAGGCCATCTCCATTTCCAACAGCTGCACAAGGCGCAGTGCAGAGGCATGATTGGCAAGGGCAAGTCGCAAGCGTGGCAGCAACGCGCGGGCTGCAGACAAATCCCGCAACTGCATCAAAGAGAACGCTGCGCCATACAAAATACCAACGCGTTTGTTCAGCGTTTGTGTCTCCATGCTTGTGTCGGTGGCTTCATTCGCCCAAGCCCTGAGTGCGCCAACGCCAGGCTGCGCCAAGACGCGTGCCCTGGCAGACATGATGGCCTGAACGCTATCGTTGGCTTGATTGGCGGGCCTGGGCGTTTGGAGTTGTTGCCTTCCTTGCATATCAGCGATGCGCTCGCTGCTTAAAGGGTGACTGCGCAGATAAGGAAAAGCGCCACTGTCGTTCAAGCCCGCCGCTTGCTGCAATTTCCCAAACATGGTGACAAAACCTTGCGTGTCAAAACCTGCCTCCGACATCACGCCATAGCCAATTCGATCGGCCTCGCGCTCCATGTCTCGAGAAAAGTTCAATTGCGATTGCGCCGCCATGGCTTGCCCGCCGACAATCACAGCCTGCGCACCTTGTGCACTTTTGCTAGCAGCCAACATGCCCAAAATCATGGCGCCAATGAGCCAAGGCGTCATTCGCGCTTGATCTCCGATCGACCTGGCGATGTGTCTTTGGGTAACATGGCTTAACTCATGCGCCATGACGGAAGCCAACTCATCGCGCGTAGTTACCACACTGATCAGGCCCAAGTGAACACCCAGATAACCCCCCGGCAAGGCAAAGGCATTGACCGAACGATCGCGGCCAATGAAAATTTTCCAAGCAAATCGTTCTTGCAGTTCGGGCGTCATCTCGCCTCGGGCCTGCGCGCCCCTCACCAGAGGTTGCCAGATACTTTGCAAGTACTCGTCTAGGATGGGGTCTTCCAAATAGTCGGGATCTCTGTACAACTCCCGCACAATTCGATCGCCCAGTTGCCGTTCTGCGCTCAGGGTAATGTCTGAGCCATCGCCCAAGGCGGGAAGGCTGTTTGCGATGGCCGTCTCAGGGCGCTGAGACCACACGGGTGTGATCCACAGGGAAATGGCCAACAAGGCCAGCAGTGGCTTAGACTTTGGAGAAACGCGCTTCAATGTATTGGTACCAATTTCTGTGGGCCATCCGAAAACCGTATCATGCTCGAACTTCGTTAACCTTTTGTAAATGGTTTTTACCAGTTTTCTAGGCCAATGCCATGTCTGATTCTCTGCCAAACACGTCGTCCCCTTTGACCCATTTTGATGCCCAAGGCCAAGCCCATATGGTGGATGTCGGCGCTAAAGCGTCTACCCATCGTGTTGCCGTGGCCACGGGCCGCATTCAAATGTTGGCAAGCACGCTGGCCTTGATTCAATCGGGCACCGCCAAAAAAGGCGATGTGCTGGGCATTGCCCGAATTGCAGGCATTCAAGGCGCCAAGCGAACCTCGGACTTGATTCCTTTGTGCCACCCCTTGGCCCTCACGCGGGTGGCCGTCGAATTTGAGATCTTGTCAGAGGCTCAAACGCCAAGCGTCGTTTGCAAAGCAACAGCAGAAACGGTGGGGCAAACAGGCGTTGAGATGGAAGCCCTCACGGCCGTTCAGGTGGCCCTGCTCACTATTTACGACATGTGCAAAGCAGCCGACCGCGGCATGACCATCACCGATGTGAAGCTGTTACAGAAGCAAGGCGGTAAGTCGGGGCATTGGATTGCGGAT
>JAPLPO010000160.1 GCA_026400155.1 Burkholderiales bacterium | reverse complement strand
GTGCGCGAAGTTTACCGGGGAGTGGGTCAACATGGTGTTCGCTTGATACATTGGCACGCACAAACAAAATCGAAGTGGGCTATTATTATTGACCTCGAAAAACTTCCAGCGCCAAGCGCGCATCACCCAAATGGCCGCTGACGTAAATGTCGTCTCCCACTTGAGCGCCTTGGCGCAGCAGTGCTTGATCTGCAGGCACTTCGCCCATGACGGTAATGCAAATATTGAGTGGCCCGCGGGTGGTGTCGCCCCCAATTAAGTCGCACTGGAAAAGATCGGCCAATGCCCACAGGCCCTTGGAAAACTCTGCCAACCACTGCGGCTGCACTTCGGGCAAGGCCAAGGACAGCAAGAAGGCTTTGGGCTCGGCACCACAGGCAGCCAAGTCGCTTAAGTTGACGGCCAGTGCTTTGTGGCCCAAGTGTGCAGGGTTCACGGTCGATAAAAAGTGCCGTCCTTCAACCAGCATGTCGCTGGATATGGCCAATTGCTGCCCCGATTTGACAGCCAGCAGCGCGCAGTCATCACCCACCCCCAGCGTGGCATGGCGCGGGGGGCGCTTGAAGAAGGTTTCAATCAGATCAAACTCGCCCATAAACCCAAGCATAACCTCAAGCAGCGCTTCAACAACAGCGGCGCAAAATGCGACAATTCGCTTATGACCACCTACCGCATTGCCCCCTCACTTTTGTCCGCCGATTTTGCCCGCTTGGGCGAAGAAGTGCGCAACGTCATTGCCGCCGGCGCCGACTGGATTCACTTTGATGTGATGGACAACCATTACGTGCCCAACCTCACGTTCGGTCCCATGATTTGTCAGGCACTCAAGCCCCATGCCAAAACGGCCGATGGCCAAGCCGTGCCCATTGATGTCCACCTCATGGTGCAACCAGTAGACGCCTTGGCTGCCGCTTTTGCAGATGCCGGCGCCGACCTCATCAGCTTTCACCCCGATGCTTCGGCGCATGTGCATCGAAGCGTGCAGGCCATCAAATCCAAGGGTTGCAAGGCGGGCGTGGTGTTCAACCCCGCCCAGTCTCTTGACGTCTTAGAGTGGGTCATTGAGGACATCGATTTGATTTTGATCATGTCGGTCAACCCAGGCTTTGGGGGCCAAAGTTTCATTGACAGCGCATTGCGCAAAGTTGAAATGGCCCGCAAATGGATCGAGGCCTCGGGCAAAGACATTCGCCTCGAGGTAGATGGGGGTATCAAGGTTGACAACATTCGCCGTGTGGCCGATGCCGGCGCCGATACCTTTGTTGCGGGCAGTGCTATTTTTGGCAAACCCGATTACGCGGCAGTCATTCAAGCCATGCGCCAGGAATTGAAGCGTGGCTAAGTTGCTGGGCATGCAGGTGCAAGCTTGCATGATTGACCTGGATGGCACCTTGGTCGACACCATGGGTGACTTTGAAGCGGTGGTGGCCTTGATGCTTCAAGATTTGGGCTTGCCGCCTTTAGGGCGCGAGCACCTGGAGGGCATGGTGGGCAAGGGCTCTGAGTATCTCATTCAGTGTGTGCTTCAGAAGCAAATGCCTTTGGCTGAACTCGCCCAAAAGCACATTGGCGAAACAACGCAGCCCTCCGAGGCGCAGTTGCACCAAGCTTGGGAAATTTACCAAGCCCATTACCAGCGCGTGAATGGACAGGCCAGTGCTGTTTATCCGGGCGTTCTGCAAGGGCTCCAAGGTTTGGTAGCCAAGGGCTTGCCATTGGCTTGTTTGACCAACAAACCCAAAGACTTGGCGCAAAAGCTTCTGCAGCAAAAAGGCTTGGCCGAATTTTTTCCGCTGGTTTTTGGCGGAGACTCCTTTGAACGCAAGAAACCTGATCCCTTGCCCTTGCTCAAAACCTGTGAGGCACTGGGCTTTGCGCCGCATCAGGTTGTGATGGTGGGCGACTCTAGCAACGATGCCCAAGCGGCGCGTGCTGCCGGTTGCAAAGTGGTGCTGCTCACCTATGGCTACAACCATGGCCTGCCAGTTAGAGGGGTGGAGGCCGATCACCACCTAGACTCTTTGGCAGAAATTCTGTTTTAACACCCGCCAGAGCTTTGGTACACTGGTGGCCTCATGATTTTGTTTCATTCATTCTTCGCAGTCCAGCTGCCGGCCACTTTGAGCCGGGGAGCCTGGTCTTGGCGTCAGCCAGCTTAAATTTGCCTAGAACCGGCAGCCCCTTGGTTGCCAAAAAATGGTTCATGCCCCGACATGAACACTTGAATGAACTGGCTAGAAAAACGGAGCCTCGATCGTGATCACAGAACTTGAATTTAAAAGCCTCGCCCAACAAGGCTACAACCGCATTCCCCTCATGCTGGAGGCGTTTGCCGATTTAGAAACCCCACTCTCACTGTATTTGAAGCTGGCCCATCACAAAGATGGCGGCAAGTACAGCTTTCTGTTGGAGTCGGTGGTGGGTGGCGAGCGGTTTGGCCGCTACAGCTTCATTGGCTTGCCAGCGCGCACCTATTTGCAGGCAAGCGGCTTTGGCAACGAAGCGCACACCGAAGTGGTCACCGATGGCGTGGTGATGGAAACGGTACCGGGCAACCCGCTTAACTTCATTGAGCGGTATCAAAAGCGATTCAAGGTGGCGCTCAGGCCTGGCATGCCACGCTTTTGCGGTGGCTTGGCGGGCTACTTTGGCTACGACGCTGTGCGATACATTGAGAAGAAACTCGAAAAAACGTGCCCACCCGATAACTTGGGCACGCCCGATATCTTGCTCTTGCAATGTGAAGAGTTGGCCGTGATTGACAACTTATCGGGCAAACTTTACTTGATGGTCTATGCCGACCCTGGCGTGCCAGAAGCTTATTCCAAAGCCAAAAAGCGTTTGCGTGAGTTGAAAGAGCAATTGAAGTATTCGGTCAGCGCACCGGTGCTAAGCTCCACACAAACCTATCCAGCCGAACGCGATTTCAAAAAAGAAGATTATTTGAAGGCGGTGCTAGAAGCCAAGGAACTCATTGCGGCCGGTGACTTCATGCAAGTGCAGGTGGGCCAGCGCATTAAAAAGCGTTACACCGAAAGTCCCTTGTCTTTGTACCGTGCCCTCAGGTCGCTGAACCCCAGCCCCTACATGTACTTCTACAATTTTGGCGACTTCCATGTGGTGGGTGCCAGCCCCGAAATCTTGGTGCGCCAAGAACAAACCGAAGAGGGTGTGAAGGTCACTATTCGCCCACTTGCGGGCACCCGACCTCGCGGTGCCACACCCGAAAAAGACAAAGCGGCTGAGCTCGAGCTGGTCAATGATCCCAAGGAGCGGGCCGAGCACGTGATGCTGATTGATTTGGCGCGCAATGACATTGGCCGCATTGCCAAAATAGGATCGGTGAAAGTGACAGAAGCATTTGCCATCGAGCGCTACAGCCATGTGATGCACATCGTGAGCAATGTCGAGGGCATTTTGAACGAGGGCATGACTAACATGGATGTGCTCAAGGCCACGTTTCCAGCGGGCACACTCACCGGTGCACCCAAGGTACACGCCATGGAGATGATCGACAAATTGGAGCCTACCAAGCGCGGTGTGTATGGCGGTGCTTGTGGTTATTTGAGCTACGCTGGCGACATGGATGTTGCCATTGCCATTCGCACTGGGATTATCAAAGATCAAGTCTTGTATGTGCAAGCTGCAGCGGGTGTGGTGGCCGACTCTGTGCCAGAGTTGGAGTGGAAAGAAACCGAACACAAAGCGCGCGCCTTGTTGCGCGCCAGTGAGTTGGTGGAAGAAGGTTTGGAGTAATCAACATGACAAAAATCAAATTGTTGATGGTCGACAACTACGACTCTTTTACCTACAACATTGTTCAATATTTTGGTGAACTGGGCGCCGACATTGAAGTCTTTCGAAATGATGAAATCAGCTTAAAAGGCATTGCCGAAAGAAGACCCGATCGCTTGGTGATTTCGCCAGGGCCTTGCTCACCCGCAGAGGCCGGCATATCGGTGGCGGCCATCCAGCACTTTGCAGGCAAGCTGCCCATCTTGGGTGTGTGCTTGGGCCATCAAAGCATCGGTGCTGCCTTTGGCGGCAAGATTGTGCGAGCGCAAGAATTGATGCACGGTAAAACCAGTGTCATTCAAACGACGCAGCAAGGTGTGTTTAAAAACTTGCCAGAAAAATTCACAGTCAATCGCTACCACTCGCTGGCCATTGAGCGTGCAAGCTGTCCTGCAGACTTGGAGGTGACGGCTTGGACCGACGATGGCGAAATCATGGGTGTGCGCCACAAAAGCTTGGCCATTGAAGGCGTTCAATTTCACCCGGAGTCTATTCTCACTGAGCATGGACATGCCATGCTGAAAAACTTCTTGGAAGCTCACTGACATGAACTTAGCTGCAATGAACTCAACTTCAATGAACTCACCTGCATACTCATCGGTTTCTCAGCCGGACACTGCGTTGCGCGTCGATCTGCGAAGCGATACCGTCACGCGCCCCACTGCGGGTATGCGCCAAGCCATGACCCAAGCCTTGGTGGGCGACGATGTGTTTGGCGACGACCCCAGCGTGAATGAATTGCAAGAAAAAATTGCCAAGATGCTGGGCTTTGAGGCGGCACTCTTTATGAGCACCGGCACGCAGAGTAATTTGTGTGGCATTTTGTCGCACTGTCAGCGCGGCGACGAATTCATCGTGGGCCAGATGGCCCACTGCTATCGCTGGGAAGGTGGCGGCGCTGCAGTGTTTGGCAGTGTTCAGCCGCAACCGCTCACGCAGCAGCCCGATGGCAGCTTGTTGTTGTCAGACATCGAGGCAGCCATCAAACCCGATGATGCGCACTTTGCCATGACCAACATGGTGGCTTTGGAAAACACTTGGGGTGGCCAAGTTTTGCCACAAACCTACCTCAACGAGTTCAGTGCATTTGCCAAACAAAAAGGTTTGGCGCGGCATTTGGATGGTGCCAGGTTGTTCAATGCCGCAGTGGCGCAGGCCAGCGCATTGGGCACATCGCCTTACGACGAAGTGAAAAAAATCACGCAGTGTTTTGACAGTGTCTCCGTGTGCTTTAGCAAAGGCTTGGGTGCACCCATGGGCTCTGCTTTGTGTGGCACGAAAGAGTTCATTGCCAAAGCGCATCGCATTCGCAAAATGGCAGGTGGTGGCTTGCGGCAAGCAGGCTTCATGGCTGCCGCCGCATCGTATGCGCTGGACCACCATGTAGTGCGCCTTGCCGAAGATCACCAGCTCATGGCGCATTTGGCGCAGGGCCTGTCCGGTATTCCTGAGCTTCAAATTGAAACGCCGCAAACCAATATCTTGTTTGTCAATTTGGTAGGCGACGCCAAAGCCAAAGGCGCTGCCTTGCAGGCGCATTTGAAGCAAGAAGGCATCGACACAACGGGCTTGTACCGTTTGCGATTTGTCACGCACCTCGATGTCGACCGCGCAGGTGTTGACCGCGCCATCGGTGCCATCCGCCAATTTTTCAATGCTTGAATTTACAGTCAGAGAATCCCATGCCCATCACACCTCAAGAAGCACTTCAAAGAACCATTGAGCACCGTGAAATTTTTCACGACGAAATGCTCAAGATCATGCGCATGATCATGAATGGCGAGTTGTCGCCCGTCATGACGGCAGCGCTAATTACAGGCCTGCGGGTCAAAAAAGAAACCATTGGCGAAATTACCGCTGCAGCGCAAGTGATGCGTGAGTTTTCCACCAAGGTTCATGTGCCAGACGCGCGTCATTTGGTTGACATTGTGGGCACTGGCGGCGATGGCTCACACACCTTCAATATTTCAACCTGCGCCATGTTTGTGGCCGCAGCCGCCGGCGCCAAAACGGCCAAGCACGGTGGCCGCAGTGTGAGCAGCAAATCGGGCAGTGCCGATGTGCTGGAAAGTTTGGGGGCCAACATCAATTTGTCGCCCGACAAAATTGCGCAGTGTGTGCAAGAGGTGGGCATTGGGTTTATGTTTGCGCCCAACCATCACCCGGCCATGAAGAATGTAGCGCCTGTGCGCAAAGAGCTCGGTGTCAGAACCATTTTCAATATTCTGGGGCCCCTGACCAATCCCGCAGGCGCACCCAACATTTTGATGGGTGTGTTTCACTCCGACTTGGTGGGCATTCAAATTCGAGCTTTGCAACGCCTAGGCGCAGAGCACGCGCTGGTGGTCTACGGCCGCGATGGCATGGACGAAGTCAGTTTGGGCGCATCCACCTTGGTGGGCGAACTCAAGGATGGTCAAATTACCGAATATGAGATTCATCCCGAAGATTTCGGCATGCCCATGGTGAGCAATCGAGTTTTGCGCGTCGAAACGCCTGAAGAGTCGCAAGCCGTTTTGCGCAGCGTATTGAACAACGAAGCTGGCGCTGCGCGCGACATTGTGATCTTGAATGCGGGCGCTGCGTTGTATGCAGCCAATGTTGCAGCCTCCATCAAAGATGGCATTGCTTTGGCACGTGACGCTATTGCGTCTGGCGCCGCTCAGAAAAAGTTGGAACAGTTTGTGGCATTTACCCAAAAATCAGGCAGCGCATCATGAGCGATATTTTGAAAAAAATTGTGGCGGTCAAGCACGAAGAAATTGCGCTGGCGGTCAAAAAGAAATCTCTCGAGTTGGTTCGCGCCGATGCAGAAAGCCGAGTTTTAACGCGCGATTTTGTGGGTGCCATTCAGCAAAAAATAGCCGCACAAGAAGCGGCCGTCATTGCAGAAATTAAAAAAGCCAGCCCGTCCAAGGGCGTGTTGCGCGCAGACTTTATGCCGGCAGACATTGCGCAAAGTTATGCAGAGCATGGTGCGGCCTGCTTGTCTGTGCTTACCGATGTGCAGTTTTTTCAAGGCAGCCCCGATTATTTGAAACAAGCCAGAGCCAGTTGCGACTTGCCAGTGCTTCGAAAAGACTTCATGGTCGATCCCTACCAAATTTACGAGTCGCGAGTCATGGGCGCCGATTGCGTCTTGCTCATTGCCGCTTGTTTGGACGATGCCCAAATGAAAGATCTGGAAGCCATTGCCCGCAGTTTGGACATGGCGGTCTTGGTCGAGGTGCATGATGCAGAAGAATTGAGTCGCGCTTTGAAACTCAAGACGCCTCTGGTGGGCATCAACAATCGCAACCTTCGCAGCTTTGAGGTGAGCTTAGACACCACGCTTGGCATGTTGAAGGATGTGCCCGCCGATCGCATTTTGATCACGGAAAGCGGCATTTTGTCGCCGGCCGATGTGCAAAAAATGCGCGAAGCCCAAGTCCATGCCTTCTTGGTGGGTGAGGCATTCATGCGCGCAGCCGATCCGGGGCAGGCACTGGCCGACTTGTTTCACTGAAAGCCAACCGCCAAAATGCGGCTGAGCCAATCCGACTTTTTCAACGACCCAGGCGTTGAGCTGAAGGGGGTCCCGCCTTCGAATCAGCTGCAAGCTGCCGATTGGCCGCCAAGGTTGGAAGCCCTCACGCAAGCTTGGCAAGAACTGTTGGAAGGCTTTTGGCGCAGCCCCACAGGCTTGTCCCTTGACCAGAAAATGCGTGCCGGCTTGTCCGCTGGGCGCGTTTTTTTCCCACAAGCCGTTTACAAGGCCTTCGCCCTCACGCCTTTTGAAAATGTGAAGGTGGTGGTTTTGGGTCAAGACCCCTATCACGGCCCTGACCAAGCGGAGGGCTTGGCGTTTTCTGTCGGTCTGGCCCAGAAAATTCCCCCCAGCTTGCGCAATGTCTTCAAAGAGATTCAGCGAGACTTGGGCGTTGCCATGCCCACTGGCCCCCAGGCAGGCAGTTTGGTGCGATGGTCGGAGCAAGGCGTTTTGCTCCTCAATACAGCGCTCACGGTTGAGCAGTCATTGCCTGCCAGTCATAGCAAGTGGGGTTGGGAAGTACTTACTGACAAAATTATCCAAGAGCTTGCCGAGCACCCTGAGCCCAAGGCTTTTTTATTGTGGGGCGCGCACGCCCAAAGCAAGTCAAGCCTCATTGAAGCCATGAACAGCGACGGTCGGCACTTGGTTTTAAAGGCCAACCACCCCTCGCCCTTATCGGCTTTGCGACCGCCATTGCCGTTCATGGGCTGCGGTCATTTTGGCCAAGTAAACCGTTGGCTTGAGAGGCAAAAGAAAAAACCAATCCGGTGGTAATTTCCTGTTCCGGCCTTGCGGGGTCCTTGAAAAAAGTGGCATAATCCGAGATTCGCTGAGGAGGGGTGCCCGAGTGGCTAAAGGGGGCAGACTGTAAATCTGTTGGCTTACGCCTACACTGGTTCGAATCCAGTCTCCTCCACCAGCAAAACTTAAATTGTTAAGAACAAAGAGCGTTTGG
>JAPLPO010000225.1 GCA_026400155.1 Burkholderiales bacterium | reverse complement strand
GTGGTTTGTGCGCATGATGAACATCCCTTTGGGTGACTTTGGTCAAGACCGACCCTTGCCCACGGTCCTGAATTGGCAAGGCCAGCGCTTGTTGCCGCAAATTTGCTATGAAGACTTGTTTGGCGAGGAAGTGGCGCAGTACTTCGCCAACGACGCGCAGTCGCCCACAGTCTTGGTCAACATGAGCAACTTGGCATGGTTTGGTGATAGCACCGCACTGCCGCAGCACCTGGCTATTTCTCGCATCAGGGCGCTTGAGTTTCAGCGGCCAGTTATCAGGGCCACCAACACGGGTGCCACGGCTTGGGTCGATCACAAAGGGCAGGTCAGGGCCGCCTTGCCCGCATTGACGCGCGGTGCTTTGGTCCTGACGTTTGAAGGACGCAAGGGCCTCACGCCCTATGCCCAATGGACCGCGCATTGGGGATTGACGCCGCTTTGGATACTTTGCGCTGCAATTGTTCTTGTTTTGGGCTTTATTTCTCGTCGCTCAGGCGCTCGAGCGCTTTAAAATCTAGGGTTGCCGCCGCTGTTCGGGGGCGTTCTCATTTTGAAGCCATGTTGACCTTCCAACAAATTATTCTGAAACTGCAGTCCTACTGGGATGCGCAAGGTTGCGCGCTGTTGCAACCCTATGACATGGAAGTGGGTGCAGGCACTTCGCACACCGCCACGTTTTTGCGCGCCATCGGCCCCGAGCCTTGGAAGGCCGCCTATGTGCAGCCCAGTCGTCGCCCCAAAGACGGCCGCTATGGCGAGAACCCCAACCGTTTGCAGCACTACTACCAATACCAAGTGGTGCTCAAGCCCGCACCTTCCAACATTTTGGATTTGTACTTGGGCTCGCTAGAAGCCTTGGGCTTTGACCTCAAAAAGAACGACATTCGTTTTGTGGAAGACGATTGGGAAAATCCAACTTTGGGCGCATGGGGTTTGGGCTGGGAAGTGTGGCTCAACGGCATGGAGGTGACGCAGTTCACTTACTTCCAACAAGTGGGTGGCATTGATTGCAAACCCATCACGGGCGAAATTACCTATGGCCTGGAGCGCTTGGCCATGTACTTGCAAGGTGTCGACAACGTCTACAACTTGAAGTGGACCGACACACTCAGCTACGGCGATGTGTACCACCAAAACGAAGTGGAACAATCGACTTACAACTTTGAACATTCTGATGCTGAGTTTTTGTTCACAGCGTTTTCTGCTTACGAAAAACAAGCGCAGCATCTCATCGGTGAGCAGCTTGCATTGCCCGCCTACGAGCAAGTGCTCAAAGCAGCGCACACCTTCAACTTGCTCGATGCGCGCGGCGCTATCAGCGTCACAGAACGCGCAGCTTACATTGGCCGCATTCGCAATTTGGCGCGCGCCGTGGCGCAAAGTTATTTTGAAAGCCGCGAGCGTTTGGGCTTCCCCATGGCGCCTCGCGAATGGGTTGAACAGCTCAATGCTTTGAGCAAGAAGGCTGCCTGAAGGCGAGAACAAAAATGACACACCAAAACCTTCTTGTTGAATTGTTTGTCGAAGAGCTGCCACCTAAGGTACTCAAAAAATTGGGCGAGTCTTTTGCCAACGTGCTGTTTGAACAACTGCGCGGTGCAGGACTCACGGGTGCAGATGCCGTGGTCACGCCTTTTGCCTCACCGCGTCGTTTGGCTGCGCACGTGACACAAGTGGCGGCACAAGCGGCCGACAAAGCGGTGCAACAAAAGCTCATGCCCGTTACGGTGGGCTTAGATGCCAGTGGCAATGCCACACCTGCATTGCTCAAAAAATTGCAGGCCATGGGTGCCGATGTTTCAAACCCTGCTGCGCTGGTGGCGTCGCTCAAGCGTGCACCCGATGGCAAAGCAGAAGCCTTGTTCTACGACAGCGTGGCCAAAGGCGCCACGCTGCTTCAAGGTTTGCAAAAAGCCTTGGACGAAGCGCTGGCCAAGTTGCCCATTCCCAAAGTCATGACCTACCAGCTGGAAACCGATTGCGAATTGCCGGGTTGGACCAGTGTCAACTTTGTGCGTCCCGCACATGGTTTGGTGGCCTTGCATGGCACGCAAGTGGTGCCCGTTAAAACTTTGGGCTTGAAGGCGGGTCAAACCACGCATGGCCATCGCTTTGAAGCCAATGTGTCGCCCGTGGTCATTCAAGATGCCGACAGTTATGCAGCCACGCTGGCGCGTGATGGCGCCGTCATTGCCAGCTTTGCCGAGCGCCGCGCAGAGATTGTGAAGCAGTTGCATGCCGCTGCGGCCAAAGTGGGTGGTGGTGCCAAAGCCATTGAAGACGATGCCTTGCTCGACGAAGTCACGGCCTTGGTGGAGCGCCCCAATGTGCTCACCTGCGAATTTGAAAAACAGTTTTTGGAAGTGCCGCAGGAATGTTTGATTTTGACCATGAAGGCCAATCAAAAATATTTCCCGCTGCTCACCGCAGAAGGCAAGCTCACGCACCAGTTCTTGGTGGTGAGCAACATTTCGCCAGCAGACGCCAGTGCGGTCATTGGTGGCAACGAGCGGGTGGTGCGTCCGCGTTTGGCCGACGCCAAATTCTTTTTCGATCAAGACCGCAAGAAAACCTTGGCCTCGCGTGTTGAGGGTCTCAACAAAGTGGTCTATCACAACAAGCTGGGCACACAAGGCGAACGCATGGCGCGTGTGCGCGGCATTGCCAAGGCCTTGGGCCAAGCGCTGGGGGGCAGCGAACTCGCGCAAGCGGCCGACACCGCAGCTCAGTTGGCCAAAACCGATTTGCTCACCGACATGGTGGGCGAGTTTCCAGAATTGCAAGGCATCATGGGCGGCTACTATGCGCGCCACGATGGCTTAAGCACCGACATTGCCGACGCCATTGAAGACCACTATCGTCCACGCTTTGCGGGCGACGAATTGCCGCGCAACAACGTGGGCTTGGTGGTGGCGTTGGCCGACAAGTTAGAGACCTTGGTGGGCATGTTTGGCATTGGCAACTTGCCCAGCGGCGACAAAGACCCCTTTGCTTTGCGCCGCCATGCACTGGGCATCATTCGCATGCTCATGGACAAAGATTTGGCGCTCGATTGGCGTCAGTTGTTGGCAATGGCCGTGCCTGTGTTTGGCGACAAAATCACCGACCCCTCCGAAGCCTTGACCAGCTTCTTGTTCGATCGCTTGGCGGGCTCATTGCGCGAACACGGTTACAGCGTTCAAGAGGTCGATGCTGTGTTGGCTTTGCACCCTGCGCGCTTGGGTCAAATTCCCAAACTGCTTGCAGCGGTGCGCGCATTTGCGGCATTGCCCGAGAGTCCTGCCTTGGCCGCTGCCAACAAACGCATCGGCAATATTTTGAAGAAGGCCGATGAAGTGGATGCGCATGTGAATCCTGCCTTGCTCAAAGAAACCGCCGAGCAAAACTTGTATCAAGCCATGCAGCGCTTGTTGCCAGAGTCAGAGGCTTTGTTCAACGCTGGCGATTACACCGCTTCTCTGCAAACCCTGGCCGCATTGCGCTCGCCAGTCGATGCCTTCTTTGACGACGTCATGGTGAATGCCGAAGAAATGGATGTCCGCTTGAACCGCCAAGGCTTGCTCAAGTGTTTGCATGTGGCCATGAACCGCGTGGCCGATTTGTCGCGACTGGTGTCATGAAACTTGTCATTCTCGATCGCGATGGCACCATCAACCATCCCAGTGATGAGTACATCAAAAGCCCTGAAGAGTGGCGCGCGCTGCCAGGCGCTTTGGAGGCCATCAGCCGCTTGAACCATGCGGGCTATCACGTGGTCATTGCCACCAACCAATCGGGCTTGGGCCGGGGCTTGATGGACGTGGCGGCAGTCAATGCCATTCACAAACGCATGAACAAACAACTGGCCGCAGTGGGTGGCCGTGTGGACGCTATTTTTTATTGCCCGCATGCACCCACTGACGCTTGCAACTGCCGCAAACCCATGCCCGGTTTGCTCGAGCAAATTGCGGAGCGATTTGGCATCGACCTTGCCAGCGTGCCATTTGTGGGCGACACCCTGAACGACATGAAGGCGGCCCAAGCGGCTGGCTGTATTCCGCATTTGGTGTTAACTGGCAAGTCGGAAGCCTTGCGCGGCCAGCCATTGCCTTCGGTGTTTCCTGCAGGCACAGCGGTGCACACAGACCTGCATGCCTTTGTCGATGTGCTCTTGAAGAAGTCATTGGAACCCGCCCTATGAACTTCATTCGTTCACTCATTCACATGGTGTGGATGACGGTCACGGTCATTCCTTGGGCCTTGGTGGTGGTGTTTGCTTCCATGTTCATGCGCAGCAACCGTTTGTATTGGTGGTGTGTGGGTTGGTTGCGCAATGCCATCAACAGCGGCACTTTTATTTTGGGCATCGAGAACCGCATCACGGGCATGGAAAATTTGCCGATTGGCGAAAAAGACCCGGTCATTTTGTTGGTCAAGCACCAGTCCACGTGGGAGACATTCTTGATGCCCGTCATCATGCCTCACCCCTTGGCGTATGTGTTTAAAAAAGAATTGCTCAGCGTGCCATTTTTTGGTTGGGCCATGGGGCGTTTGGACATGATTCACATTGACAGAAGTCAACGTGCGCAAGCTTTTACCAAAGTGGTGACACAAGGCAAACGCCTCATGGATCAAGGCGTTTGGGTCATCATGTTTCCGGAAGGCACGCGCATTCCACGCGGCCAAAAAGGTGTTTACAAAACGGGCGGCACGCGCTTGGCGGTTGAGGCGGGTGTGCCTGTCATTCCCATTGCCGTGACTTCTGCCAAATGTTGGCCCACCAAGGCCTTTGTGAAACGGCCTGGCATTGTCGACATCTCCATAGGTAAAGCCATTTCCAGCCAAGGCCGTCAACCAGAAGAGTTGATGCAAGAGGTGGAAAACTGGATTGAGTCGGAAATGCGCCGACTCGATCCTGAGGCTTATGCAGACGCTTGATGCCAGGTCAACCATGCGCAATCCGCTCCAATTGGTTCTTGATTTTTTAAGCCCGCCACCAGAGCCTGCGCAAACTCTCCGTGTTCCTAGCTTGGTCAAGTCACCAGCACCCTCAAGCAGCGCTGCGCCCTTGTCTGATGAAGTGGCTATCGCGCACCCCAGGGCCAATCGTGAAACGGTATTGGAGGGCATGCGCGTGGCTTATTTGTTTCAGCGCGTGCGGCGTCGCTCCATTGGTTTTGTGGTGGGGCCCGATGGGCTAGAGGTGCGTGCGCCCAAATGGGTCACCTTGAAAGAGGTGGAGCTGGGTCTGCAAGAGCGCGGTGAGTGGGTGCTGCGCAAGTGGGCAGAACTACAAGAACGCCAAAAAAATATTCGGCAAATTGAATGGCGTGAAGGCGCCAGCCTAGACTACTTGGGCGCGCCACTTCATTTGCACTTAAGCCCTCAAAACGGCCGAAGCGAGCTGAACGACCAACGCCAACTGCTGTTGGCCTTGCCCCACACGGCTGAAGCATCACAAATTAGAGATGCCGTGCAAGCCTGGTTAATGCGCGAGGCCAAAATACTGTTTGAACAAAGGCTCAATCACTTTGCCCCCTTAATGGGTGTGCAGTGGCGCCGCTTGAGTTTGTCCAATGCGGGTTCGCGTTGGGGCAGCGCACGCGTTGATGGCGCCATTCGCTTGAACTGGCGCCTCATTCACCTCAAGCCCGAGGCCATTGACTATGTGGTGGTGCATGAGTTGGCCCATTTGCGAGAAATGAACCACAGCCCAGCGTTTTGGAAAGTGGTGGCCGACATCCTGCCCGATCACCTGGAGCGGCGCAAAGCTTTGCAAAAAGAAAACTTGGCAAACTGGGCTTGATTAAGATTTCAATTTGTCAGTTGATGACAGTTTGAAACCGCCAAACACCTTTTTCATCTTTAAAGCGTTTCATCTTGCCCTCATACCAAAGCGCATGCAAATGCGCCACCGATTCGCCGATGGCAAAGGTGGTTTGGTGAAAATCTAAGGGGCGTTTGAAAATGACTTTGAGCATGTCATGGGCACTGCCCGCGTGTTCTTTGCAAGCTTCTAGCACTTCGCTCAAACGGTCTGCGTGATGTTGAAGCAATTGAGCTGTGCGGGTGTGCACGCCCACAAATGGCCGGCCATGCGAGGGCAAAATCAGAGCGTCTGCTGGTAGCGCATCAAATTTTTTCAACGACCGCATGAACAAGGCTAAAGAGTTGGCTTCAGGTTCTTGCGCATACACGCTCACGTTGGTCGAAATTTTGGGCAAGACCATGTCGCCACTGATCAGCACATTGGCGCTGGCCGAGTACAAGGCCATGTGCTCTGGCGAATGGCCCCATCCGCTGATGCATTCCCAAGTGTGGCCACCGATTCGAATTTGGCTGCCTTCCATCAGGCGGTGATACGACTCGGGCACCTTGGGCACCATGTTGGCGTAGTAGGACACGCGCGATTGAATTTGTTGTTGGTCTGCAGGATCGTTCCAGCCGTGATCAGCAAAAAATTTCTGCGTGCTAAGGCCCCCAAAATTCGAGGCGCCCGTGCTGGCCAGCAAAGCCGATTGGTATTCGGTGGCGTTCATGTACAAAGGCGCATTGAATTGCTCACACAACCAGTGTGCCAATCCCATGTGGTCGGGGTGCATGTGGGTTACCACCACGCGCAAAATGGGCAAGCCCTTCATGGGGCCCGCAAAAACTTGGCGCCAGGCTTCTTGCGTGCCAGGGTTGGTCACACCGCAATCTACCGCGGTCCAGCCATGGCGTACGCCTGTGGCCGTTTCTTCGGTGTCTGCCAAGAGCCAAAGGTTGATGTGATCAAGGGCAAACGGCAAAGCCATGCGAATCCAGAGAATGCCGGGCGCCACTTCCAAGGCTTGGCCTAACTCGGGCAAGGTGGTGCCCAAGGGAAAGCTCAATGCGTTTTCGCCGGTCAGGGTGGCAGCTGGCGCGACTGGCGTGCTTGGAAGGGCTTTTGGTGTCATGGCAATTCTGGGTTGGGGAAAAATCCCTCAGGCAATTGACGTTTACGTCAACGTCAATTACAGTTGGGGCATT
>JAPLPO010000066.1 GCA_026400155.1 Burkholderiales bacterium | reverse complement strand
GCCAGCTTAGGAGGGCAATTGGGGTCATCGGCAGACGCCAAGGCCTGGGCCAAACATTGCTCGATTTTGGTGATTGCCTTCATAGAGTTGTCTCCGATGGATGTTGAAACCATTCGCTTAGTGACAATTTAAGTTGTCAATCAAATGTGTAAACAAATATAGACACTTGAAATGTGTCTGTCAACCGTAGTTGCCTAGGTTTTTTGAATTAATTTGCAGGTGCGCTGGATTGCGTGCCAAGGGGCCAGATCACATTGGCCACCCACTGGGCTTGTTCTTCATGGGCCAGGTGCCCCAGGTTGGGCAGCGAAACAATGTCTTGTGGTCGCAAATGAGAAAGTGTCTCTGCCACTCGGTAGGCCACAGAGGGCGGCACAATCCAATCTTGTGAGCCGACGATCAAGGTCAGAGGATCTTGAAGCGTGCGAAGTCGCTCCCAAAAGGTGTGCAAATCCCAGTGCGCCATCATGTAAAGCGCGGCTTGTGCGTGTGAAGGCTTGCTCATCAAAGTTTTGTAAAGCCTTGTTCCTTCCTCATCCAGTTTGGAGCCCGTCCCCTCTAAAAGTTTGTGCAAAACGGATGGGCGAGCGGCTTGCCATGCAAACAACTCTGGCAAAAAGGGTGCCTTGGTCATGACCTTGGCCAAGGGTGAAAAAAATTGACCTGCAACACCATCCAAAGGCAACAAGGCCCCATTCAACGAGACCAAGCGCTGCGGTTGTAAATGGCCATTGAGTGCCAGCATGCAGGCCACAGCAGCACCTGCAGAATGGCCCACCACCATGTCGGGTTTGATTTGCATTTGAGCCATCAATTCGGCCACACCTGCGGCCATGCCTGAAATCGAAAACAAAGTGGCAACGTCCTTGGCCTGAGGCATCGAGGTAAAACCATGGCCCGGAAAATCAATGGCGATCACGGTGTAGTTGTCAATCAGCAAGGGCAACAAGTGACGCCATGAATGGGTCGAAGCGCCTGTGCCATGCAGCAGCAAGATGCTTGATGCGCTTGGGTTGGGGTGCTGCGCCATTTGCACATGCCAGCGAAGCCGCGGTGTTTCAATGAAGCATGAAAGATGACGCAAAGGCCAATGCTGCCCCTCTGTGTCCCAGTCTAATGCTTGGCGTGTGCTCACATTCAGTTTCGCATCAAGCGCGGCCAGCCACCGCGCGAACCGCTTGGTTCAAGGAATTTGCACCGGCATAAGGCAAGGCCAAGTATTGCGCGCCCATGACTTGGGCTAAATGTTTGGCGGCATCTTGTGCTTGCGGAGAGGTGTCTACCAGCAAGGTGCTAAAGCCTTTCAAGCGCATTTCTGCAGCCGCAGACAATGCGTCTGCAGCAGCCTGCGCACGGCCCGGACGTCCATCGCGTGCAATATTGCCTTTGCCATCTGTGAGCATCACCACAATGGGCGTTTCGCCTTTTTTTCTCAATTGATCGGCCAACAGCATCGATGCGTCAATGGCATTGGCCAGTGGTGTGCCACCGCCACCCGGTAGACCTGCCAAACTTCGTTTGGCGCGGGCCAATGAGCGTGTGGGAGGCAAAATCAGTTCTGCTGTTTGCCCTCGGAATGCCAGCACGGCCACACTGTCGCGCCGCACATAGCAGTCGGCCAGCAACAACTCAACTGCCCCCTTGGCTTCGGCCAAACGGTTGAGCGCAGAGGAGCCCGACGCGTCCACCACAAACACGGTGGTGGTCTGACCCGATTGACGAAAACGCGTGACATGAAAGTCTTCTTTGCGCACCACAATGCGCTGTTTCTGGCTCGCAGAAATGGCCTGTTGCCTTTGCCTTAATTTTTGCCAAGGCGCAGCGGCTCTCAGTGTTTCAAGCACATTGATGCGTTGGCCAGCGCGCGGCTCGCCTTTGCGTGCACCGATGGGTCTGCCGCGCAATGCGTTTTTTTGCAGGGCACCCGCGCTGCCAGAGGTGGGTGTTTTGGCGCGCTGCAATTGGCCAATTTTCAAACTGGCCAAGAGCCCCGCTGGAATGGCGGCTTGAGCTGCTTCGAGCACCAGCTCGGCCAAATTGTCAGACAGGCTAGGCGCTTCGTTGGGCTCGTCTTCGGTGTCTTCTTCTGTGTTGTTCTGATCTTGATTTTCAGTTTCTGGCCCATCAGATGCCGCTTGAGGATCTGGCGGTGGATTTTCTGTGTTTTCAGTGACTTCAGGAGTGTCTTCAGTTTGATCTTCTTGGGGCGTTGGCGGTGGCAGTCGCGTGGCGCGAGGTGCCAGAACCAAACGAGCCGCAACGCCAATATGTTCTTCCTCCACGCTTGGGCTGCCCGCTAGCGCAGCGGCGGCCCGCGCAACACGCACGGCAAACACACTGGCTCTGAGGGAGTCAATGCCCAGCGCCAAGGCAGCGGCGCAAAGGGCTTTGACAGCTTCGTCGTCCATGGTCACCTGCGGCAAATCGTGCCGAGCATTCAGTACTTCTTCGGCTGTCCAGTCGGGGCCTTCTTCGCCTTCACCCTGCGCACCCATCAGCAAGCGAAAGGCCAGTCGATCAGCCAATGCAGCGGGCATTTGCTCGTCGTCGCTGGCGCCTTCATCAAGGGCGACCAAACCCAGCCTGGCCTTCACCGAGGTGTCTAAACCATCGCGTTGCAAAGCCACCAAGCCCGTGTCGAGCACGCTGCCAAATCGCGCTGCTGCAGACAAACTCATGCGCTCTGCCATGGCCAAAATCAACACGCCGCCATCGGCTTGTGACAACAAACCTTGGAGGGCAATTGGTTTGCCCGCTTGCAGTGTGGCACCCAGATCCAGCCCGCCTAGCAAGGCCGTGTCATTGATGTTGAGCGGTACACGCCGAAGGGGTGTCTGTGCCGGCAAAAGATTTTTTAACAGCGCCAGCCACTGGTCACGCTGATCGCAGGCAGGCGAGCGAAGTGCCACACCGCCGAGACCCACAGGGTCTACTGCAAAAAGTGCGGCAATGGTTGCGGCGTCGCCTTGCATGGGTTGTGAGGGCCTTTTTCTGCCTAGGCCTGATGGGCTCCGGGCTTAGGTGTTGTCAGTCCTGCAAGCGCTCTCTCTACGCGCGTTGAAGAGCCTGAATCATCAAGCGGGTTGCGGCGAAGGCGATGACGCAGCGCAGAGGGTGCCACCCTGATCAGGTGCTTTTGAACGACTTGGCGTGCGCCCTGCAAAGCAGCTTCGGCCCGCGCTGCACGAACCAAGGTGAGGTCGCCGCGCAAGCCATCGGTGCCCAAGCTCATGCAGAGTTGCGCAGCAAACTCTCTGGCTTCATCGGGAATCTCCACATCTGCCAGTCGTTTGCGAGCAGCCACGATGCTGCGCCTGACGCGGTCGTCTTCTTTTTTCCATTGGTCTGTAAAGGCTTGAGGGCTTTGCTCGAAGGCATCACGGCGCTTCACCACCTCCACCCGCTGAGCCAGGGTGTCAGGTGTTTTCACTTCCACGGACAAGCCAAATCGGTCCAACAATTGAGGCCTTAATTCACCTTCTTCCGGATTGCCGCTTCCAATGAGCACGAAGCGCGCTGGGTGCCGAACACTCAGGCCTTCTCGTTCCACCACGTTTTCGCCTGAAGCCGCCACATCAATCAGCAAGTCGACCAAATGGTCTTCCAGCAAATTGACCTCATCGATGTACAAATATCCTCGATTGGCCCGCGCCAACAAACCTGGTTCAAAGGCTTTCACACCTTGCGATAAGGCGCGCTCCAAGTCAAGCGCGCCCACCACGCGATCTTCGGTGGCACCCAAAGGCAGGTCAACCACCGGCACCGAGATCAGATGGCTCTTTTTGGCGCCTGCCTTTGGCAAGCAGTCTGGGCATTTGGCATTTTCGGGGTCGCAACCATAGGGGCAACCCACCACGGCCCGCATTTTGGGCAGCAAAGCCGCCAAGGCTCGCACGGCGGTTGATTTGCCCGTGCCACGGTCACCGAAGACCAAAACGCCCCCGATGTTGGGGTCGATGGCAGTCAGCATGATGGCCATTTTCATGTCGTCTTGGCCAACAATGGCTGAGAAGGGAAAGGTCAAGGGCATGTGAATCACAATCGAAGTTAAAACAAGCTCACAGATAAAGTGTCAACTTAAAAAATTAGATAAAGTGTCAATTTAAATTGACATTTTGTCAAATCCAGTTAAATTACGGATCCGTTGAACAGAAATTAAGGCAAATGATGGATGCCCTGCTTAATTGGATTCAGTCCCCAGCTCAGCTTAGAAAATTGTCCAGAGACAACTTGACGCCTCTGGCCACGGAGCTGCGCGAGCGTTTGATTCAGTCCGTTTCTCAAACGGGCGGACACTTTAGCTCCAACCTAGGAACGGTTGAGCTCACTATCGCCCTGCATTACGTTTTTAACACGCCAGAAGACCGATTGGTATGGGATGTGGGCCATCAAACCTATCCCCACAAAATGTTGACGGGACGCAACGACCAAATGGCCACCATGCGCCAATTGGGTGGGTTGAGCGGTTTTCCACGCCGCGAAGAAAGTGTTTACGACGCCTTTGGCACCGCGCACTCGTCTACCAGCATTTCTGCTGCATTCGGCATGGCCATGGCGGCCAAACAAATGGGCAGCCAGCGCAAAGCCGTGGCCATCATTGGCGATGGCGCGCTCACCGCAGGCATGGCCTACGAGGCCTTGAACAATGCTGGCGCGAGCGACTGCAATTTGCTGGTCATTTTGAATGACAACGACATGTCCATCAGCCCACCAGTGGGCGCTCTGAACCATTACTTGCATGAACTGATGAGCGGCCGGTTTTATGCCGACGCCAGAAAAATTGGCAAGCAAGTGCTGAAAAATGCGCCGCCACTGTACGCCTTGGCGCAAATGATTGAGCAGCAAACGCAAAGCTTCATTCAGCCCCAGACGATGTTTGAAAACTTGGGCTTTACCTACACAGGCCCCGTGGATGGCCACAATTTGAATGACTTGGTTGACACGCTTAAAAGTTTGTACAAGCAACCCGGCCCGCAGTTTTTGCACGTGGTAACGCGCAAAGGCAAGGGGTATGCCAAGGCGGAAGCCGACCCTGTGGCCTATCACGGCCCCAGTAAATTTGACCCTGCTGTAGGCCTTGTGAGTGCTGCTCCGTCCGTTCCCGCCAAGCCCACGTTCACGCAAGTTTTTGGTCAATGGTTGTGCGACATGGCTGCCAAAGATGAGCGCTTGGTGGGTATCACGCCAGCCATGCGCGAAGGCTCTGGCATGGTCAGTTTCAGCCAACAGTATCCCCATCGTTATCACGACGTGGGCATTGCCGAGCAACACGCCGTCACGTTTGCGGCAGGTATGGCTTGCGAAGGTTTAAAGCCAGTGGTGGCCATTTATTCAACTTTTTTGCAGCGCGCCTACGACCAATTGATTCACGATGTGGCCCTGCAAAACTTGCCAGTGGTGTTTGCACTTGATCGGGCCGGCATTGTGGGCGCTGATGGTCCGACGCATGCTGGCATGTACGACATTGCTTTCACGCGCTGCATTCCCAACATGAGCATTGCTTGCCCTGCCGACGAAGCTGAGTGCCGTCAATTGCTCAGCACGGCCTATGCACAAGACCATGCTGTCACGGTTAGGTACCCCAGGGGTGCGGGTGTGGGCGCAAAAATTGGCACCGACTTGCAGACCTTGCCATTTGGCAAAGCAGAAGTGAGACGCGAAGGCAAAGGCACAGCCCTGCTGGCTTTTGGCCCCTTGCTTTACGAGGCGCTCAAAGTGGCTGAGACCCTCAACGCCACAGTGGTGAACATGCGTTGGGCCAAGCCCCTGGATGTTGAAACATTGAAACAAATTGCGCTGACACACGACCGCATAGTGACTCTGGAAGATGCCACGCGCAAAGGCGGCGCAGGCGCTGCTGTGCTGGAGGCCTTGCAAGACATGGGCATTGTCATGCCAGTGTTGGTGGTGGGCTTTGAAGACGAATTCACAGAGCATGGCGATCCCCAAAAGTTGATGCAGCAATATGGCTTGACTGCCCCAGGCATTCAAAAGCGCATTGAAGCATGCTGGCCTGAGTTGAAGGCTTCCCCAGTTTTGAGAGCGGTGGGCTAAATGGCTGTTTGGACCTTAGGGCTGAATCACAAAACCGCCCCCATTGATTTGCGTGAACGCTTTGCGTTTGCGTCAGAAAAATTGGATCAGTCGCTCAAAGGTTTGAGGCAAAGCTTTGCCACCCACAAAGAAGTGGCCATTTTGTCCACCTGCAATCGAACAGAAATTTACTGTGCAGGCGACGAAGTTCAAATTCCGCAAACTTTGAAGTGGTTGGCCGACGCTGGCAATACGCAAGTCAATGTCTTGGCCTCGCACACCTATCGCTTTGAGGGCGATGCTTCTGCACGGCATGCGTTTCGCGTGGCCAGTGGCCTCGACTCCATGGTCTTGGGCGAGTCGCAAATTTTGGGGCAATTGAAAGAAGCGGTGCGCATGGCCAGCGACTCGGGAGCCCTAGGCACCACGCTCAATCAATTGTTCCAGCGCTCCTTTGCGGTGGCCAAAGAGGTGAGAAGCACGACAGAAATTGGGGCGCATTCCATCAGCATGGCTGCCGCTGCAGTTCGCTTGGCGGGACGCATTTTTGAGAACCTCAAAGAAACCAATATCTTGTTTGTGGGCGCAGGCGAAATGATTGAGTTGTGCGTTGCGCACTTTGCAGCCAAGTCGCCCAAATCGATCACCATTGCCAATCGATCTGCCGACAGGGCGAGCGCTTTGGCGCAAGCCCATGGCGGCCAAGCGCTTTCATTGGTCGATCTGCCCAAGCGTTTGCACGAATTTGACATCGTCATCAGCTGCACAGCCAGCACCTTGCCCTTGATTGGACTGGGGGCCGTTAAAAGTGCTTTGCGCAAGCGAAAAAGCAAGCCTGTTTTCATGGTCGATTTGGCGGTGCCGCGCGACATTGAGCCTGAGGTCAAAGACCTTCGCGATGTGTACCTTTACACCGTTGACGACCTCACAGAAGTGATCAACAGTGGACAGGTGCACAGGCAAGCAGCCGTGGTCAATGCCGAAGTGATCATTGACGATGGGGTGCAGAAATTCATGACTTGGTTGGCTCACCGCAACCAAGTGCCACTCATCCAAGAGTTGAATTTTCAAGCAGATGCATGGCGTCAAGCGGAGGTGTTGCGCGCTCGCAAACTGCTCGACAAAGGCCAAAACATTGAAAGCGTTTTAGAGTCGCTTTCAATGGGCATGATGAAGAAAATGTTGAATGGCCCCTTGCGTGAATTGAACCACTCAGACGAGCCGCAAAGGGTCAAGGCGTGCGATGCCGTCAAGCAGATGTTTTTGAGGCCCTAGCGCCGCGCTTCAGTTTTCTGGCTCAGCCTAGCCTTTCAGAAGCTCACAAACTTGGGGTTTCCATCATTTCCCTGATCTAGGTTGCGTGATAACCTAATTAGTTAATCTTTGCTCATTTTCTTTGATCATTTTCTTTGCTCATGTTGAGAGGCCTGCTAGCCTGCTCAATCAACCAGAATGCCCCAAAATTACACCCGTACCGCCTCCCATGACTTGCTCCAAGGCTTGGTCGATCTTGGGATTGAGTATTTGTTTTGCAATTTAGGTACCGATCACGCGCCACTCATTGAGGAGATGGCTCATTGGCGTGAACAAGGACGCGCATTTCCCAAACTCATTTTGTGCCCTCACGAAAATACCGCTGTTCACATGGCTGGGGGTTATGCCGTTGCAACGGGGCGAGGCCAAGCGGTGTTGGTGCACGTTGATGCAGGCACCGCCAATGCAGCCATGGGCTTGCACAATTTGTGTCGCACCCGCATTCCCGTGTTGTTGATTGCAGGCCGCGCACCCATGAGCACCTTTGACAGTGCCACCGGTGGGCGAGACACCTACGTGCATTTCATCCAAGAGCCTTTCTATCAAGCCAGTGTGGTTCGGCCTTATGTGAAGTGGGAGTACAACTTGGCATGGCCCTCCATGGCGCACGAAGTGATCTCTAGGGCTGGTGCTGTGATGCAAAGTGACCCCACAGGGCCGGTTTACCTGACCTTGCCCAGAGAGGTGTTGGCAGCACCTGTCGATGCTCAAAGCATGGGTGCTTATGGCCATCAAAATCATTTGCCAGTCAAGGCGCAAGGCGCTGATGCCAATGCCATTCAGCAGATAGCTGCCAAATTGATGGCCTCTGAAAACCCCATGTTGGTCACTGCCTATGCTGGCAGAAACCATGCCGCTCCTGCCTTGATTGAAAAACTGGCCAAGTTGTGTGGCATGCGTGTGTGTGAGTTCAATTCAATTTACTTGAATATTCGCCGTAACTCGCCCTTTTTTGCAGGTTACAACCCAGCTGCATTCACGGAGCATGCAGACTTTGGCTTGATGGTCGATGTCGATGTGCCCTGGATTCCAAAAACCACGCGCGTCAATCCCAATGCCTATTGGGCGCAGCTCGATGTTGACGCTATCAAGCGTGACATTCCAATGTGGGGGTTTCCATTGAATGCGCGCATTGAAGGCGACAGCGTTCGGTTGCTCACTCAGTTGATTGAATGCATCGAAGAAACTGCAATCCCTTCGTTCAAGGCCATGGCCAGCCAAAGAAGCTTGATCATTCAAGCTGAGCACGAGAAAAATCAACAAAGAGCGGCGGCCCTGGCCAAGGAGCCAGGCAAGCTCAATGCCATCAACCCGCATTTTCTGTGTGCCGCCATTGGCCAACAAATTCGCGCGGAAGACGTGATTTTGAACGAAGCGATTCGCAACACCATGGCGGTGTTTGAGCAAATTCCGCGCGAGCTCCCTGGTACTTTGATGGGCTTGTCGGGCGGCGGGCTGGGCTTTTCTGCGGGCACCGCCTTGGGTATTAAGTTGGCGCAAGCCCAAAGCCGTGTCATTCATTTTGTGGGCGATGGCTCTTTTTACTTCAGCAATCCAAGTTCTGTGTATGCGGTTGCCCGTCAATACAACTTGCCCATTTTCACGGTGCTTTTGGACAACGGTGGTTGGTCGGCTGTGAAGGAGTCAACCTTGCGTATGTACCCGCATGGCGAGGCCAAGAGTACCAATCAGTTTGCGTCCGACTTGGGGTACGGCACCGACTTTGCGGCCATTGCCGAAGCAGCGGGCGCTCATGGCGAAAGACTGGTGGATCCCTCACAAACCGATGCTGCCATTGCACGCTGTTTGGCGGCCTT
>JAPLPO010000214.1 GCA_026400155.1 Burkholderiales bacterium | reverse complement strand
GAGCCCAGTGATTTGACCGAAACCCAGGGGCTTCATGAAGTCATGGATGACGTCGACCCCCATGGTGTTGGCCAATGAGTAGTAATAAACATTGCTAGAGAGCACGATGGAGCGAACCATGTCGACGGGCCCTAAACCCCCATCGCCGTGGCTTCTGAAGGTGTGACCGCCATAGGTCCAAGAACCGGTGTCGTTGGTGATTTCGCTGGCACTGCGTTTGCCTGTCTCAAGTGCAGCAAGTGCCATGAAGGGTTTGTAGGTGGAGCCAGGTGGATAGGTGCCCCGCATGGCGCGGTTGAGAAGCGGTTTGTCAATGGACTCACTGAGCATTTTCCAACTCTCGCTGTCAATGCCATCGACAAACAAGTTGGGATCAAAAGTGGGCTTGCTGACAAACGCCAAAATTTCACCGGTACGAGGATCAAGCGCAACCAAAGCACCGCGCCGATCGCCATAGAGATCTTCAATCATCTTTTGCAATTTGATGTCGATCGAAAGCACCACGTTTTGCCCTGGCGTTGCAGGCTTGCTGGCCAGCCTTCTGACGGCTCGTCCGCCTGCGGATGTCTCTACCTCTTGAACACCAGTGATGCCGTGCAACTCACGTTCGTAGCGTTGCTCGACACCCAGTTTGCCAATGTACTGCGTGCCACGGTAATTGGCTTCTTCGTCGCTATCTTCAAGTTGCTCTTTTTCTTTTTGGTTGATGCGGCCGATGTAGCCCACCACGTGGCTGCCCAAATGACCAAATGGATAGTTGCGAAACAACCTGGCCTTGATTTCGACGCCCGGAAATTGAAATTGCTGCGCTGTGAATTTGGCAACTTCCTCGTCGGTGAGTCGAGAGCGAATGGGCAGCGAGTCAAAGTTTTTGGACTCCTCGCGCATGCGCTTAAAGCGTCGCTTGTCGCGCAATGGAATATCAATGAATTCAGACAATCTGTCGATAGTGGCTTCGACGTCCTTCACGCGCGAGGGTGTGATCTCTAGGGTGTAAGCGGAGTAGTTGTTGGCCAACACCACGCCATTGCGGTCCAGAATAGTGCCTCGGTTGGGCACAGTGGGCAAGATGGCGGTACGGTTGTTTTCAGCTTGCGCCAGCAAGTCATCGTGGCGAATGACTTGAAGATAAAACAAGCGCACGCCCAGCAATGCAAAACACAAAAGCACAACGCCTTGCATCACCATCACGCGCGTTTGAAATTTGAAAATTTCAAATTCAGTGTTGCGCAACTCGCTTAACGAGGGCAGGTGAAAGGCCATGGTTTAGATCGGCCGATTGGCGTCGGGGTCATGTGCCCGACGTTGTGGCGCGAGCAAGATGAAATTGGCGACGGGCCACAACAAGGTTTCTAAAAATGGTGCGAGCAACATGGGCCAACCAGGGAAGTCATCGCCAGTGCTCAGGCGAATGAGCAGGCCAATGGCTTCTGCCAAGATAAAGAAGGGCGCAATTTGCAGCATTTGCTCTTTGATCGGAAACCAAAGCAATCGCCGGTGCAAGCTGAACGCAAAATAGCTGAGCACCACATACGAAAGGGCATGCTGACCTAACAAGGATGAATGCTGCACATCCATCCACAGACCCAAGACGAAGGCAATGGCCATGCCCACTCTGCGGGGCTGATGAATGCCCCAAAAAAATATGCACACGGCCAACACGTCGGGCAACCACAGAGCTTGTGAAAAACTTAACAACATACTCAAAAGCAATGCACCGATCAAACTGCCCGCAATGAACCAAGGGCTCACAGGCAGCAACAAGGCCTCGCGTCGCTCCATGATCATGGTGCTTTACCTTTGCCCGCTGTTGTAGCGGCTGTGGCGCCAGTGGGCTGAAGAATCAAGACATGCCGACCTTGAAGTTCGGCCAGCGGTGTGGCGTGAATGCGCGCAAAAGAAATATCGACACGCCTTTCAATTTGGCTAATGCGGGCAACTTGAAGGCCCGCAGGATAAACACCATCGATGCCACTGGTGGTGAGCAAGTCGCCTTCTTTGACGTCGGCGCTGGCTGGCACAAACCTCAACTCAATCATGGGCACGCCCTCCAACATGTCGCCGTTGGTGATATTGCGCGCGCCTGTTCGGCTGTTCAAAACAGGAATGCTTTGTTGGTGGTCGGTTAAAAGTGTGACTTCAGCCGTCATGGGCAATAAGCGCGTGATTTGACCAATCACACCGCCCGCATCAATGACCGGTGATCCCAAGGCGACGCCATCGACTTGCCCTTTGTTGAGTACAAGGCGTTGGTTATAGGGATCTGGGATATCAAACAAAATTTCGGCAGCTTGCGAGGGCACAGAGATGTTGGATGACATCCCCATCAATTGGCGCAGTGTTTGATTTTCAATTTGCAATTGCTCTACTTGTTGTGAGCGAACAGAAAGTTGAAGGGCTTTGAGCTCTGCAGCCTTGAGATTCTCTTGGGCTTGTTCCAAGCTTTGAAAATACTTGCCCAATGAGTTCAAGGCTTGCCCAGGTTGAAGCACCAACCACTGAACAGGCAAAATGAGTGTGGAAAGCCCTGCGCGAATGGGCTTGGTGAATTGCAGCTGCTTGTCGCCAAACATGAGCAACAAGGACAAAGCTGAAAAAAAGATGAGTTTGGTGAGAGGCGCAAAGCCCACCCTGAAAAAGGGTGGGGGAGAGCGATCAAGAGTCTCTAGCGCCATGAATCGCGCCAGCGTTATTCACTGGTGAAGATACTGCCCAGACGGTCCATGCGTTCGAGGGCCATGCCGCAACCGCG
>JAPLPO010000155.1:8304-12575 GCA_026400155.1 Burkholderiales bacterium | reverse complement strand
TTGGGTGCGCTTGAATTGCCCGAGCCCGTGAAGCGCCTCATGGGAGCCTCAGCCAAAGTGATGACCACTGTGGCGCATCACATTTCAATTAGCTCAAAGCTGGTGCTAATTTCTGCCGTCTTGGCCAGCATGATGCTGGCCGAGCAGTATTTTTCGTGGCTCATGGCCACAGCCCGCTCCACCGCAGAGGCCGGTATGTCTTTGCCCTTGACCGTGAAGTGCATGTGAATTTTGGTGAACACTTTGGGGTCGGTGTCGGCTCTTTCGGAGGTGAGCTTCACTGAGCAGCCCTGCACATCGTGCCGGCCACGCTTCAAAATCAGCACCACGTCGTAAGCGGTACAACCACCAGTGCCTGCCAAAACCGTTTCCATGGGGCGAGGGGCCAAGTTTTGGCCGCCATTTTCCGGCTTGGCGGCATCGGGAGCGCCGTCCATGACCAGAACATGGCCGCTGCCTGTTTCGGCCACAAATCCCATGCCTGAGCGCGCGCCTGAAGCGCCGGTCCAACTCACTGTGCATTCCATTTTGAGTAACTCTTTCTTCACATTTTCAAGGTTAGCCTGATCTAGATCGTAAGCTTTTGAAAAGGTATTGCACTGCAACAATTTTTCTGTAGAATTTCGCACAGTCGTGCTTTTTTATGTCATTCAGCACGAGCCAATTGTCTCCTCCACCCTCCGAAAAGGTGGATTTGCCCCGAGTCGCAAGGCTCGGGGCATTTTTTTCGCCCGCTATCATTCGGGTATGACTGCGAAAAATCTCAAACCGGCCGATTACCTCAAAAAAATTCTGAACGCACGCGTTTACGACGTTGCCACCGAATCGGCTTTGGAGCCCGCGCAAAACTTAAGCAAGCGGCTGCACAACACCGTCTTGCTCAAGCGCGAAGACCAGCAGCCCGTGCACAGCTTCAAGCTGCGCGGTGCCTACAACAAGATGGCACACCTCACGCCGGCCCAACTCAAAAAGGGCGTCATTTGCGCGTCTGCAGGCAACCATGCACAAGGCGTGGCCCTAGGCGCACGCAAGTTGGGATGCCGCGCCGTGATTGTGATGCCCATCACCACACCTCAAGTCAAAATTGAAGCGGTGAAAGCCTTGGGCGGTGAGGTGGTCTTGATCGGCGACAGCTACTCCGATGCCTTCAAGCATGCGGCCCTGCTCGAGAAAAAAATGGGCCTGACATTTGTGCACCCCTTTGACGATCCTGAAGTCATTGCGGGCCAAGGCACCATTGCCATGGAAATGTTGCGCCAACACCAAGGCCGCTTGGATGCCGTGTTTGTGGCCATCGGGGGTGGCGGGCTTATTTCTGGTGTGGCCAATTACATCAAAGCTGTGCGCCCCGACATCAAAGTCATTGGCGTGCAAATGAACGACTCCGACGCCATGATTCAATCGGTGACGGCCAAAAAACGCGTTACCTTGAACGATGTGGGTTTGTTCTCCGATGGCACTGCCGTCAAGCTGGTGGGCGAAGAAACTTTTCGCATAACGCGCGGCTTGGTAGACGGCTACATGACGGTCGACACAGACGCCGTGTGCGCCGCCATCAAGGATGTGTTTGTAGACACAAGGTCGATTGTGGAACCCGCGGGTGCACTGGCTGTGGCAGCCATCAAACAGTACGTGGCCAAACACAAAACAAAAGGTGAAACCTACGCGGCCATTTTGTGCGGTGCCAACATGAACTTTGACCGCTTGCGCTTTGTGGCAGAGCGGGCCGAAGTGGGTGAAGAACGCGAAGCCATTTTTGCCGTCACCATTCCGGAAGAGCGCGGCAGTTTCAAACGCTTTTGCCAACTGATAGGCAATTTGCCTGGCGGCGGCCCACGCAATGTGACGGAGTTTAACTATCGCATCAGCGATGCCGCCAAAGCGCATGTGTTTGTGGGCCTGACCACACAAGGCTCGGGCGAAAGCACCAAAATTTCAAACAATTTCAAGAAGCACGGTTTTGACAACCTCGACCTGACACACGACGAATTGGCCAAGGAGCATATTCGGCACATGGTGGGGGGTCATACCAGCTTGGCGCAAAACGAGAGACTGATGCGCTTTGTGTTTCCAGAGCGCCCAGGTGCTTTGCTCAAATTTCTCAACCTGATGCGACCAGGTTGGAACATCAGTTTGTTTCACTACCGCAACCAAGGTGCCGATTACGGTCGCATTTTGGTGGGCCTTCAGGTGCCAGACAAAGATGACAAGGCCTTTGACAAATTCTTGAGTACCTTGGGCTACCCCTATGTGGAAGAAACACTGAACCCTGTGTACCGGATGTTCTTGCAGCAATCTGCCTGAATTTTGAATGCCCAAGCTCAGGGTTCGGCTTTGGGCAGTTCCAAAGTAACTGTGGGCGTGTTTTGTTGGGCTGGCGCCAGCCGTGCCAGCCTGTGGCCCACAGAATGCAACACCCAACCTGGCGCCACCACTTGGCCTGGCCGGTAAGCCTTGGGCGGCTGTCCATCCACTGCCAGCAAGGCACTGCCTTGGCCTGAAGCCCCCGCCACCACGCCAATCAGCGTCCATTGGTGATCGGCCGTACCCATGGCACTGGCACCAGTTTGGGCATCGGCTGCCAAGGGCGCACCCAAAGCGGCTGCCACATAGGCACTTTGCACATTTTGCGAGTTGGATACTGAGGACCCTGGTAGCGCAGCCCCTTGAAGTGAGGAAGGCACCGAAGAAGGCGCCACAGAAATACTTTGAATTTGCAACACCCAAGCAATGGCGGTGTAGGCGGCCAAGGCCCCTAGCCCCAGCGCACAGAACGCAGGCCAGAAGGATTTGGAATTGCCTTGTTTGAGTTGCAACATGAGGGGATTATGATGGAGAAGTGTTAGAAAAAGCAGAGAGCCTTTTGCCATGAAATTAGAAAATCTAAATTCCGCCTCCGATGTTCAAACTTTGAACACCACAGCAGCCCCTCTTGGCCGCAAAGTAAAACAGCAGCGCGGCTTCACCTTGATTGAGTTGATGGTGGTTTTGGCCATCATTGGCATCTTGGCCGCCTTGGTGGTGCCAAATGTTCTAGGACGAGCCGACGATGCACGCATCACTGCTGCCCGAACCGATGTGGGCAATTTGTCGCAAGCCCTCAAACTCTACAAGCTAGACAACCAGCGCTTTCCCACTGCCGAGCAAGGCTTGCAAGCCTTGGTGGTCAGGCCTTCTGCCGAGCCTGTGCCCAGCAACTGGAAAAGCTACTTGGACAAACTTCCTGCCGATCCTTGGGGCCGACCCTACCAGTACCTCAATCCTGGCCTGAAAGGCGAAGTCGATGTGATGTCCTGGGGCGCTGATGGCAAGTCGGGCGGCGATGGCGTCAATGCGGACATTGGCAGCTGGCAATAATTTTCAATGCGCGCATCTCACGGCTTCACCTTGATTGAGTTGTTGGTGGTGATTGCCCTGATTGCCATTGGCACTGCGGCTGTTAGCTTTAGTTTGCGCGATTCAGCCCAAACTGTGCTCGAGCGAGATGCCGAGCGATTGGCCACCTTGTTTGAATCGGCCAGAGCCAGATCCAGAGCCAGTGGCATGCCCGTGAAGTGGTACCCACAAACCACCGACAACAACCCAAATGGTTTTGTGTTTGATGGTTTGCCCACCCACACCCTGCCAGACAAATGGCTTTCGCCGCAAATTCAAGTGGCGCCCAACAGCTTGGTAATCTTGGGGCCCGATCCCATCATTGGCCCGCAAAGCGTGCAATTGCAAATGCGCGATTCACAACTGTGGGTGAGTACCGATGGGCTTAAACCATTTGCAGTCAGGCGAGCCGCGCCGTGAATGTCCAAACAACTTCAGCGCGCCCAAGGCCAGCAGCCAGCAGCGGCTTCACACTCATCGAAGTGTTGGTTGCTTTGGGCATTGTGGCCATCGCCCTCATGGCTGGTTTGCGCTCGACCGATGCACTGAGCAAAAATGCAGCGCGCCAATCGACACAATGGCTGGCCCAAATGTGTGCTGAGAACGAGTTCAGCCGCCTGCGTCTATCGAGGCAAGTGCCGCCTGTGGGTGAGAGCAGCGCCAGTTGTTTGCAGGCCGGCCTTGAACTGCAAGTCAATTTGACGGTGCAAGTCACACCCAACCCCAACTTCAGACGAGTGGATGCCAGGGTGGTTCAGCGCATTGGATCAGACGGCACGCCCTTGCTGCAATTGTCGACCGTGATGGGGAGAAATTGATGCGCCGCGCTGATTCCAAACCCCACACCCGCCCCATGGCGGGATTTACCTTAATTGAAGTGTTGGTGGCCAGTGCCA
>JAPLPO010000155.1:0-8279 GCA_026400155.1 Burkholderiales bacterium | reverse complement strand
GCGCTCATTTCGTGGCGCGGCTTGGAGGGCATGTCCAAAGCGCAAGTGGCGCTGCAAGCACGCAGCGATGCCAACCAAACTTGGCAAGTGGGTTTGGCGCAATGGCGAGTTGATCTGGACAACATGGTGAGCTTGCAAAACATTCCTGCGCTCGATTGGGATGGCCGTGTGCTGCGCATCACGCGCCAGCATTCGCAAGATCCTCAAGCAGGCATGCAAGTGGTGGCATGGACCTTGGGCAATGGTCAGTGGACGCGATGGCAATCCGCGCCCCTCACTCAACGCGATGCGTGGGCCCAAGCTTGGAACCAAGCGCAAATTTGGGGGGAGTCAGCTGGCAAACCCCTCCCCAACAATGTCCATGAAGTTCTAATTCATGCCATTCGAAGCTGGCAAATTTATTACCACCGCGACGGTGCTTGGAGCAACCCACTTTCGAGCGCGGGCAACAACTCAACTCTGAGCCCGCCGAACAACGCGGCGGCCTTGCCAGAAGGCATTCGTTTGGTCATTGATTTGGCCGAGAGCGCCCAAGTCCAAGGCAAGCTGACCTTGGACTGGGTTCGCCCCACCTTCACGGTGAACAAACAATGAGAAGGCTGAACATCACTGCCAGCAAGCACGCACAGCGCGGCGCAGCCTTGATCAGCGCCATGCTGGTGGTCACCTTGGTGGCCACTTTGGCCAGTGTGGCTTTGTGGCAGCAGTGGAAGCATGTGGAAGTTGAAAGTGCAGAGCGGCACAGGGTGCAGGCGTCTTGGTTGTTGAATGGCGCTTTAGATTGGTCTCGGCTTATTTTGAGAGAAGACGCGTTAGCCAGAGGCGGTACGGGCAGCAGTGCCAGCGGCGGAAGTGGTGGTAGCACTGACGGTAGCGGTGGCGGCCAAGGCAATCCAAACACCGATCACTTGGCAGAGCCTTGGGCCTTGCCCCTCAAAGAAGCCAAGCTTTCTACTTTTCTGGCCCAAGATCAGCAACTGCGCGAGGGCGACCCTGAGGTCTTTTTGTCAGGCCAAATCACCGATGCGCAAAGCCGCATCAATTTGACCAATTGGACAGAGGGCAATGACAGCAAAGGAGCCACTCAGCTCAATGAAACCATGCAATTTACTTTGGTTCGTCTGTTCAATGTGTTGGGCTTGCCTCTGATTGAGCTTGAACGCCTAGCCCAAGCATGGCGCGCAGCATCCCAAGCCGCCAAGCTGTCCAAACCCGAAGTGGGGCAAGCCTTGGCCAACCTCCCCCCAGGTACAGCCTTGCTGCCACAGCAAATTATGCAGCTTCAGTGGCTTGGGGTCAGCCGTGAAACGGTGCAGCGCCTCGCCCCCTTTGTGACCATCTTGCCGCAAGCCACGCCGGTCAATCTGAACACGGCAAGCGCAGAGGTGATTTATGCCACGGTGCTGGGTTTGGATCTGGCTACTGCGCAGCAGTTTGTGCAACAACGCTCGCGCGCGCACTATGGCAATTTGACAGAGGCTGGCAAGGCCTTAGGCGGGAAAACACTGGAAGCGCGCTGGCATGCCGTGGGATCCCGATTTTTTGAAGTCTGGGGCCGATTGCGCATGGAAGAGCGCACCCATGAAGAAACCGCTTTGATTTTTCGAGACACAGGAAATGTGACATTTGTGTGGCGGCAAAAAATTGCGGGAATTCTCCTCCCACCAAGCCAGCAGTCGCTTCTACAATCAAGTCAGCCATGAGTACTCAAATTTTCACGCTGTCGCTTCGCCCTGAAAGTGGCGCCGCTTATCCGCAGACCGTCTTGTCTTCACAAGCGGCTGGTGCGCGCGACAAAGAAATTTGGGCCTTGGTTCCCGCAGAAGCCATTTCTTGGCACCGGGTCAATTTGCCCGCTGGCCTGCAAAAACAATCCAACCGTTTGGCGGCTGCACTTCAAAGCTTGATGGAAGAGCGGCTCTTAGAAGAACCAGAGCTTTTGCATTTGGCATTGCAACCCGAATGGGAAGCCAACGCGCCGGCCTGGGTAGCAGCGTGCAACAAAGCCTGGCTCCAACAACATTTAACGCAACTTCAAGCCCTGGGCCATGTGGTCCATCGCATCGTGCCCGAGTGGGTGCCCAACACTCAGCCTGGCGGGGTGTCCGCTTGGATCAGCGGCGTGCCCGAAGATGCCTGGTTGTGGGTGAGCGACACTCAAGGCGCATGGCGCCTGCCGCTTGAGGCTGGCATTCAATTTTGGATTGAAAAAATCAAGTCGACAGCGAGTCAACAAGATATGCCTAGCCAATTGCTCATTCAGGCAGACCCTGCTGTGGCAGAGTTGGCACAAAAAGCGTTGCGCCAATTGCAGGCCAAAGCACCTACAGACAAAGCAGATCGGCTCTTGGCATGGCGTATTGAAGTGGCCACGGGTACTAGCCGTTATGCGCAAGCTGCCGCCACCCAGTGGGATTTGGCACAGTTTGAATTTGCAGCGCATGGTTCTGCGCGCTGGCTTCAAAAAGCCAAGCGCATCTGGCAAACCTTTGCCAACAGCCCTGCTTGGAAGCCCGCCCGCTGGAGCCTTGGCTTGTTGATTTTGGCGCAGCTCATTGGCTTGAATGTGGCCGCTTGGCAACTCAATGCGCAAGCCCAACTGCAACGCGATTTGCAAAACAACATCCTCACCCAAAGTTTTCCCAATGTCACGGTGGTAGATGCCCCCTTGCAAATGGCCAAAGAACTAGAACGCTTGCAGCGCAATTCAGGTGCCATTTCACCGCGCGATTTGGAATGGGTGTTGCAGGCCGTGGGGGCTGCATTGCCAGCGGGCCAATTGGTTTCTACTTTGGATTTTCAAATTCAAGGCAATGGCGAAACTCGGTTGCAGGGCTTGCAGTTGTCTGAATCGCAAGCGAATGACTTTGCGCAAGCACTGCGCAAGCAGGGGCTAGATGCTCAAACCAACGACGGAAAATGGCGCATCGTGAGCTTGAAGGCAGGCCTATGAGCATGAGTTTTTTAAGCAGTCTGCAAAGCATGCCGTCCAAAGACCGCCAGCGGCTGTTGGCTTTAGGCTTGGTGTTGTTGGCCCTCATGCTTTGGACATGGCAGCTCTCCCCTGCTTTGAAAACTTTGCGCGACATGCCTGCCCAGTTGGCTCAACTGCAAGACCAAACCCAAAAATTAAAACTCATGCAAGCACAAGCGCAAGCTTTGCAAAAATCACCGCGCGTTCAAGCCAAGGACGCGCGCACGCTGCTGCAAAAAGTAGCCACAGACAATTTAGGCAATGGCGCGCGAATCAACATCGAAGGCACGCGTGCCACGCTCACCCTCAGTCGCGTTTCTGCAGAATCTCTGGCTCAGTTTTTGGCCTTGGCCCGCACGCAAGCGCAAGCCTTGCCCATTGAAGCGCAGCTTCAAAAATTCTCAGATGCAGGCGCGCCCCAAACAAACACCCCCGCCGATCTTTGGCGCGGCACGCTCATTTTGAGTTTGCCAGGCGGATAAACATGGCCAGCTTGCGCTCTTCCCCCATTCAAAGCACTTGGTCTTGGGCCTTGGTGGGCGCTGTGCTGGGTGCTGTATGGGCCTTGCTGGTTCATTTGCCAGCACAGTGGTTGGCACAAGCGGTGTCCCAAGTCACCCAACAACAAGTGCAAATTCAAGAGGCGCAGGGTTCTGTTTGGCAGGGCTCGGGCAAGTTGGTTTTAACGGGCGGCGAAGGCAGCCGAGATGCCTTGGCATTGCCTGGCCGCATTCAATGGCACACCGCATTGGCCTTCCATGGCTTTCAATGGCCACAATTCGTTTTCAATTTGAATGCGGCTTGTTGCATGACCCAAAGGGCGCAACTGTCACTTCAAGTGGCCGATCGTTTGGGCATCTGGCAATTGAAAGTCAACGACCACCGCTCGCAATGGCCTGCCCATTTGCTCAGTGGTTTGGGTGCGCCTTGGAACACGTTGCAACCTGAAGGCAACTTGGTTCTGGAAACCAAGCAATTGCAAGTGCAATTTCAAACAGCAAAAACTTGGCTTCAAGGCGGCTTGACGCTCACCGCAGAAAACATGTCCTCCAAGCTGAGCACGCTCCAGCCCATGGGCACCTATCAAATTCAGTTGGGTGGCAGTGCATCGCCCCAACTCATGCCCTCCTTGACCTTGAGCACTCAATCTGGCAGCTTGCTGCTCAGTGGGCAAGGTCAGTGGCAAGGCTCAAAACTTCAATTTCGAGGCGAAGCCTCTGCGGTGCCTGAGCACGCAGAAGCTTTGTCAAATTTGCTGAATATCATTGGACGTCGCCAAGGGGCGCGCAGCTTGCTTTCACTGGGTTGAACATCATGGCTTCACGACAATCTTCTTTCAAAAATTTGCCGCAGCGCAAGCGCTTGACGACTTGGGTGATGGGCCTGTGCCTCATGTATGGCATCGGTTTGCCTTTGGTACTCAGCCCCAGCCAAGCTCAAGCTCAGGCACAAACGCCCAAGCCCACCAAAAAACCCAATGCCGCCAGCAAGCAAGCACCCGAACCCGTTACGTTGAATTTCAACAATGCAGAGATCGATGCCGTGGCCAAAACTTTGGCCACCTTGTCTGGCCACAACGTGGTGGTCGACCCCCGCGTCAAAGGCACCATCAACCTCACTAGCAACGTGCCTGTGGCGCCATCGCAAGCCCTTCGCCTGTTTGCAGCCCAGTTGCGCACGCAAGGTTTTGCGCTGGTTGAATCGGCAGGTTTGTATTTGGTGGTGCCTGAGGCCGATGCCAAATTGCAAAGTGGGGGTGTATCGGCGGGCACAGTGCCCACCTCCAATGGTCAAATCGTCACCCAAATTTTTCAGCTCAACCACGAAAACGCCAACAATTTGGTGCCCATTCTGCGCCCGCTCATCAGCCCAAACAACACCGTCAACGTCAATCCCGGCACCAATGCTTTGGTGATCACAGACTATGCCGACAACTTGCAGCGCTTGGGTCGCATCATTGCCGCCTTGGATGTGGCCAACGCCACAGGGGTTGAAGTGATTGCATTGAAACATGCTTTGGCCACTGACTTGGTGCCCATGCTTCAGCGCTTGCTAGATTCAGGTGCCGCCAGTGGCGCAGCGCCTGCACCGGGGCAGTCAGACACTGCACTCAAAACCACCGTCATGGCCGAAGCTCGCAGCAACTCCCTCATTGTGCGGGCTGCCAATACAGCACGCATGGCCTTGGCCAGATCCTTGATTGTTCAGCTCGATCAACCCGCTGCCTCAGGGCCCAATGCCGCCAGCGGCAACATCCACGTGGTGTATTTGAAAAACGCAGACGCCACCAAATTGGCCACCACTTTGCGCGCAGCGCTCAGTGCGCAAAGCGGTCCCGGTTCAAGCAACACGCCTGTCACCACCACCAGCATGCCCAACAACCCCGGCGCCACTGCCAGTGGCGCCAACGCAAGCTTCGGTGCAACGGGTGGACAAGTTTCTACAGGTGGACAAATTCAAGCGGACCCTTCTACCAATTCCCTCATCATCACGGCGCCAGAGCCGCAATACCGCCAACTGCGTGCAGTGATTGACAAGCTGGATGCCAGGCGTGCGCAAGTGTTTGTTGAAAGTTTGATTGCCGAAGTGAGCGCCGAAAAAGCGGCTGAGTTTGGAGTGCAATGGCAAGGCCCTGTGGGCGGCAAAGGCGATACCAACATTGGCCTCTTGGGCACCAACTTCAAAGTGGGTGGCGCCAACCTCATCGCGCTGGCCGCGCAAGGCGCCAGTGGCAATGTAGCGCCCTCTTCGGGCTTGAACGTGGGTGTGGCACACAACACCAATGGCACTTATGTGCTCGGATTTTTGGCGCGGTTTTTACAAACCACAGGCGATGGCAATGTGCTTTCAACACCTAATCTCTTAACCCTTGACAACGAAGAAGCCAAAATTGTCATTGGCCAGAATGTGCCGTTTGTCACAGGCCAGTACACCAACAACAACACCAGTTCTGGCGCCGTCAATCCCTTCCAAACCATTGAGCGAAAAGATGTGGGCCTGACATTGCGCGTCAAACCACAGATCAGTGAGAACGGCACTGTCAAATTGCAAATTTACCAAGAAGTGAGCCGGCTGGATCCTGCGTCTATTAACTCCTCCACTGGCTTGATCACCAACAAGCGCTCCATTGAGTCCAGTGTGTTGGTGGAAGATGGCGCCATTGTGGTGTTGGGTGGCTTGTTGCAAGACGACTATGGCAACAGCCAAGAGCGTGTGCCGGGTTTGAGTGACGTGCCGTTTTTTGGCAACTTGTTCAGAGCCGAATCACGCAGCCGCAAGAAGACCAACTTGATGGTTTTCCTCAGACCCGTGGTGGTTCGTGATGGCGCCGCCACTGGCGGACTTTCGTTGGATCGCTATGAGCAAATGCGCGGTGCGCAAACTCAAGCGCAACCCGGCACCAGCCCAGGCTTGCCCGCCATGGGCGCACCCATTTTGCCCGAGCCAACTCGCAAACCTTGATGGCCTATCGATACCCACTCCCCTACGCATTTGCGCGCAGCCACCAACTCTTGTTGGAGGACGATGGCACTCGGCTGAGCTTGTGGCTTTGTCCGGAAAGCGGCGCCAACGCCATTTCGGAAGTCATGCGCAAATGGGGACATGCAGAGTTGTCTCTCGACATTGCGCATGAGGAGACAGCTCAGCTCAAACAGCGCATCAGCCAGGCTTACGCTGCGCAATATGGCGCCGGCGAATCGAGTGCGGCGGCTGTGGTGAGCGAGGTCGAGTCGGCCGCCGACTTGTCGCGCATGATGCAAGAACTTCCCGCTGTTGAAGACTTGCTAGAAACCAGCGACGACGCCCCCATCATTCGCATGCTCAACGCACTCCTCACGCAAGCTGCGCGCGATGGTGCCAGCGACATTCACATCGAGCCTTACGAAAGACACTCGAGTGTGCGGTTTCGAGTCGATGGCAACTTGCGTGAAGTGGTTCAACCCAACCGCGCGCTTCATGCCGCACTGATTTCGCGTTTGAAAATCATGGCAGAACTCGACATTGCCGAAAAACGTTTGCCGCAGGACGGTCGCATCAGTTTGCGCTTGGGATCACGCTCTGTAGACGTTCGGGTATCAACACTGCCAAGTGCGCACGGTGAGCGTGCCGTGTTGCGTTTGCTAGACAAATCGGAGAGCCGCCTCAGCATGGCCTCCGTGGGCATGCAAGGCGCTACCTTGCAGCGCTTTCAGCAGTTGGTCACCCAACCTCACGGCTTGATTTTGGTCACAGGGCCTACCGGCTCTGGCAAAACCACCACGCTGTATGCCGCCCTGCAAAGCTTAGATGCCATGGGCAGCAACATCATGACGGTGGAAGACCCCATCGAATACGAGTTGGCGGGTGTGGGGCAAACCCAGGTCAATGCCAAGATCGATTTGACCTTTGCCAAAGCCTTGCGCGCCATTCTTCGTCAAGACCCCGACATCATCATGATTGGTGAGATTCGCGATTTTGAAACGGCTCAAATTGCCATTCAAGCTTCCATGACGGGCCACTTGGTGTTGGCTACCTTGCACACCAACGATGCAGCAAGCGCTGTCACCCGCCTCACCGACATGGGCATCGAGCCCTTCCTGCTCAGCTCTTCTTTGTTGGGGGTTTTGGCACAGCGTTTGGTGCGCAAAGTTTGCACGCACTGTGCCGGTGAAGGCTGTGCGCAATGCGGCCAAACAGGCTACGCGGGCCGCACTGGTATTTTTGAATTGCTCATCACTGACGATGCACTGCGGGCTCAAATTCATGCCAAACAATCGGAGGCCAGCATTCGAGAGGCTGCGGTTGCAGGAGGCATGGTGCTCATGCGCGAAGATGGCGAGCGCTTGGTTCAGTTGGGCATTACACGCGCCGAAGAATTATTGCGCGTAACCCGCGACTGACTTTTTTAAGATCTTCAATCCATGCCCGCCTACTCCTTTGAAGCTCTGCAAAACGATGGTGCTTTGCGAAAAGGCGTGGTCGAGGCCGACAGCGCCAAAGCCGCTCGCACTCAGCTGCGGGCGCAGTCTTTGGTGCCCTTGAGCGTGCAAGCCTTGGCCCCAGACAGCTCAGACAAGCGAAGCATATGGCAGTACAACATTGGTTCGAGTCGCAGCTTCTCCCCCAATTCCTTGGCGGTTTGGACGCGGCAGTTGGCCAGCTTGGTCGGCAGCGGCCTGCCCTTGGAGCGTGCCTTGGCGGCATTGAGCGATGAAGCTGAATCAGAAAAACAAGCGCATTTGGTGGCCAACCTCCGGGCCGAAGTGAATGCAGGTTTGGGTTTGGCCAAAGCCATGTCGCAACATCCTTCCGAATTTTCTGCGCT
>JAPLPO010000120.1 GCA_026400155.1 Burkholderiales bacterium | reverse complement strand
TGCGCTACGCTCCGACAAGCCTTGTATTCTAATGCGGTATGCGGGCAAATCTTGAAATTTGCTTAAAAAGTTCTTGCAAATTTTCAAAAATGCCAAGCATTCACAACGGCGCAAAGCTTGAAAAAGCTTTGCTCTTTTCAGATTCAAGAACCTCTGGTGATGGGCATTTCAACTTCGCCAGGCATGAGCAAATGTTTGGCCAACTCCAATTTGGCCAATGAATTGCGGTGCACTTCATCGGGGCCATCGGCCAAGCGCAAAGTGCGTTGGTGTGCGTAGGCGTAGGCCAAAGGAAAGTCTTGTGATACGCCACCGCCGCCATGCGCTTGAATGGACCAGTCAATGATTTGGCAAGCCATTTGAGGCGCCACAATTTTGATCATGGCAATTTCTGCTTTGGCCACTTTATTGCCCACTGTGTCCATCATGTAAGCGGCTTTGAGCGTGAGCAAGCGTGCCTGTTCAATCATGCAGCGTGATTCTGCGATGCGTTCTTGCCACACTGTTTGACGCGCCACTTCGCGGCCAAAGGCCACGCGTGAGTTGAGGCGTTTGCACATGAGTTCGAGCGCGCGCTCTGCAACCCCAATGGTGCGCATGCAATGGTGAATGCGTCCTGGACCTAAGCGGCCTTGTGCAATTTCAAAACCACGACCCTCTCCCAGAAGCATATTGCTAGCAGGCACGCGAACATTCTTCAACACCACTTCCATGTGACCGTGCGGCGCATCGTCGTAACCGAACACAGACAAAGCCCGAACCACTGTAATGCCAGGCGAATTGGCCGGCACAATGATCATGGATTGTTGCTCATGGCGACCTGCATCTGGGTTGGTTTTGCCCATGACGATGTAAACCGCACAACGTGGATCGCCGGCACCAGAAGACCACCATTTGCGGCCGTTGATAACATACTCATTGCCATCACGTTTGATTTCGCACTGAATGTTGGTGGCATCGGAGGAGGCAACGTCTGGCTCTGTCATGAGAAATGCAGAGCGAATTTCGCCTTTGAGCAAAGGCTCAAGCCATTGGTCTTTGAGTTCTTCGCTGGCATAGCGCTCGAAGGTTTCCATGTTGCCTGTGTCGGGAGCCGAGCAATTGAAAATTTCAGCAGCAAAAGGCACACGACCCATGATTTCGCACAAGGGTGCGTATTCCAAGTTAGACAAACCCTGGGGCGCGCGGGGCGACTTAGGCAGGAACAAATTCCACAGGCCTGCAGCACGTGCTTTTGGCTTCAGCTCTTCCACAATTTTGGTGGGGATCCATGCATTGCCCTTGGCGCGGTTGTCTGCAATTTCTTGAAAGAACCGAGCTTCGTTGGGATAAATATGCTCGTCCATGAATGCCAGCAAGCGCGCTTGCATGGCTTTGACTTTGTCTGAGTATTCGAATTGCATTGAGGTTCTCCTGTTAAATCTTAAAAATACTGAAGGGCATTGAATGCGGGTGATCAGTGAACTTGACTGGCAAAGTGCCATGCCATTTCAGCCATGGGTTTGGCGCCAGCGCCAGATGATTTGGCTTGCTCGCTAGAAGCGGTTCCGTCTACGACCCGCTTGGCGATGCCTTGCAAGATGGCTGCGATGCGAAACAAGTTGTAGGCCATGTAGAAGTTCCAATCAAGCGCCAGTTTTTCTGGGGTGGTAAAGCCTGTTCTCTCGCAGTAGCGCTTGATGTATTCCGCTTCGTTGGGAATGCCCAGCGCATGGTGATCCAATCCACCAATGCCCCGAAACGAGCCGGGCTTGATGTGCCAAGCCATGCAGTGGTAACTGAAGTCGGCCAGGGGATGACCCAAGGTGGAAAGTTCCCAATCGAGTACAGCCAAGACTTTGGGTTCGGTGGGATGGAACATGAGGTTGTCTAAGCGGTAATCGCCATGAACGATGCTGACCAAGCTTTCATCTTTGGCACTGCTAGGTATATTGGCTGGCAGCCAAGCCATCAAACGGTCCATCTCTGGAATGACTTGCGTTTGCGAGGCTGCATATTGTTTGCTCCAACGGCCAATTTGTCGCTCGATGTAACTTCCGGGTTTGCCGTAGTTGGCCAGGCCTTGCTCGGCAAACTTCACGCTGTGAAGGGCGGCAATGACGCGATTCATTTCATCGTAAATTTCACCGCGTTGTGCGTTGCTCATGCTAGGCAAAGACTGATCCCACAAGACACGTCCCGCCACAAACTCCATGACATAAAAAGCGCGACCCATGATGGCTTCGTCTTCGCAGAGGACATGCATCTGAGCCACAGGCACAGCCGTGCCGGACAAGCCCTTCATGACAGCAAATTCACGTTCAATGGCATGAGCCGAGGGCAATAATTTGGCCACAGGGCCAGGCTTGGCCCGCATCACATAGGCGCACTTGGGGGTGATGAGTTTGTAGGTCGGGTTGGACTGGCCCCCTTTGAACATTTCAACGCTGAGGGGTCCTTCAAAGCCAGCCATATTGGCAAGCAGCCAACTCTCAAGGGCAGAAACATCAAAGGCGTGTGTGCCTGTGACTGGGCGGGTGCCCACGAAATGATCAAACTGGCTCATGTGGGTGTACCGCCATCTAAGAAAGTAATGAGATTGTGCGCTGGGTGGTTCAGTTGTCTGAATTGACAATTTTCAGAAGCGCTTCTCTGTCGAGAACGGTGAGGCCACCGGGCTCTATTTTGATGACATGCTCGCGCTCCATTTGCTTGAGCTCTTGGTTGACGCGTTGTCTGGATGCGCCCAACAACTGAGCCAATTCCTCTTGCGCCAGCTGCAGACTGATGCGAATGGCTTTGGCATCTGACAGGCTGGGCACGCCATAGCTGCGCAGCAAGTGGTTGAGTTGTTTGGCCAAACGAGCCCTGAGGGGCAAGGTGTTCAAGTCTTCGACCAAGCCAAACAGCTGCCGTATGCGTCTTGCATGCAAGCGCAACATGGCGTCGTACAACTCGACGTGTGCTGCCAAAATTTTCTTGAAATCTGCTTTGGCCACATTGAGCGTGGTGGTTTCGCCGTGTGCATAGGCATCGTGCGTGCGCCTGTCGCCGTCGAATATAGACACGTCGCCAAACCAGATACCAGGTTCGACATAGGTAAGGGTGATTAATTTGCCCGAGACCGAGGTGGAGCTGACGCGCACGGCACCCTTGGCGCAGGCGATCCACTGCTCCGGCGGCTCGCCGCGGGCTGCAATCAGTTCGCCGTCTTTGTGTCGTTTGACGTATGCGCATCTCAGAATGTCGTGTCGAAGGGATGGGGAAAGGGTAGAGAACCAACGACCTGCGTTGATGGATTCTCTTTCCTCCATCGTAAGAATGGGTTCGTCCATAGTCTGTCTTTTGAGTGACTGGGTGGTAAAAAATTGTCGCCTGAGGGACCCGGTCTTATTCGAAGCGAGGTGTTTCTTTGTTCAAAAAGGCTGCAATTCCGATTCCAGCGTTGGCATGGTGCAAGTTCTTCACAAAATGATCGCGTTCTTTTGCCAGTTGATGGTGCAAAGTAGAACCATCCGCTTCGTTTAGAAGTTCTTTGATACTGGCCAAAGCATTGGGTGCTTTCTGATTCAAAAGATGGGCTCTGCTTAAAGCGGTGCCCAAGGCCTGCCCAGGTTCGCAGAGCTGATTGACCACACCCAGCTGGTAAAGCCGTTCTGCGCCAACGCGTTCGCCACCCATCAACAGCTCAGTGGCCAATTGGCGAGGTACACAGCGAGACAAACTCCAGGAGCCACCGCCATCCGGTGACAGCGCAATGTTGCTGTAGGCCATGACAAAAATACTGTTTCGCGCAGCCACAATCAAGTCGCAAGCCAAAGCCAAGGAAAAGCCTGCACCCGCAGCCGGACCTTCAACAGCCGCAATCACGGGTTTGGGAAAGGTTCGAATGGCTTCAATCCAATTGTGCAGCCCTTCAATGCTTTGCGCTTGGTGCTCAGGCGGTAATTGCCGGTTGTGGCTCAGTCTTTGTAAATTGCCACCCGCGCTAAAGAGACCGCCATCGCCCGTGATGACCACGCTTTTGACATCTGCGCTGGTTTCAGCAACGCTCAAGGCTTCGACACCCGCTGCATACATCTCGGGGCCGAGTGCGTTGCGATGTTCGGGGTTGCTCAAAGTGAGAATGAGCGTGGCGCCTTCGCTGGTACTGAGCAGTTGGGCTGACATGCCTTAATCCTCAGTGTGCAAAAGAGACAAGCCGATGGCGCCCCGTCGACGCAGCCATGGGCTAGGGCGATAGCGTGGATCGCCATACACGGTTTGCAAATTGAACAGCACTTCCAACACATTGGTAGGACCTAATTTGTCTCCCAGGGCCAAGGGGCCCACAGGATAACCAAGGCCCAAAGTAACAGCCACGTCGAGATCTTGGGGCGAGCAAACACCTTGTTGGCACATGTCGGACGCAATGTTCACAATATTGGCCACCACCCGTTGGGTGATGAAGCCACCGCTGTCACGCACCACGCTGACAGCTTTCCCATCTTTGGCAAACAAGGCGTGGGCTGCGTCTCGCATGTCTGAGCGCGTGGCGGGGTTGGTGGCCAAGACTCTTCGTTTGGTGCCAGCATCGTCAAACAACATGTCGATGCCAATGGTGCGAGCAGGATCAAGGCGCTCCACCACAGCCACTGTGGTGACATCAAAGCCTAGGGGCGCCACCAGTGTGAGAGCATGGGGCGAAGGTGATGCACCTGTTTCGATGGTGGCACCCAAATCCTTGAGAAGTTGTAAAAGCTCTAAACGTCTCGATGCACGCGGCGAGACCCAAACAGGCGGAAACTCTTTGACTTCAGGAACAGCTTGATCTGGCGCCACAATGGCTTTGCCATCTTGGTATTTGTAGAAACCTTCGCCTACTTTTTTGCCCACGACCCCACCCGCCAAACGCTGAGCGGTGATCACGCTGGGGCGATACCGGGGCTCTTGGTAGTACTGGTTGTAAATGGACTCCATGACGGGGTGCGAAACATCCAAAGCTGTTAAATCAAAAAGCTCGAAGGGGCCGAGTTTGAAACCAACCTGATCTTTCAAAATGCGATCGATGGTGGCAAAGTCGGCCACGCCCTCAGACACGATGCGCAAAGCTTCAGTGCCATAACCTCGACCCGCATGGTTGACGATAAAACCTGGCGTGTCATTGGCTTGAACAGGTGTGTGTCCCATTTGTTTGGCAAAGGCGGTGAGTCGCACACAAACATCAGAGTTGGTTTTGAGTCCCGCAATGACTTCGACAACCTTCATCAAAGGCACTGGATTGAAAAAGTGGTAACCCGCAAATTGGGCAGGGCGCTTGAGAGCTGCAGCAATGGCTGTGACCGAGAGTGACGAGGTGTTGGTCACAAGGACCGTTGACTCTGAAACCAAGTTTTCCAGCTCTAAAAACAAACTTTTCTTGATGTCGAGCCGTTCGACAATGGCTTCTACGATCAAGTCGCAATTTTTTAAATCTTGCAATTGGCTGGCAGTGTGCAACTGTGTTTTGTATCTGCCAACGGTTTCTGAATCCAAACGGCCTTTGGCCAGCAATGAATCCCAAACTTGGTGAACCGCGATCAAGGCTTTTTGGCTGGCCTCAGCTTGGGTGTCGTAGAGGAAAACTTGGCTGCCAGCTTGAGCTGCAATTTGAGCGATGCCTCGGCCCATGGCCCCTGCACCAATGACAGCAACTTGTTGAAATGCAATGTTCATTTTTAACGCCTCACTTGCAAGGCACCCGGATTGACAATGTTGGTGGGTGTTCCCTTGATGAAATTGACCACGTTGTCGAAGGCCGCACCAAAATACAGCTCGTAATTGTCTTTCTCTACATAGCCAATGTGGGGAGTGCAAATGCAGTTTTCTAAGCGAAGTAAGGCGTGGCCTTGCAAGATGGGCTCGTGTTCAAACACATCGACGGCGGCCAAGCCAGGTCTACCGCGATTCAATGCGCTTATGAGTGCATCGGGTTCAATCAGCTCAGCCCTTGAAGTATTGACAATCATGGCGCTTGTTTTCATGCGCATCAAGTCGTCTAATTTCACGATGCCTCGGGTGCTGTCGTTGAGCCTGATGTGAAGGGAGATGACGTCGCACTGTTCAAAAAAAGCATCGCGTGAACTTGCGGGCATGAAACCATCTTTCACAGCTTTTTCGCGTGAAGCTTCGCTACCCCAAACCACCACTTGCATGCCAAATGCTTTGGCATAGCCTGCAACCAGTTGGCCAATTTTGCCGTAACCCCAAATACCAAAGGTGCGGCCGCGCAGCACAGTACCAAGGCCAAAATTGGCAGGCATGGAAGCTGACTTCAAGCCAGATTGTTGCCATGCACCATGTTTGAGGTTGCCAATGTATTGGGGAATACGGCGGGCTGCCGCCATGACCAAAGCCCAAGTTAGCTCAGCAGGCGCATAGGGTGAACCTGTGCCTTGTGCCACTGCAATGCCTCTTTCTGAGCAGGCTTCTAAGTCAATGTGAGAACCAATTCCCCCTGTTTGGGAGATGAGCTTGAGTCGAGGTAGTTTCTCGATCAACTGCCGATTCAGGTGAGTTCGTTCGCGGATGAGAACCAAGATATCTGCATCTTTAAGTCGCACAGACAACTGACCCAAGCCTTTAACGGTGTTGGTGTAGACCTTTGCGTTGTAGGCGTCGAGTTTGGCGGCGCAGTCTAGTTTTCGGACGACATCTTGGTAGTCGTCAAGGATCACAATGTTCATAGGCAGTATTGTGCCTTGCCCAGAGGCTTTCATTGGGGGCCAAGGTGAAATTTAGGCCCCCATTAGAGGTCAGTTTAGTGGTGCATGGGTGCTTTGTTTTTGGCTTCGAGTGCGACCAAGCGGTCGAGCTCGGCGCAGACATCGGCCATGCGACCCGAAATAACCATGCGTCCAGCACAATTTGGAGCTTCCCCGTGCTCAGCTACTCGAAGAACGCGCAATGCAAGTTGTTTGGCCAGCCTGCTTTCTTGGGCAGAAATGGCTCTGGGGTGTACGGCTTGAGCGGGTTGTTGCTCAAGATGAGCTGCGGCACTCATGAATTTTTGAATGCCGTTGTAAAGGCTGGAAATGCCAAAGAGAGCGAATGTCATGTTGATCCTTCAATGTGGGCTTGTTTACATCAAGAGCGTGTTGCGGATGAGGCCAACGGCCAAGCCTTCGATGTCGAAGGGCTCGCCGGGGTTGACCAAAATGATGGGGTAATCGGGGTTTTCGGGCAAAAGCTCGATGCGGTCTGCTTGGCGGCGCAGGCGTTTGACGGTCACTTCTTCGCCGAGACGCGCAACCACAATTTGGCCGTTGCGAACTTCTTTGGTGGCTTTGACGGCCAGCAGGTCGCCGTCCATGATGCCGGCATCGCGCATGGACATGCCGCGCACTCTGAGCAAGTAGTCGGGCTGCTCTTGAAACAAGTGGCTTTCGACATGGTAGGTTCGATCGACGTGTTCTTGGGCCAGAATAGGGGATCCTGCTGCAACTCTGCCGATGAGTGGCAATGCCAATTGGGCAAAACCAGGCAAGGGTAGGCTGAACAGGTCGCTGGAGTTGCGCAGGTTGTCGCGGGAAGTACCTTTGAGGCGGATACCCCGAGATGTGCCGCTGACCAGATCGATGGCGCCTTTTCGGGCCAAAGCTTGGAGGTGTTCTTCAGCCGCGTTGGCTGATTTAAAACCTAAAACTTGTGCAATTTCGGCTCGGGTAGGGGGGGCTCCCGTTTCGGCAATGGTTTTTTGGATGAGTTCCAAAATTTCTTGCTGCCGCGCCGTGAGTTTGGGCTGATCGATCATGATGCACTCCTTGTTAGCTGTTTGTTGAGCTGTCTGTTTGGACGAATGAGCTGATGTTGGCAACTTCAATTCACTGTTTTCTTATCCAGTAACTGTATTTTTAACCAGTCTTTTTAGAAATGCAAGCAAAAAATCAAAAAATTGTTGTTTTAGGCACAGGCGGAACCATTGCAGGGGTGTCTGCCTCCGCCATTGAAGGGCTTGCCTACAAGGCCGCCCAACGCGGTATTGACAATTTATTAGAGGTGGCGCTAGGCCATCAACAGCATTGGCCGAGGGCCTTGTCTAATTGTCAATTTGACTCTGAACAAGTGGCTCAGCTAGACAGTAAGGACATGGACTTTGAGACTTGGATTCATTTGGCGCAACGCTGTGAGCATTGGCTGTCACAAAGCGATGTGACAGGTCTTGTTATTACCCATGGCACCGATACGCTGGAAGAAACAGCTTACTTTTTGTCCCAAGTGCTGAGTTCTGCCAAGCCCATCGTGCTGACGTGTGCCATGCGCCCTGCGAACTTCGAGGGTGCGGATGGACCTCAAAACTTGAGAGATGCGTTGTTGGTTGCAGCCTCCACGCACAGCTTGGGAGTTTGCTTGGTGGCCGCAGGTGAAATTCACCACAGTCGATATGTACAAAAAATACATCCCACACGTTTAAACGCTTTTGATTCTGGTGAAACAGGCTTGGCTGGGCGAGTTCACAACGACCAGGTTCAATGGCTGGACACCTTCAATACGCCCAATACATTAGCCAAATTGCGTGTGACTCAGTTGCTTCCTGCAGCCCAATGGCCTTGGGTTGAAATTGTGATGAACCACGTGAATGCTTCAGAACTGCACATTGACGCTTTGGTTCAGGCAGGGGTCAAGGGGCTGGTGGTGGCCGGAACAGGCAACGGGTCGATGAACTCCAATCTCAAAGCGGGTTTGGAAACTGCGCAAAAAGCAGGCGTAGAAGTTCGCTTAGCCACTCGCTGCAATCAGGGCGCTGTTGTTCCCACTGAGAACCATTATTTTGATGCCTCGAGCGGCTTAAGCCCAGTAAAAACAAGAGTGGCCTTGTTGCTGGACATGATGTCGCAGCTTCAAAGCCACTGAGTTAATTGCGTTTGTACTGAACGCCGAGAATGCCCATAGTGCCGAAAAACGGCAGTAAGGGCATTGACTTAAGAAGTTGCGCCCAACGCTTGCATCGCGCGCTGTGTGATGTCTTCGACTGAGCCCATACCACTGATAGCGCGGTATTGAGGTGCACTCTGAGCTTCGCGTTGAGCCCATTCAGAGTAGTAGGCCACCAAGGGGCGTGTTTGCTGGCTGTAGACATCCAAGCGTTTTTTCACGGTTTCTTCTTTGTCATCTTCGCGTTGAACCAAAGGCTCTCCCGTGACGTCGTCTTTGCCTTCGGCTTTTGGCGGATTGAATTTGACGTGGTATGTGCGGCCCGAAGCAGGGTGTGAACGGCGACCACTCATGCGTTCAATGATGGCATCAAAGGGCACATCAATTTCAAGGACATAGTCCAGCTTTACGCCAGCGGCCTTCATGGCATCGGCTTGGGGAATGGTGCGTGGAAAACCGTCAAACAAGAAACCATTTGTGCAGTCGGCTTGCGCAATGCGCTCTTTGACGAGGTTGATGATGAGGTCGTCGCTGACCAAACCGCCCGATTCCATCACGGCCTTGGCTTGCAAGCCAAGCGGGGTACCCGCCTTGACTGCGGCTCGCAGCATATCGCCGGTTGAGATTTGAGGGATGGCAAATTTCTGGCAGATGAATGCTGCTTGGGTTCCCTTACCAGCACCTGGCGCACCTAAAAGAATGAGTCTCATGAATGTCCCGAATAGTTGTTTAATCTTTCGCCATGGCTTCGATGGCTGTCACTGGAGAATATCACGGGAAACCTTTTTTTACCTGACTTCCACCTTCTGGCACTTTCAAGGCTTAAGCAAGGCGCGCACTTTTTCTAAGTCTTCTGGGGTGTCAACGCCGGGACCTGGTGCATCTGGGGTGATGTGCACAGCTATTTTGTGGCCGTACCACATGGCCCGCAATTGCTCTAAGGCTTCCCCGGTTTCAATGGGGGCGGGCGGCATGCTTGGGAAACTTTGCAAAAACCCAACGCGGTAAGCATAGATGCCAATGTGCCTGAGAGGCGCAGGTTTTGGCAAATGATGGATACCCTGCGCAAAGCCATCACGCCACCAAGGAATGGGCGCGCGGCTGAAATAAAGCGCCAATTGGTCTTTGTCTAAAACCACTTTCACGACATTGGGGTTGGTGAACTCTATGAGGTCGTGAATTTCATGCGCTG
>JAPLPO010000198.1 GCA_026400155.1 Burkholderiales bacterium | reverse complement strand
AAGCACCTATGATCAAGCCATGCACAGTCAAGACGCCCCTACCCTCCCCGCAAGCTCCCTCCAAGTTGTTGCCACCACCATTACTTGGCAAGAAAACGGCCATGAATGTGAGGATGCTTGGCGCAGTGAGCGCGGCGCACCCGTTCCAAAGCGGGTGGTTTTAGCAGACGACACCCTGAGCGCAGACAGCGCTTATCGCTTGGCATGTGCCGGAACCGGCATGCTCTGGCGCGGAGATTTTCAAAATGCACGGCTTTTGCTTCAAGCGCTGGCCAGGCGGTGCGATGCGCCCAAAAAAGTTCGCAGAGTTTCAAAGTCGCAACCTGAAACAACGCAAACACCTCAAGAAAATTTTCACTTACACCGTCAAGCTCAGTCACAACGCGCTCGCACTTTGAGCATGATCTTGATTCAGGTCAATCCAGACCGCCAAATCAGTCTGCGCCGTGCCCCTGATTGGCGTGCGGCCATGAAAGAAGCTTGGGGTCCTGCAGCCACGACCGGCTGCGTTACTTCCTTGCGTGAATTGTTGGGCCTGGTCGGCGCCCATGAGTGGCACGAAAAGGGCATGGAAATTTCGGCGCTAGGCAGTGCCCCCCACAACCGCATTCACCCCAGCTATGGCGTATTCTCACCTGTGCGCGGGGAATACATTCAACTGGTGGCCGATGCGCCTTTGCCAAGCCTCGAGCTGGCCTTCGACATTGGCGTGGGCACAGGCGTGTTGTCTGCGGTATTGGCCAAACGAGGTGTGAAGCGGGTTGTCGGCACCGACCTCGATCCCCGCGCCTTGGCCTGCGCCAAAGAAAATATTCAACGCCTCGGACTTCAGGGCACCGTAGAACTTGCCAAAGTCAATCTCTTTCCTGAAGGCAAAGCGCCCCTCATTGTGTGCAACCCACCCTGGTTGCCCGCACGCGCCAGTGCGCCCATAGAGCGCGCCATCTACGACGAGAACAGCGCCATGCTGAAAGGCTTCTTGGCGGGCTTGGCGGCGCACCTTGCACCCCAAGGTGAAGGCTGGTTGATCTTGTCAGACTTTGCGGAGCATTTGGGCCTTCGCACACGCGCAGAACTCGAAGAATGGATAGCGGCCGGGGGCCTGAAGGTGATCGGTAAACTCGATACCAAAGCCGAGCACAAAAAAGTTCAAAATGAAAGCGAACCACTGCACGCAGCTCGTGCGGCAGAGGTCACTTCCTTGTGGCGCTTGGGTTTGGCTTAAGCTTTATGAAGCTCTATTAAGATTTAACGGCTTCGGGGTTGCGCACGCGAATGTGCAATTCGCGCAATTGCTTCTCGTCCACAGGGCTTGGCGCTTGGGTGAGCAAGCACTGAGCACGTTGTGTTTTGGGGAAAGCAATTACGTCTCGAATAGACTCGGCACCGGTCATCAAAGTGATGATACGGTCTAAGCCGAAAGCCAAGCCGCCGTGGGGTGGCGCGCCATATTGCAATGCATCGAGCAAGAAACCAAATTTGAGTTGGGCTTCTTCGGGTGTGATTTTCAAAGCATCAAACACTTTTTGCTGAACATCGGCGCGGTGAATACGCACAGAACCACCGCCAACTGAACCACCGCCAATTTCCCAGCCGTTCAAGACCATGTCATAGCCTTTGGCAATGCACTTCTCGGGGGCTGTCACCATCCAGTCTTCGTGGCCATCTTTGGGCGCTGTGAAGGGGTGGTGCACGGCTGTGTAGCGTTGTGATTCTTCGTCGTATTCGAACATAGGGAAATCGACCACCCACATTGGCGCCCAACGGTTTTCGAACAAGCCCGATTTTTTGGCAAATTCGCTGTGACCAATTTTGAGGCGCAAAGCACCAATGCCATCGTTCACCACTTTGGCTTTGTCGGCACCGAAGAACAAGATGTCGCCGTCTTGTGCGTGGGTGCGTTTCAAAATTTCGGCAATGGCGGCATCGTGCAAATTCTTCACGATGGGGCTTTGCAAACCGTCGCGGCCTTTGGCCACTTCATTCACCTTGATCCAAGCCAAACCTTTGGCACCATAGATCTTGACGAACTCGGTGTAGCCATCAATCTCGCCGCGGCTAATCTCGGAGCCGCCTGGCACACGCAATGCCACAACACGGCCACCGGGGGTGGTGGCAGGTGTGCTGAACACTTTGAAGTCGACGTCGCCCATGATGTCGGTCAGCTCGGTGAACTCGAGTTTGACGCGCAAGTCGGGCTTGTCTGAGCCGAAGCGGTGCATGGCTTCTGAGTAAGCCATGACGGGGAAGGCGCCCAAGTCGATGTTCAACACTTTCTGGAACACGCTGCTGATCATGCCTTGGAACATGTCGCGAATTTCTTGCTCGCCCAAGAAGGACGTTTCAATATCAATCTGCGTGAATTCGGGCTGACGGTCGGCGCGCAAGTCTTCGTCGCGGAAGCACTTGGTGATTTGGTAGTAACGGTCGTAGCCGGCCACCATGAGCAATTGCTTGAACAACTGAGGCGACTGGGGCAAGGCAAAGAAATGACCATCATGTACACGGCTGGGCACCAAGTAATCGCGCGCGCCTTCGGGCGTGCTCTTGGTGAGCATGGGGGTTTCAATGTCGATGAAGCCGTTTTCGTCCAAGAACTTGCGAACTTCCATGGCCACTTTGTAGCGCAGCATGAGGTTGTTTTGCATGTAAGGGCGACGCAGGTCTAGCACACGGTGTGTGAGGCGTGTGGTTTCGGACAAGTTGTCGTCGTCGAGCAAGAAAGGTGGCGTGACCGATGGGTTAAGCACCGTCAGTTCGTGGCACAAGATTTCAATCTTGCCGCTTTTCAGGTTGTCGTTGGTGGTGCCATCGGGACGCGCACGAACCAGGCCTTTGATCTGAATGCAAAACTCGTTGCGCAAGCCTTCAGCTGTTTTGAACATGTCGGCGCGATCGGGGTCGCACACCACTTGCACATAGCCTTCGCGGTCGCGCACGTCGACGAAGATCACGCCACCGTGGTCACGACGGCGATTGACCCAACCGCACAAGGTGACGGTTTGGCCCATCAGGGCTTCGGTGACTAGACCGCAGTAATGTGAACGCATAGACATGGGGAAAATTCTTTCAATTGGGAAAATCAGTTGGCTTCAAGCCAAATCAAACTGCTTTGGTGGCATTGGTGGCATTGGTGGCATTGTTGTCGTTGGCTTTGGTGGGCAAAGCATTGGGGCCGCCTGGCACCACAACACCCATCGAGATGATGTACTTGAGCGCGTCGTCCACACTCATGTCCAACTCCACCACATTGGCTTTGGGCATCATGAGGAAAAAACCCGAAGTGGGGTTTGGCGTGGTGGGTACATAGACGCTGACACAGTCTTCGGGCAAATGCTGAGCCACTTGACCACCAGGAGCACCTGTTAAAAATGCAATGGTCCAAGATCCCTGGTGTGGGTACTGAACCAACAAAGCTTTGGAAAATGCATTGCCGCTACCAGAAAACAAGGTGTCGGCTACTTGCTTAACGCTTGAGTAAATGCTGTTGACTACGGGGATG
>JAPLPO010000169.1 GCA_026400155.1 Burkholderiales bacterium | reverse complement strand
TTCTTCGACGTCTTGGGTGGGCTCGTAGCCCTCGGGGGCCTTCATGACGTCGGCCATTTTGTCCGAGTCGTACTCGTTCATGTGGCAACCGAAGGTTTTGATAAATACTTTTTTGCTCACAAGAAACTCCAAGCGGTAACTGGTTTATATCCAGGGGCTGATGGAAGGTGCGCGCCATGTCGGCGCGCAGAAGAATGGCTGATTATCGCAGGGACTGTGGTGCGCCTTTGTCGATCAATCTTGGCTTTGTTTTTGATAGAACATGGGGTAATGACGCTGAACTACCGCACCATCGAGAGCCCAAGACATGCACTTGCCCACATGGGGCGGCGGCGTGGTGGGCACCTCGTCGGGCAGGCCAGCCTGCTGGTTTCTAAATTGGAGAGCAGAGGGAATGGTTTGGTAGGCCGCAGTGGCCATGTTGAACAACATTTCGCGCAAATGGGTGCAACCCGCCGTGCCGCCAATTCGAGCGTCAATGGCTTTGCGCCAGCCAGAGCTCAATTTGCAGCCAATCAATAGGTGCATGCCTTGGGGTGCTTGGTGGCATTCCGGATGCGGAAAGTGAACCATGTCGGTGGACACCTCGTGGATAGTGAATTGGTCGTCAACCGTGAGGCGGATGCTCAAGTCATGAATCGGTTCACCCGCTTTGCGCTGGTCTTGGCTGGGAATCACGAAGTTGTAGGTTTTCACGTCGATGAGAGCGGCTTCAATGTCCCACATGCCGTCTGCTCGTTCAAAGCCTGAATAGACAACGATGCGTGTGTGTGACAGTTTTCGGGGGGAGGGTGGTGGAAGTGCCAATGTCGGCCTCATCAATTTAGAGTTCAATGACAGCATTATCGATTTGATTCGGAGTTTTTGAATGAACACTGCAGCACAGACTTCCATTTCGCCAGTTGTCAGGCGCCAGACCATTGCCGACGCCTTGAGGCGAACGGCACTCCGATTGCCCCAAAAGCTCAGCATTGTGTGTGGCAGTACCTCTTGGACATATGCCGAGTTTGACGCTTTGGTGACGCGATTGGCCGCCGGACTATCTGGCCAAGGGGTAAAGCCTGGCGATCGGGTGGCCGTGCTGGCGCGCAATTCTCATGGCTTTGCAGCGCTGCGTTTTGCCTTGGCACGCATGGGCGCGGTCATGGTGCCTATCAATTTCATGTTGAAGGCCGATGAAGTGGCTTACATCTTGCGCCACGCAGGCGCTGTTACTTTGGCCACCGATTCGGGCTTGGCCGATTTGGCGCGACAAGCCTCAGCGCTTGACACCCAAGTGAAGCAGTTTGTGTGGCTGCCTTCTGAAGACCCGAGCGAGCCGGTGACGGGCATGCTCAATTTTCATGCCTTGGCCGCTTGCACGGACGCCTTGCCAGAAAGTGGCTTGGCCAGCCAAGACTTGGCGCAAATTGTGTACACAAGTGGCACCGAGTCAATGCCCAAAGGCGCCATGCTCACACACGATGCTGTGTTGTGGCAATACGTGAGTTGTGTGGTGAATGCCGAAATTGCCGAGCAAGATTTGGCCTTGCATGCGCTGCCGCTTTATCACTGCGCGCAACTCGATGTGTTTTTTGGACCCGCCATTTACATTGGCAGCAGCAATGTGATCACCTCCAAGCCTGTGCCCGACAATTTATTGGCCTTGATTCAGAAATACAAAATCACCAGTTTCTTTGCGCCGCCCACGGTGTGGATTGCCTTGCTTCGCTCGCCGCTGTTTGATCCGGCCCAACTCACCCATTTGGCCAAGGGCTACTACGGTGCCTCCATCATGCCTGTTGAAGTGCTGAAAGAATTGGCGTCGCGTTTGCCCAAGGTGCGTTTGTGGAATTTGTACGGCCAAACAGAAATTGCGCCCTTGGCCACCATGCTCGGCCCAGACGATCAGCTGCGCAAGCCAGGCTCTTGCGGACGCGCCGTGTTGAATGTGGAAACTCGCGTGGTCAACGACGACATGCAAGACGTGACGCCGGGTGAGGTGGGCGAAATCGTGCATCGCTCGCCGCATTTGATGTTGGGCTATTTCAAGGATGATGAAAAAACCCGCGCCTCTTTTTCTGGCGATTGGTTTCACAGCGGCGACTTGGCCACCATCGATGACGAGGGCTACATCAGTGTGGTCGATCGCAAGAAAGACATGATCAAAACAGGCGGTGAAAACGTCGCCAGCCGCGAAGTAGAAGAAATGATTTATCGCTTGCCAGCTGTGAGCGAAGTGGCGGTCATTGGCTTGCCCGATCCCAAGTGGGTGGAGGCGGTTACTGCGGTCATTGTGCTCAAAGCAGGGCAGTCCCTGAGCGAGGCCGAGGTCATGGCCCATTGCCAGGCCAACATGGCCAGTTTCAAAACACCTAAAAGAGTGGTGTTTGCACTGTCACTGCCCAAAAACCCCAGTGGCAAATTGCTGAAGCGCGAACTCAGAACGCATTACGCCTAAAAGCTGTCCTATTGGCGGATGACAAAAGGACAGATCTGTCCTATCCAAATGTCCTATTGACAGATCATTAGGACTGATGAAACACTCCAAGGATGAACCAAAGTTTGCCCCTGCCCAAGTACCACCAGATTTATCTGGTGTTGTGCGAACAATTGCAGGAAGGCAAATTTGATGCAGGTCTGCCGGGTGAATTGGCGCTCATGCAGCAGTTTGCTGTGGCGCGAGTCACGGTGCGGCGCGCCTTGTCTCAAATGGCGGAAGAGGGCTTGATCAAACGAGAGCCAGGCCGAGGAACTCGGCCTTTGCGCAGCGATGGTGCAGACAAACTGGGCAAATCAGGTTACGCCTCTCATTCGGGCGGACAACAAGCCAGGCTCACCGGCTTGTTGGAAAACTTGGTCACCATGGGCCTTCGAACCAGCGTCAAAGTGCTGTCTGTGCAGCATTTGAAGGCCCCCAAAGATGTGGGCGACAAATTGCAATTGGCCAATGGTTCGATGGTGCAAAAGGCTGAGCGAGTGCGCAGCACGCGTGAAGGCCCCGTATCGCTCATCACCACTTGGGTGCCTGAATCCATTGCGCATGGTTTTGGTCGTCGCGAATTGTCCCAAAAACCCATTCTGGTATTGCTAGAAGAAGCTGGCGTCATTGTGGGGCGTGCAGAGCAAACTATATCTGCGCGCTTGGCCGATGTTGAGATGGCGCGGCACCTCGATGTGCCTGTGGGCTCGGCCTTGCTGGCAGTACGTCGATTGATTTACGACGATCAGGAAAGACCAGTGCAGTGGCTCTTAGGCCTTTACCGCCCAGATCGTTATGAGTACCAAATGCAGTTGTCCCGTGTTGGCAGCATTGACGCCCAAATTTGGGTGGACAAAGAGCTGTCGGCGAATTTTCATTGACCCTTCTCTCTCATTTCACCTTGACCTTTTAAAGGAGCTTCCCATGACCACACGTCGTCACTTTATGAGCCAGACCGCAGCAGCGGCTTCTGTGATGTCTTTTCCCTTGATTGCCGGCGCGCAAGCGAAGACAGTCAAAGTCGGTGTTTTGCATCCCGTGACGGGTGCTCTGGCCTATTCAGGTCAGCAGTGCCGCATGGGTGCTTTGATGGCCATTGAAGACATCAACAAAGCCGGTGGTATTAAGTCTTTGGGTGGCGCCAAAATTGAAGCGCTGTTGGGTGATGCCCAATCCAGCCCGCAAGCAGGCGCGGCCGAAATTGAAAAGATGAACGAAGCCGGCGTGAGCGCCGTGGTGGGTGCATTTGCTTCAGCCATTTGCTTGGCCACCACGCAAGCGGCCGCCAAGTACAACTTGCCCCACGTGGTCGATGTAGGTGTGGCCGATCAAATTGTGGAACGCGGTTTGAAAAACACCTTCCGTTTTGGCCCTGGTTACAGAAAATGTGCCGAAGTGGCTGTGGCCAATTTGCACGTTCTGAACACCGCTGCTGGCAAACCCGCTCGCAGTGTGATGATCATTCACGAAGAGTCATTGTTTGGCACGGGCACCGCCAATTTATTGTCCAAAGAATTGCCAGGCTACGGTTATGACGTGAGAGAAGTGATCAAGCACGCCAACCCCACACGCGACTTCAACAACATTGCCTTGCGCATCAAGCAAGTCAACCCCGACATCGTGATTCCTGCCAACTACTACAACGAGTACGCCTTGTTAGTGCGCACCATGCAGCAGCAAAAAATTGCACCCAAAGCCATTTATTCTGTGTTGGGCGGTGCAGCTTCCAGCTACAAGTTTGTGAAAGAGTTTCCGGAAGCGGCCAACGGCATCATCGATTGCAACCACTGGTTCAACCCCCGCGACAAGCGTTCGATGGAACTCAAAAAACGCGTCGAAGCCCAAGGCCAATTCTTCAGCTACGAAGTGTTCATGACCTACACCGCCATGACCTTGTTGGCCGATGCCATCGAGCGCGCCAAGTCGACCGACCGTGCGGCCATCATTGATGCTTTGACCAAGAGCACCTTCTCCAATCACATCATGCCGTATGGCACCACACAGTTTGTGAATGGCCAAAACATGGGTGCGCAGCCATTGATGACGCAAGTGGTCAAGGGCGACATCAAGGTCATCGTGCCACGTGACTATCGCGAAGTGGAACCCATCTTTCCTTTGAAGGCTTGATAACTTCTGGTTCCTTTTTTTCAGCAAAGAATTGACGATGTTTGACGCCAGCATTTTGCTGTCCGCTTTGCTCAATGGTCTGACCACGGGCGCAGTCTATGCCTTGATTGCGCTCGGGTTGACCTTGATCTACGGGGTTTTGCACATCATCAACTTTGCGCATGGGGCTTCACTCATGATGGCGCTGTATGGGGTGTATGCGCTGAAAGAGCGTTGGGGTATCGACCCCTATGTGGCTTTGCCTATCATGGTGCCCGCCATGTTTGTATTGGGCTATGCCATGCAGCGCTTGGTCATTAACCGCGCAAGTCATGGCAAAGATGAGAATATTTTGTTGGTCACTTTGGGCCTGTCCATCGTGATGGAAAACGTGGCCTTGCTTTTTTTCAAATCAGACACTCGAACCATCGACACCAGCTACACCTTGACCACGGTGGCCATTGGCCCTGAAGCTGCGCAAGTGATGGTGTCGCTGCCAAAGCTGGTGGCCTTTGCAGGCGCCTTGGTGGTTTCTGCTTTGTTGATCATCATTTTGCAACGCACCGATTTAGGTCGTGCCATACGCGCGGTGGCCAAAGAAAAACAAGGTGCACGTTTGATGGGCATTGATGTCGAGCACGTCTATGCCATGTGCTTTGGATTGGGCCTGGCCTGTTTGGGTGCAGCCGCTTGTTTCTTGCTGCCGGCCTATTACGTCAATCCGCAAGTTGGCAATGGTTTTGTGCTGGTGGCTTTCACTGTGGTGGTGTTGGGCGGCATGGGCAGTTTTGCGGGCGCCTTGTTGGGCGGCTTGCTCATTGGCGTGGTGGAGTCCTTTGGCGGTCTGTTCTTAGGTGAATCTTTGGGTCAGGTGGGGATCTTTGTGATTTTCATTGCTGTGCTGTTGCTACGGCCGCAAGGCTTGTTTGGCGCCAAGGCATGAGGAGCTTGTCATGACCCCATTGCGCAAAGATCTTTTCAGCATTGTGTTGTTCGTCGCGGTGGTGGCGGCCATCCCCATGTTCACCCAATCTGGCGTGATTTTGAATTTTGTGATGATGGCTTTGTTTGCGTGCTTGATTGCGCAAGCCTGGAATGTGCTGGGTGGCTTTGGTGGTCAGTTTTCATTTGGCCATGCTTTGTTTTTTGGCACTGGCGCGTATTTTCAAGCCATCGCTCAATTGACTTGGGGCTGGAACCCTTGGGTGGCTTTGCCATTGGGCATGCTCATGGCCGCCTTGGTGGGTGCATGGGTGGGCGCCTTGTCTTTTCGATACGGCTTGAAGGGCTCTTACTTTGCATTGGTCACTCTGGCCTTTGCAGAAGTGTTTCGAATTGTGTGTGTGTCCGTGCCGTTCACGGGCGCTGGTGTGGGCCTGATGCTGCCTTTGAAGGAATCTTTTGGCAACATGCAATTTCAAACCCGTGCCGGTTATGTGTGGTTGATCTTGGGCTTGGTGGCACTGGCCTTGTTTGTCACGGCTTACCTGCGCAACTCCCGATTTGGGGCTTACTTGCAAGCCGTGCGCGACAACGAAGATGCGGCCCGTGCGGTGGGTGTCAACCCCTTCCATGTGAAAACCTGGGCCACCGTTTTATCCGGTGGTTTGATGGGCTCTGCGGGTGCCTTTTATGTGCAGGTCTTTCAGTACATCGACCCCAGCATTGGTTTTGGTGCGCACACTTCGGTGGAGGCCTTGGTGGGTGCCATTGTGGGCGGCATGGGAACCCTGTGGGGGCCCGTGTTGGGCGCATTGGCGCTTCACGTGCTGGCCGATCTCACGCGCAATTTGTTTGGCCAATTGCCGGGCATCAACATGATCATTTATGGCACGGTGCTGATTGTCATTGTGATGTTCTTGCCGCGCGGCATTGCTGGGCTGGGTAGCTACATCCCCAAGTCTTGGAGGCGCAATGACTGACACGCCAACTTTGTTGCAAGTAGAAGGTGTGAGCCGTGCCTTTGGCGGTTTGAAGGCGGTGCAAAACGTCAGCCTGTCTGTGCCTGCGGGTTCACTGACCGCATTGATAGGCCCCAATGGTGCGGGCAAGACCACTTTGTTTGCCTTGTTGTCAGGATTTTTAACACCTGACACGGGTCGTGTCTTTTTGCAGGGCCAAGACATTACGGGTCAAGCGCCGCATTTGAGCGCCAAGTTGGGCATGACCCGAACATTTCAAATTGTGCAGCCGTTTGCAGCTCAAACCGTACGTGAAAACATTGCGGTGGGTGCGCATTTGCACACGGCATCGCGCACGCAAGCGTTGGCAACAGCTGCTGAGGTGGCTCAGCGTGTGGGTTTGGCTGATCAACTCGACAAGTTGGCCAGCGACCTCACGGTTGCAGGTCGCAAGCGATTGGAATTGGCCAGGGCTTTGGCCACCCAGCCCAAATTGCTCTTGCTCGATGAGGTGTTGGCTGGCCTCAACCCCCAAGAAATTGCCGAGATGATTCCGGTGGTGCGCGCCATTGCTGATTCGGGTGTCACGGTGCTCATGATTGAGCACGTGATGCAAGCGGTCATGAGCTTGGCCGAGTATGCGTGGGTTTTGGCGCAAGGGCAGTTGATTGCAGAGGGCACGCCCGCCGAAGTTACAAGGCATCCGCAAGTCATTGAGGCTTATTTGGGCCACGGCACTGCAGCGCGCTTGCGCCAAGCGGAGGTTGCTGCATGAATGTCATGAATGCGCTGCTGAAAATTGAACAGCTGCGAGCTGGCTATGGGGCTGTCGAAGTTTTGCGCGGTGTCGATTTAGAGGTGATGCCCGGCGAAACGGTGGCCCTCTTGGGCAGCAACGGCGCGGGCAAAACCACCTTGAACGGTGTGCTCAGTGGATTGGTCAAGCCACGTGCAGGCCGCGTGAGCTTTGAGCAGCAGGACATGACCGGATGGCATGCGCGCAAAGTGGTGCAGGCTGGCTTGATTCATGTGCCAGAGGGCCGCAAAGTTTTTCCCAACTTGAATGTGCTTGAAAACTTGTCTTTGGGTGCTTTTACACGCGGCAAAGAACGGCGTGAAGAAAACTTAGAAAAAATATTTGGCATTTTCCCAAGGCTGCGTGAGCGAATCAAACAACTGGCAGGCACCTTGAGTGGTGGCGAACAGCAAATGCTGGCCATTGGCCGAGGCTTGATGGCAGAACCCAAGTTGCTCATTTTGGACGAACCTTCTTTGGGCTTGTCGCCCTTGTTGGTAGAAGAAATGTTCACCTTGATTGGCCAACTCAAATCAAGTGGCCTGGCGGTTTTGTTGGTTGAACAAAACGTGGGGCAGTCTTTGGAAATTGCAGACCGTGCCTATGTGATGGAAAACGGCTTGATTCGTTTCACCGGCAAGCCGGCCGAACTGTTGGCCAGTGATACTTTGCGCCAAGCCTACTTGGGAATGTGATGTCGGCATGAGCACAGCAAGTGAATCACGGGTTGATCGCAGCACGCCGGCTTCAGGCTCGACCTTGGCGCAAAAACTGATAGCTCGAGCCGCAGCTCAGTCCCACGTCAATGTGGGCGATGTGTTGACCTGCCAAGTTGACTTGGCCATGTTTCATGACTCCTCAGGGCCGCGCCGATTAAAGCCCATGTTGGCAGACATTGGCGCCCAAATTTGGGATCGCAACAAAGTGGTGTTGGTGCTCGATCACTATGTGCCTGCCAGAGATGCAGATGCCGAAAAAATCATTCGCATCACCAGAGACGTGGCCAAAGAATGGCAGCTCCCCCACGTCATTGATTCTGAGGGCATTTGCCACGTGGTCTTGCCTGAGCGCGGCCACCTCAAGCCAGGTCATTTTTGTGTAGGCGGCGACTCTCATTCACCTACCGGCGGTGCATTTGGCATCTACATGTTTGGCATTGGCGCCACAGAAATGTTGGGCGTGGTGGCCACGGGCGAGATTTGGGTGCAAGTGCCGCAAACACTCAGAATGGTGTGGCATGGGGCACTGCAAAAAGGCGTTTGCGCCAAAGACATGATGCTGCACATGATCGGCAAGTTCGGCATGAACGGTGGCAACTATCAAGCCGTTGAATTTGCGGGTGACACAGTGCGTGGCCTGGGCATGCAAGAGCGCATGACGCTGTCTAATATGAGCGCTGAGATGGGTGCTCAGGTGGGCTTGATTGCTGCCGACAACATCACGCGCGACTATTTGAAATCGGTGGGTGTTTCACAGGAAGTCATCGAGCAATGTGATTATTTCGAAACTGATGACACGGCCGACTTTCAACGCTTTGATTTCGATGCCGCCCAGTTGAGCCCGCAGGTGGCAGCGCCGCACAGCCCCGAGAACACCAAAGCTGTGAGTGAGTTTGCGCACATCAAGCCCAGCGTGGCTTACATCGGTGCCTGCACAGGTGCCAAGTTGGTTGATTTGCGGGCTGCAGCCGAAGTCTTGAAAGGCCGCAAAGTGGCTGCCGGGGTGCAACTCATGGTTGCACCAGCCAGTGCAAGAGATCAAGCGCAGGCTCAGCGCGAAGGTGTGATGCAAATATTGACGGATGCCGGTGCCAGCGTATTGCCCAATGCCTGTGGTGCGTGCGCTGGTTATGGCGGTACTTTTGAAGAAGGTGCCACAGTCATTTCAAGCACGGCCAGAAATTTTCAAGGCCGCATGGGGCCCGCTAGCGTTCAGGTGTATTTGGCATCGCCCGCTACCGTGGCTGCGTCTGCCCTGCAGGGCCATATTGCCGATGTGCGTGAGGTTTTGACATGACGCGAGACCCTGCAGAGTTTCGCAAAGTATGGCGTGTGGGGGCCAACATCGATACCGATGCATTGGCGCCAGGCGCCTACATGAAGCATGGGATTGAGGTCATTGCGGCGTACTGTTTAGAAGTTCATCGACCCGATTTTGCGTCTGCTGTGAAGGCTGGCGATGTGTTGGTGGCAGGCCCCAACTTTGGCATTGGATCGTCGCGCGAGCAAGCTGCGGGCGCACTCAAACAACTGGGTATTGCAGCGGTCATTGCGCCTTCCTACAGCGGACTCTTTTTTAGAAATGCGTTCAACTTGGGTTTGTTGTTGCTAACCTGCCCCGAAGCTGAAACGCTGCAAGAAAACGCGCGCATTCAGCTTGATTTGAAAGACCAGCCTCAGGTGAAAACGGCGCAAGGCCAAATCCTTACTTGCCATTCAGTGCCCTCATTTTTAATGGACATGGTGCGTGCAGGGGGCTTGGTGAATGTCCTCAAACAACGCATGGCCGCCAGCCCCGTGAGCACACCCAGCTGACCCATTGAACAACGTAGTCAAAGATTGAGAAAACCATGGAATTGAAGACATCACTCGACCCGGTCACCCTGGCCGTGTTGCGAGGCCGACTAGAACAAGTGGCCGATGAAATGGATGCCACGCTGTACCGCAGTGCGTTCAATCCCATCATTGCCGAAGCGCACGATGCGTGTCATGGCATTTACGACGGTGTGTCGGGCGACACTTTGGTGCAGGGTAAATCGGGCCTGCCCGTTTTTGTGGGGGCCATGGCCTTTGCCGTGCGAGCAGCCGCCAAAGCAGCAGCCACAAGGGGTGGCATGCAAGATGGCGACATTTGGCTGTTCAACGATCCTTATGAAGGCGGCACGCACGCCAACGATTTCAAATTGGTTCGCCCATTTTTTCGCGCTGGGAAACTGTTTTGCTTTTTGGCCTCGGCTGCGCACTGGCACGATGTGGGCGGTGCGGTGCCGGGCAACTACAACCCGGCAGCCACGGAGTGTTGGCAAGAAGCGGTGCAAATTCCACCCGTTCGAATTTTGCGCGCAGGTGTTTTGGAAGAAGACGTGCTGGCCATTTTGCGCGCCAACACCCGTTTGCCCGACAGCCTTTGGGGTGATTTGAACGGACAGTTGGCGGCCTTGGAGTTGGGTGCCAAACGCCTCAACGGATTGCTGGATGAATACGGTGACGGCAAAGTGGCGCAGGCCATGTTGGAGTTGCGCGCACGCGCTGTGCGTTTGATGCGTTCGCACATTGCCAGCTTGCCCGATGGCTGCTACAGCTTTGAAGATGTGCTGGACAACGATGGTGTGGTGGACACACCGCTCACCATTGCCCTTGACATGACGGTCAAGGGCGATCGTTTGAGCCTTGATTTTTCTCGCACCTCTGCGCAATGTGCAGGCCCTGTGAACATCTCCAAAGCCACCGCTGTGGCGGCTTGTTATGTGGCCTTGAAACATGTGTTCCCAGATGTACCGGCCAATGCGGGCGTGCTCGATGCCGTTGACTTCATCATTCCCGATCGCTTGGTGATCAGTGCTGAGCGTCCGCGCCCCGTGGGTGGCTACACCGAAACCATTTTGCGCATGATCGATGTGATTTTCAGTGCCACTGCACTGGCCGATCCAAAGCGGGCTGTGGCGCATGCCTACGGCACCATCAATGCGTTGTCGATTGCTGGCCACCGTACTGATGAAAAACGCAAAGGTCAACGTTGGGTGATGTTCAGCTTCTTTGGCGGCGGGCATGGCGGTCATTCCGATGCCGACGGTTTGTCGCACAGCAATGCGCCCATTTCAACCGCCACCATTCCGCCTCTAGAAATTTTGGAAGCAGCTTACCCGGTGCGTTTCACGCAGTGGGCCTTGCGTGCCAATTCAGGTGGCGATGGTCAGCACCGAGGTGGCTTGGGTGCCGTGTACGAAATTGAATTGCTTGAAGAATCGGCCGAAGTTTTCATCTTTGGAGAACGCGGCAAAGCTGCACCCAAAGGCATTGCAGGCGGCCAAGCAGCCTTGCCCAATGTGTTTGAGTACGAAAACGAGGGGGTCTGGAAAACACCGCCCATGGTCTCCAAAATGTTGGGTATCCGTTTGAAAAAGGGCGAGCGTGTGCGATTGCAAACACCTGGCGGCGGTGGTTGGGGCAAGCCCGCCGATCGCAGCGCTGAGGCACGCGCCAAAGACCTTGAAGAAGCCTACGTTTCTAAGGAAAAATCATGAGCCAGAAACGCTGGGTGGTCGGTGTCGACGTGGGCGGTACATTCACAGACTTGTTTGTGCTCGATGAGCAAACGGGCACAGCCCGCATTGTCAAAGTACCTTCAACGCGCGGAGAAGAAGCGCGCGGTTTCATGAACGGCATTCAGAAAATTTCTGAAGATGGTTCTGCCTCGGGTGTGGCCAGCATTGTGCATGGCACCACTGTGGGCACCAATGCTTTGCTCGAACGCAAAGTAGCCCGCACCGGCATCATCACCACGCGCGGATTCAGGGATGTGCTCGAGATGCGCCGACGCGACCGTCCTCAGACTTGGGGTTTGCGCGGCAGCTTCACACCCATCGTGCCTCGCGCTTTGCGCTTGGAGGTGGATGAGCGCGTTTTGGCGGACGGTCAAATTCACACTGCCGTGAACATCGAGCAAGTCAAAGCGCAAGCACAAGCCTTGCTCGATGCTGGTTGCGAAGCGGTATGTGTGTTCTTTATCAATGCGTATGCCAACACGGCCAACGAGCAAGCGGCGGTAGCCGCAGTGCGCGCCATGTGGCCCAACCCTCATGTGACGGCAGCCAGCGAAGTCTTGCCCGAAATTCGTGAATTTGAGCGCTGCTCCACAGCCACCTTGAATGCCGCGTTGCAGCCCGTGGTGGGCAGCTACTTAACGCGCTTGGAATCTGATTTGCGTGGCCAAGGTTTTGAAGGTGAATTGCTCATTGTGCAAAGCAATGGGGGCGTGATGTCGCGCCAAACCGCATGCGATGTGCCTGTGCGTACAGCCTTGTCAGGCCCTGCCGCTGGCGTCATGGCGTGTGCCGCCATAGCCCGTGCTGCTGGCTATCCCAATGTGATGACCGGTGACATGGGCGGCACGTCGTTTGATGTGTCATTGGTGGCCAAAGGTGAGGCCGCGCTGGCTGCGCAAACTTCCATTGAGTTTGGCTTGGTTGTGCGCTCACCCATGATTCAAATTGAAACCATTGGTGCGGGCGGTGGCTCTATTGCTTCTGTGGATGCCAGTGGCATGTTGCAAGTTGGCCCTGAGTCGGCGGGCAGTGTGCCAGGACCAGCCTGCTACGACCGTGGCAACACCCGGCCTACCGTGACAGATGCCAATGTGCTGTTGGGACGCATTGCAGCCGATCGCCCATTGGGGGGTGGTTTGCTCCAAGCCATGCGCGCTGATCTGTCTGAGCAGGCTATTCAAAAGCATGTGGCCGAGCCTTTGGACCTCAGCACTTTGGCAGCCGCAGAAGCCATATTGACAGTGGCCAACGCCAAGATGGCTGGTGCCGTGCGCGTGGTCTCGATTGAAAAAGGCCACGACCCGCGTCAATTTGCTTACATGCCTTTTGGCGGTGGCGGTGGTTTGCATGTTTGCGCCATGATGCGCGAAGTGGGTGTGGCCACGGGCATTGTGCCGCGCTACCCCGGTGTTACTTCTGCTTTGGGTTGTGTCATGGCTGACATGCGCCACGATGCTGTGCAAACTTTGAACCAAGCTTTGAGCGACGTGAATTTCAAAGAAGTTTTGGCGCGCATTGATTTGTTGGCCGAGGCCTGTCAGGTGCGCCTTGATTCGGCCGGTGTGCGCTTTGTGGCCGTCGATGAAACCATCGCACTCGACATGTTGTTCACGGGTCAGACACACACGCTTCAAGTCAATGTGCAGCGTTCTCAACTGACAACCGAAGGTTTGCGGGAAGCTTTCACACAAGCCTATCAAAATGCCTTTGGCCGTGTGTTGGAAGGCCCCGTGATTCGCGTCATGAACCTGCGCTATGCCCGCATTGGCCGTCGTCCCAAATTTGATTTGTCGGTGCTGGCCCCTGTGGGTGCTGGCAGCACGCAGCCTTTGGGCGTTCAGCGTGTGTACCACCAAGGCAAGTGGTGGGATGCACAGCGCTATGACCGCTTGGCCTTGCCCGTGGGCGCGCAAGTGCTTGGCCCTGCCATCTTGGAGCAAGCCGACACCACGGTGTGGCTAGAACCCGGCTTCCAAGCCAAAGTAGATCCTATGGGCAATTTATTGGTGACATCATGACCCTTCAATCAAAGATTCAAGCCTCAAGCACTGCCTTGATCATTGTCGACTTGCAAAATGATTTCTTGTCACCACAAGGTGCCTATGCGCGGGGCAACACGGTGAGTGCGCCAGCATTGCAATTGCCTGCGCGCATTGCCCCAGCGGCCAAAGCTTTGAAGGCGAAAGGTGGCTACGTTGCAGCCAGCCAATTCACTTTGTGGCCCGATGCCCATGGCGAACCCATGGTGTCGCCTCATCTGCTGGAAAAACGCCCCTTTTTGCGCAAAGGCGATTTTGCGCCGGGCAGTGTGGGCCAAGCCAATGTGCCTGAGCTCCAAGATTGCTTCGATTTGTTGGTCTGCAAGGTGGCGTATTCTGCATTTTTCAACACCCAGCTCGATTGGGTGTTGCGCAAAGCCGGCATCCACACGGTAGTGGTCTGCGGCATTGTGACCAACGGCGGTGTGGCAAGCACTGCGCGTGATGCGCATCTGCGCGATTACAACGTGATTGTGTTGAGTGATGGGTGTGCGGCCTTCAGCGATGCGCTGCATGAAGCCTCACTGGCCGATTTGGCCTCCATTGGCAAAGTGATGACTTGCGACGCATGGGTTAGCAGTTTGGCATGAGCAATTTGGCATGAGCAATTTGTCTGAAGACATTCACACGCCTGTGGCCATTGTGGGCGCAGGCGCTTGCGGCCTCACGGCTGCCCTCGCCTTGCACCGACAGGGCATTGACTGTGTGGTGTTAGAGCGTGATGCCGTGCCTGCAGGCTCGACCGCTTTGTCTTCAGGGTTTGTGCCTGCGCCGAGCACACGCATTCAAAAAAATGCCAAGGTTCAAGACAGCCCCGAGTTGTTTGCGCAAGACATCCAAAACAAAGCGCACGGCCAAGCCGCTCCCGCCTTGGTCAAAGCTTATAGCGAGGCCATTGGCCCCGCCATGGACGCACTGGAGCAACATCACCACATTCCATGGCAATTGCTCGATCAGTTTTTGTACCCTGGTCACAGCGTGCACCGCATGCATGCCGTGCCTGAAAAAACCGGTGAAGGCTTGATGACTCGTTTGCGTGCGGCAGCCGATGCGGCTGGTGTGGTGGTGTTGACGCAAGCTCAAGTGACCGCGCTGAATGCAGATGCTTCTGGGTTGGTGAGCAGCCTTAGCTATACACAGCCCAATGGCAGCTCTGGCCACTTGCGCTGCGATGCGGTGATCTTGGCGTGCAATGGTTTTGGCGGCAATTCTGGCATGGTGAAGCAACATTTGCCTGCGATGAAAGATGCGCAGTACGCAGGCCACGTTGGCAACGACGGCAGCGCTGTTGCATGGGGTCTGCAATTGGGCGCTGAGTTGGCTGACATGGGCGCATATCAAGGCCATGGCTCTTGGGCCATTCCACAGGGCAGCCTCATTTCGTGGGCGCTCATGATGGAAGGTGGCATTCAAATCAACCGATTTGGCGCACGCTTCCACGACGAAACTCAGGGCTATTCTGAGGCCGCGGTTCAAGTGCTGAACCAACCCAATGGGGTGGCTTGGAATGTGTTTGACAACCAACTCTTGCAATTTGCACAAGACTTTCCAGACTTCGTTGCAGCGCAAGCCGCTGGGGCAGTGAAGTCGGCGGCCAATGCGGAATCGCTGTCGGCCATTGTGGGATGCCCTGTGATGGGATTGGAAAAAACCATGGCAGAGGTCAATCGCTTGGCGGATGCCAATAAATTGTCGGATGCCAATAAATTGTCGGATGCCAATAAATTGTCGGATGCCCAAGCAAGTTCTGGTTCGCTTGAAAACTCAGTGAAAGACGCCTGGGGCCGTACTTTCAAGCGACGCCTAGAAGCGCCGTTTCACACCATCAAGGTGACAGGTGCGTTGTTTCACACCCAAGGCGGCTTGAACATCAATGCGCAGTGTCAAGTGCTCAAGCCCAACGGCCACACATTGCCCAATTTGTATGCCGCTGGTGGCGCAGCGCGCGGCGTGTCGGGTGCAGAAGTTTGGGGCTATTTGTCAGGCAACGGTTTGCTCAGCGCCATTGCCGGTGGTCATATTGCAGCGCAGGCAGTTGCTCACAACCTATTGGAGAAAACGCGATGACCTCACATGCATCTTCTTTGTCCCATCGTTTACAACAAGCCCAAGCCTTGTTGGCCCCAGGTGTCTACGATGCGCTCAGCGCATTGATTGCAGAGCAAGCAGGTTTTGAAGCTTTGTATTTGTCGGGTGCGTCCATTGCCTACACGCGCTTGGGCCGCTCTGACATTGGCCTGACCACAGCCACCGAAGTGGCGCAAACTTTGTCAAACATCACCGACCGCGTGGCGCTGCCCGTGATTGTGGATGCCGACACCGGCTTTGGCAATGCCCTGAACACGCAGCGCACCGTGCGCGATTTTGAACGTGCTGGTGCGGCCATGATTCAAATTGAAGACCAAACATTTCCCAAACGTTGCGGTCATTTGGATGGCAAGGGTGTGGTGCCTGTGGCTGAGATGCAAGGCAAATTGAAAGCAGCCTTGGATGCTCGCCACAACCGCAATACATTGATCTTGGCGCGCACCGACGCCTTGGCTGTGGAAGGCATTGAGGCTGCCTTAGAACGTGCAGAGGCTTACTTGGCTTGTGGCGTGGATGCGTTGTTCATTGAGGCATTGCGCACGCCCGAACAAATGCAACAAGCATGCGATCAGTTTGCACACCGCATTCCCTTGTTGGCCAACATGGTGGAGGGCGGTCAAACGCCCATTCAGAGCGCGTCCGAATTGGGTGATCGCGGTTTCAAAATTGTGATTTTTCCGGGTGGTACAGCGCGCGCTGTGGCGCGTTCACTGCAAGCTTACTATGGCAGTTTAAAAACACACCAAACCACCAACCCCTGGCGCGATCAAATGCTTAACTTTGATGAGCTGAATCAATTGATTGGCACACCCGAGTTATTGGCCCTCGGTAAAACATACGAGGGCCAATAAGCTTCAGCCACACATGTGGCTGAAATTTGAATTACATGTGGTACTCAAGCACCAACACAGGGGTGGTGGCTTTGCAGCTGTTCTTCACAAAAGAAGCGGCGTTGTTGCAACCAAACTTGTTGTTCCAGTATTCCACACCGACGCCTGCTTTCAAACCAGCTTTGGGGCCAGCAAGGTCCATCATGTAAAGGGCACGGGCCAAAGTTTCAGTTTTGGTTTTATCGCCAAAACCATCTTTGCCCTTGGGGCCAATGATGTCGAGAAAGCCGGTGAAGGCGCCAGGACCCATGCCCACAGACCAAGCCGTTGTGAGAACCGGTGCGCTTGAAAAGCTCACGTCTTTGCCCACAATGCCGTTGTGATTGGATTCTTTCATCACTTCCAAACCGATATCCCAGAAACCCGCTGTGACAGGCATGGCAGCGCTCATGCCCAAGCGGACTTTGCGCGGTGCTGGCGCAAATGTGGTGTTTTTGGTGCCTGCGTCAAAACGGGCAATCAGACTCAAATCTTTGGCGATACCGTAGCCGCCTTTGTTGCCGGTCATGGCGCTCAAAGAAAAGCTACGCTTGTAAAAGCCATACCATTCTTGGGCGCCGCTTGGGCCTTGGTGGCTAGGATCGACACTGTTGGACTTGAGCAAGTCAATGGTGAAAAAATTGGTGCCTAAATTGTCACCGCTCACGTGGGTCATGTTCATTACGCTTTTAGACACTTTGTCGGACACGCCTGGCTCAGATTGCTCTGAGGCATAACGCAGGCCAATGGAGGTGTCGCTCCAGTTGGCAGCTTGGGCCGGGGTGAGGGCCAGGTAACTCGCTGCCAGCAAGGCAAAAAGCTTCAATGAAGACTTGGCAACTGATCGCGAAGGGAATTGTAGTGACATGTTTTATCCTTTGATTGCAAATTAAAGCAATCAAATGTTATCACGCTGATCAGTATTTTTTCGGCTTAATTCCAGGAAACAGCGGCCATGTCATTGGCAAAAATTGGCGAGCTGGACCACAAGCCTTTCAAGCTCTTTTTGTAAACCGCCGTGTTGGCGGCGTTGAACAAAAACACATTGACGGCATCGTTGGCAATCATGCGTTGCATGTCGCCAAATAACTTGGTGCGGTCTTTGGCGCCCGTGGTGGCCGAATGCTTGGCAGCCAAGTCGCGGAAGGCTTTGCTGTCGTAGCCCCAGTAGTAATTGGGGTTGGCGTAGGCCATGTAGTCGAGGGGCTCGACGTGGTTGATGACCGTGAGGTCAAAGTTGCCTTTGAAGGTGCCGCCCAACCATTGGGCCCACTCGACGTTTTCAATTTTTGCAACGATGCCCACTTTGGCCAACTGCGCCGCCAAAATTTCACCGCCTTTGCGGGCGTAGGGTGGAGGTGGCAAGGTGAGTGTCACATTCAAGGGGGTTTGAACGCCGGCTTCTTTGAGCAAGGCTTTGGCTTTTTCGGGGTCGAAAGCATACTGACCTGTGAGGTCTACATAGCCCGCATCGGTGGGTGCCATGTGGCTGCCAATGGGCTTGGCCAATCCTTCGAACACGCCATCAATGAAAGCCTTCTTGTCGATGGCATGCGACAGGGCGCGCCGCACGCGCACATCGTCAAAAGGCTTTCTTTTGTTGTTGATGGTCATGATGCCTTTGCCGGCTGTACTGCCCAATTCCACCGTGAAGCGCTTGTCGTTTTGAAATTGTTTCAAGCTTTGGGGCGATTGAAAGCGGGGCATGCCATCGATGTCGCCAGCCAGCAGTGCCGCCACTTGCGCAGACGAGTCGTTGATGAAGCGGAAAGTGACTTTTTTGAGCTTGACGTTGGCCGCATCGCGGTAGCCATCCCACTTGGACAAAGTCACAGCGGTGCCCTTGGCCCAGTTTTCTAATTTGAAAGGGCCAGTGCCAATGGGCTTGGTGGCCGCGGTGTCGGCTGAGTTGGGGTGCAAGATGACGGCGGTGTTTTCACCCATGCGGAATAAGAAATTGCCATCGGGGTTGGTGAGCACCAAGACCACAGTGTGTGCATCGGGTGTGGAGATGTGGCTGATGTTGTTGAACACAGCACCTTTGGCTTTGTTGGTGCTCTTCTCGGCCTTGGCACGATCAAAGCTGAACTTCACAGCAGCCGAGTCGAAGGCGGCGCCGTCTTGAAACTTCACGCCTTTGCGCAGTTTGAAGGTGAAGGCTTTGCCGTCAGCATCCATCACCCAGCTTTCAGCCAGCAAAGGCGTGACGGAGCCATCGACATTGATTTTGGTCAGGCCTTCAATGATGTTGTAGTGCACCACTTCACCAATGGCAGCGGCCGGCGCTGTGGTGGGATCCAGGCTGGTGGGCTCCAAAATCATGCCCACCACCACGCTGTCTTTTTTGGATTGCGCAAAGGCGCAAGGGTTGACAAGCATCATGCTGGCAGCGGCGACCAGCACAAAACCAAATTGGCCCAGTTGGCGACGTGTTGAACGAGGTAACTGCGTCATGAAAAAAATCCTTCATCAAAAAATTAGACTGCATTTTGCAATGCCTGAACTGTCAGATTGTGAATCACTGCGAAAGCCCTGGTATGGCGGACAGCAATGTTTGGGTGTAGGGGTGTTGGGGGCTTTGAAAAATGTCATCGGCTGAACCAGCTTCCACCACCTGCCCGTGCTGCAAAACAATCACATCGTCGCACATGAGGTTGATGACAGCAAGATCATGGCTGACAAACAAATAGCTCAAGCCAAAACGATCTTGCAAGTCCATCATGAGGTTGAGCACTTGGGCCTGAACCGAGACGTCTAAGGCACTCACGGGCTCGTCGGCCACAATGAGGGCAGGCCGAGTGATCAGAGCCCGGGCAATAGCAATGCGCTGGCGTTGACCGCCCGAAAATTCATGGGGGTATTTGTCGAGGTCTGAAGGCCGCAGGCCAACTTCTGAAAGGGCTTGGGCGGCAAGGTCTTTTAAATCTGAAACGCCGTGAAGCTGGCTGTGCAAAGGCTCCGCCACAATGCGCAGCACTTTTTGCCGAGGATCGAGCGAGCCATAGGGGTCTTGAAAAACCATTTGAAAATCGCTGCGCGCAGTTTGTAAATGCGCTTGCGGCAAGGCATTCAAGTCTTGCCCTTTGAAAATGACCTGACCTTGTGTGGGTTTTTCAAGGGCCATGACCAGTCGAGCCAAGGTCGATTTGCCAGAACCCGACTCGCCCACAACGCCCATGCTCTTGCCAGCCATGAGTTGAAAACTGACATTGTCCAAGGCTTGAATGTGCCCAGCCTTGGCAAACACAGACGGCCTGGGCAAAGCATATCGCTGACTCACATGTTGCACGTCTAACAAAATTGGCACGGCACGGCTCATACAGGTGCCTCCAACTTTTGCCAATGGGGGCAGCGCACCCAATGCGGATCATCCTGACGGGTATTGTGGGTATCTGGCACCAGTTCAAGCTGTGGCAAAGCCTGTCTGCAACTGTCTTTCACATAGCTGCATCGATCGGCAAATGCGCAACCTGACGGCCAGTTGAAAATATCCGGCACATTGCCCGCAATGGTTTGCAGTCGTGTGCCGCGTTTCAAACCCAACTGGGGACGCGCGGCAAACAGGCCCTGCGTATAAGGGTGCGCGCGCATGCTAAATAAAGCTTCGGTGCGTGCACTTTCAACTACAGTGCCACCGTACATCACCATGACGCGCTGTACTTGGTCGCGCATGAGCCCCAAGTCGTGGCTGATCAGCAGCAGGCCCATGCCGTCTTCGGCTACCAATTGGCGAATCAAGGCCAGCACTTCTTTTTGCACCGTGACATCCAGCGCAGTGGTGGGTTCATCGGCAATCAAGATGTCGGGTTTGCAGGCCAGCGCCATAGAGATCATGACGCGTTGGCGCTGCCCGCCAGAGAGTTGATGCGGATAGTTGTCGAGTCGTTCACGCGCCCGCGGCAATTGAACGCGTTCTAACAATTCAAGAACAAGGGCTTTGGCTGAAACCAAATCCATGCCCTGATGCAACTGGAGTGGCTCGGCAATTTGCTTCCAAATGGGATGCAAGGGGTTGAGCGCGGTCATGGGCTCTTGAAAAATCATGGCCATGCGCGCACCGCGCAGCTTGCACAAATCATCATCGCTCATCGAAGTGAGCTCAGTGCCATTGAGTGCGATCGATCCAGAGACGGTGGCACCATTGGGCAGCAATCCCATGATGGCCAAGGCGGTGAGTGATTTGCAGCAACCGCTCTCACCAATCAAACCCAAGGTTTCGCCGCGCTGCATTTCAAAAGAGACACCGCGCAATGCTTCCACTTGGCCCTGCGATGTGGGCAACGCGACGCGCAAATTGCGAACAGACAGCAAAGGGTGAGTGGGGTGGGTGGCGCTGTGGGTAGACATGTTCAAGCCTGTGCGCTTATCGCGTCCTTGCCAAACGCGGGTCGAGCAGGTCACGCAGTCCATCGCCCATCAAATTGAGACCCAGCACCGCCAGTGCAATGGCAATGCCTGGATAGACGGCCAACATGGGTGCTTGAAACATTTGCGATTGAGCTTCGTTGAGCATGCGACCCCAACTCGGATTGGGCGGTTGGGTACCCAGCCCCAAGTACGACAAAGCGGCCTCGGCCAAGATGGCAATGGCAAATTGCACGGTGGCTTGAACAATCAGCACACTGGCCACGTTGGGCAACACATGCTCCCACGTAATGGCCCATTTGGATTTGCCAGCCGCTTTGGCTGCCAAGGTGAAATCGCGAGACCACACAGCATTGGCAGCGCCCCGCGTGATGCGCGCAAACACAGGGATATTGAAAATACCAATGGCGGTGATACTGACCACCAAACCCGGCCCATAAATGGCCGTGAGCAAAATGGCCGACAACAAAGCCGGAAAAGCAAAGGTGAAGTCGGCAGCACGCATGACCACCTCTTCTACCCAGCCTCGTTGCGCCGATGCCCACAAGCCCAGCGGTACACCCAAGCCCACACCAATGCCCACCGCAATGAAGCCCACCAACAATGAGTTTTGGCTTCCCACCAACAAGAGAGATGCAATGTCGCGCCCCAGACTGTCTGTGCCAAACCAATGCTGGGCGCTGGCGGCCGCCAATTTGTTGGGAATGTCAATGCCGGCCACAGGGTAGGGCGTCCAAAACAAAGACACCGCTGCGCTAATGACCAGCAGCAACACAATGACAGCGCCCGCTGCAAAACTGCGGTGCTTGAAAGCGCGCTGTGCATACTGCGTGAAAGTTTGTTCAGCTTTCATACGGCAGCAGCCCCCGTTTTCAAGCGCGGGTCAATCAGGGCGTAAAGCAGATCAATGAAGAAGTTGATCAAGATGACCATGGCCGACAGCAGCATGACCACATCACGCACCACAATCAAATCGCGGTTGGCAATGGCCTGAAAAATAAGCCGGCCAATGCCAGGCAGCACAAACACATTTTCAATGACGATGGCACTGGTGATGAGGTTGCCAAACTGCAAACCCATGACAGTCACCACCGGAATCATGGCGTTGCGCAGCACGTGTCGCCAAAGCACTTGCTGCTTGGACAAGCCCTTGGCGCGCGCAGTGCGCACATAGTCTTCCGACATCGATTCAATGACGGCCGAACGTGTCACGCGCGTGAGGATGGCCGTTTGCACAGCGGCCAAGGCCATGGCTGGCAAGATCAAGGCGGCCATGCCGGCCAGCAAGCCGCCGCCATCTTCTTCAGACCAGCCAGGAA
>JAPLPO010000109.1 GCA_026400155.1 Burkholderiales bacterium | reverse complement strand
AGGGCCTTTTTTATCTGCCCGTAGCTCAACTGGATAGAGCAACGGCCTTCTAAGCCGTAGGTCGGGGGTTCGAGTCCCTCCGGGCAGGCCACTACTACGTGGCATCCCCTTCAGCATTTGCCATCAATTTAGCAAAATCAGGGTTTTGCCTAGCTTTTTCGACCCCTGATATGCAACATAATGCATCTCACAAGGAGATTTCTCATGACTACTTCAAATTCACGTCGTTTGGTTTTGACACGCGGTGCCGCACTGGTGGGTGCGGCGAGTTCAACATTGTTGATACCGGCACAGTCTCAAGCACAAACTGGCAAAATTCGCGTTGGCCTCATGTTGCCCTACTCTGGTGCTTTTGCGCCCTTGGGTGTCGCCATTGAAAATGGCGTGCGCATGGCCATCAATGAACAAGGTGGCAAGCTAGGTGGTCGAGAAATCGAATGGTTCAAAGTTGACGATGAATCGGATCCGTCTAAAGGCATTGAAAATGCCAACAAATTGGTTCAACGTGACAAAGTAGATGTTCTCATTGGCACCGTGCACTCAGGCGTGCAAATGGGCATCCAAAGAGTGGCCCGCGACTCAGGCGTGTTGTCTCTGATTCCCAATGCAGGCGTTCATGCAGCAACACGCTCCCTCTGTGCGCCCAATGTTTTCCGCACCAGCTTCTCCAACAGCCAACCCACATTGGCCTTGGGTCAAACCATGGTCAATAAAGGCCACAAAAAAGCGGTATGGATTACCTGGAAATATGCAGCTGGCGACGAAGCCTTTGAGGGTTTCAAAGAAAGCTACACCAAGGCTGGTGGCACCATCATCAAAGAACTGGGCCTGCCATTCCCTAACGTTGAGTTCCAAGCCCTTCTGACCGAAATTGCGGCACTCAAACCCGATGCAGTGGCTTGCTTCTTCGCCGGTCCTTCAGGCGCCAAGTTCATGAAGGACTTTGCTGCAGCCGGCCTCAAAGGCAAGATTGCTCTGTACGGTTCTGGCTTCCTCACTGAAGGTGTTTTGCAAGCTGCTGGCCCAGCCGCTGATGGTGTCATGACCACACTGCATTACAGCGATTCACTTGACACACCTCGCAACAAAAAATTCCGTTTGGAATACGCCAAAGCATTCAAAATGCAACCCGATGTCTATGCTGTTCAAGGCTACGACACAGGCTTGCTCTTGATTCAAGGCGCCAATGCCGTCAAAGGTGATTTGTCTAAGAAACCCGATTTGTACAAAGCCATGGAAGGCGCTGTGATTGACAGCCCACGTGGCAAGTGGACCATGAGCAAAACCCACAACCCCATACAAGACATGTACTTGCGCGTGGTAGAAAACGGTGAAAACAAAGTGATTGGCGTGGCTGCCAAAGCCTTGGCCGACCCAGGCACTGGCTGCAAGATGGGCTAAGCACCCACCTCGTGCCAAAGCGGCGGATTTTTCCGCCGCTTTTTTTCTGCCTTCAAGTTTGCAACAGGCAAGCACTTTAGTGTTAATCTTTTCTCTATGGATTTCGTCAACTTCCTCATCCAGCTTCTGAACAGTGTTCAGTATGGCTTGTTGCTTTTCATGTTGGCTGCTGGCCTCACCTTGATTTTTGGCATCATGGGCGTGGTCAATTTGGCGCACGGTAGTTTTTACATGCTGGGTGCTTATCTGGCGTGGTCATTGGCCGCTCTTACCAACAGCTTCACGCTCGCCATTGTGATCGGTACGGTTCTCTCAGTGCTGTTTGGCTTGCTGCTCGAATGGTTGTTGTTCAGACATTTCTACAAACGAGATCACCTCGATCAAGTACTACTCACGTTTGGTCTAATCTACGTGTTTGAAGAGACGCGCTCAATTTTGTGGGGTGACGATGTGCATGGCGTCACCATTCCAGCGGCATTGAGTGCCTCTATTCCCCTGACAGAGACTCTCTCATACCCCGTTTATCGCTTGTTCATGTCGGGCGTGTGTTTGCTATTGGCTTTGGGTCTTTATTTACTCATTTCAAAGACACGCCTAGGCATGAAAATACGTGCAGGCGCTTTCAATCACGAAATGACAGAGGCCTTGGGTGTCAACGTCAAACTCATTCATGCATTGGTATTTGCCATGGGCGTGGGTTTGGCCACCATTGCGGGCATGGTGGCGTCACCCGTCTCCAGTGTCTATCCCAACATGGGCTCGCAAGTGCTCATCATGTGTTTTGTGGTGGTGGTCATTGGCGGCATTGGCTCGGTCAAAGGCGCTCTCATTGCAGCCATACTGGTGGGCTTGGTCGACACCTTTGGCAAAGTGTTGTTACCGCAAGTTGCAGGCATGCTGGTCTATGTGTTGATGGCCATTGTTTTACTTTACAAGCCTGAAGGCTTGTTCAAGAACTAAGGGGGCATGTTATGAGCGACGCACATGCCCCACTTGAAACGCTGCCACGCAGTTTGAAAATTTTGCTGGGTACAGCCCTTGTGGCATTGGCTGCGTTTCCTTTTGTGGGAACCGACTACTACTTGCAAATGGTCACGCGCATGATGATCTTGGCCATCTTTGCCATGAGTCTTGATTTGCTGCAAGGCGTGACGGGCTTGGTCTCTTTGGGGCATGCCGCTTACTTTGGTGTGGCGGGGTATGCCTTGGCATTTTTAACACCACCGGGCGAACCTGTTTCATTGTGGTGGACATTGCCTGCGGCCGTGGGTGTCTCGGCTTTGTTGGCCCTGATCATTGGTTTCTTGGTGGTTCGAACCCATGGCATTTATTTCATCATGGTGACCATGGCATTTGCCCAAATGGTGTTCTATGTTTTCTGTTTGATTTAGAAAACAAAAAAGTTTTTTACTTTTTCACCTTGGCACTCATGGTCTTGGTCTATGTGTTTTTAAGACGTTTGCTATGGAGTCCATTTGGACGTGCCTTGGCAGGCATCAGAGTGAACGAACATCGCATGCGTGCTTTGGGATATGGCACCTTCAGCCACAAACTTGCGGCCTTCACCTTGGCAGGTGCGCTGGCGGGTCTGGCTGGCTTTTTGTGGGGCGCGCAATCGGGCTATGTGAACCCAGAACTCATGGGTTTTCACATGAGTGCTCACGTCATCATGATGGTTATTTTGGGCGGTATGGGCAATTTTGCAGGCGCTATCGTCGGCGCTTTCTCGTTTGAGTATTTGCTGCATGTGTTCAAAGACTTGCCTTCTGTCGGCGCCTTCAATTTGGGCAAGCATTGGCAACTCTGGATGGGTCTTTTCATTGTGGCTCTCGTGATACTGGCGCCTCGCGGCATTTTGGGCTTGTTGGCCACGCTGCTCAAAGGCAAGGAGAAGGGTCATGACTAAGTCCTCATCTGCATCCGAAGTGCTTTTGCGTGCCAACAAAGTCACCAAAAACTTTGGTGGACTCACGGCCGTCAACGAAGTTTCTGTCAATTTGAGCAAAGGCCAAATTCACGCCGTCATTGGCCCCAATGGCGCAGGCAAATCAACACTGGCCAATTTACTCTCCGGAGACTTGCCGCCCACCTCGGGGCATGTCTCTTTGAATGGCCAAGACATTACCGGCTGGACACCCGAAAAAATTTCTCGACACGGCCTTGGCCGAAGTTACCAAAAGACCAACATATTTAGAAGCTTCAGCGTGTGGGACAACGTCCGTTTGTCGGCCCAATCACGCAGCCAACCTGGCCCCTTCAACCCAATGGCTTGGCTCACCCAAGCCAGTCACATGAACGATGTGAATGCTCGTGCGGAGCGCGCCATTGAATTGGCTGGTTTGGAAAATCGACGTCATGCCATGGCGGGTGCTGCCAGCCATGGTGAACAACGCCAGCTTGAAATTGCCATGACCTTGGCCACAGAACCTCAAGTGCTGCTGTTAGACGAGCCCTTGGCGGGCATGGGCCAGGCAGAAGCCGAAAGCATGGTGCAGTTGCTGCTGCGCTTAAAAGCATCACACGCCATGATGCTGGTCGAGCACGACATGGATGCAGTTTTTGCATTAGCCGATCAGCTCACCGTGATGGTCAACGGTCAAGTCATTGCCAGCGGCCTGCCAGCAGCCGTGAGAGCCGACTCTAGCGTTCAAGCAGCCTACTTGGGTGAGGATCATTGAGATGACTGACACATTGATTCAAGTGAAAGACCTCAACAGCTATTACGGGGCCAGCCACATTCTTCGCAATGTCAATTTCAATGTGAAGCGTGGTGAAACCATTGGCCTCATGGGCCGCAACGGCATGGGCAAAAGTACTTTACTCAAATCCATCATGGGCATCGTGAAGCCTCGATCCGGAGAAGTGCACATCAAGGGCAAGCGCATGAACGATAGCGCCATTTTTGAAGTGGCTCAACAAGGCATTGCCTATGTCCCTGAAGGCCGCGGCATCTTTGCCAACTTGAGCGTGGTTGAAAATCTAAAGATGGCTGCTCGCCCCGGTACACAAGGCCAAAACGATTGGACCTACGATCGGGTGCTCGACACTTTCCCGCGTTTGAAAGAGCGCTTAGGTCACGGCGGACAGCAGCTGTCTGGTGGTGAGCAACAAATGCTCACCATTGGACGGGCCCTCATGACCAACCCCGACGTGTTAATTTTGGATGAAGCCACTGAAGGCTTGGCGCCCCTCATTGCCCGCGAAATTTGGCGCATCTGCAGCGTCATTAAAGAAAGCGGCATTAGCAGCGTCATTGTGGACAAGAACTGGAAACATGTAACAAAAATTACCGATCGCAATGTGATTTTGGTGAAAGGCGAAGTGGTCTTTGAAGGCGCTTCCGAATTGCTTCAATCTCAGCCAGAAATCATGGCCCAGCATCTGGGTGTTTAAAACACCGCCTCGACATTCAACACCCTTATGTCCAAAGACTCCACTTTGCGCGGTGTGCGCGTTGTCAGCTTGGCACTGAATTTACCCGGTCCTGCTGCGCTCATGCGTTTGGTAAATATGGGCGCCACCTGCACCAAGGTCAATCCGCCACAAGGCGATCCCATGGCGCATTACACGCCCGAGGGCTATGAAACTCTCCACAAAGGCGTGAAACAAATTTCATGTGATTTGAAAGATCCAAAAGGCCAAAAAGCCCTTCATCAGTTGCTCGGGAAAACCGATGTTTTACTCACCTCGTTCAGACCCTCTGCCCTGACCAAATTGGGCTTGAGCTGGAAGACCCTGCGCCTTCAATTCCCCAAACTCAGCTGCGTGAGCGTGGTGGGAGCGCCAGGGTCCTTGGCAGAAATTCCAGGTCACGACTTAACCTATCAAGCCGAAGTCAATTTGGTACCTGGCATGAATTTACCTGCCAGCCTGTTTGCCGACATGGGCGGTGCCATGATGGCCAGTGAAGCTGTTTTAAAAGCCACACTGATTCAACGCAGCTCTGGCCAAGGTAGCTTCCACGAAGTGGCCTTGAGTGAAGCAGCAGCGTGGTTGGCATTGCCAAGGCAATGGGGAATGACTTTGCCCAAGGGCGCCGTGGGCGGAGCACACGCAGGCTACCAAATTTATGCTTGCAAAAATGGCCGCGTGGCTGTGGCGGCCCTTGAGCCGCACTTTGCCAAGTCATTGTGTGATGCTGCTGGCGTTCGGGTGAAAGACCCCAAGTCATTGTTTGCCAAATCAACTCATGTAGCCATTGCCAGCTTTTTAGCCAGCAAGACACGGCAACAATTAGACAAGTTGGCGGCAGAGAAAGACATCCCCTTAATGACCTTGCCCAAAGCCAGCTCAAATGACTGAGCGATCAGTGATTGAGCTGCGCCCATGCTTTGTCAAGGCGCTTCACACTGACGGGTTGTGGTGTGCGCAGTTCTTGTGCAAAGAAACTCACCCGCAACTCTTCCAACAGCCATCGAAACTCCAACATCCGATCGTCAACGGCACCTTTGCGTTCAGCCACCAAGCGCCAATAGCGTTGATCCTGAGGCTTTAGCTCCAACAACTTTGCAGCGTCTCTGGCTGGATCGGTACGCCACTTGTCTAGGCGCAAGACAATGGCCTTCAAGTAGCGAGAAAAATGTTGCAATTGACTCCAGGGTGTGAGTGCCATGAAACGTTTGGGGACCAGACGCTGCAACTGCTGAGCACAATCTGCAACAGCTTCGGGCGCACTTTTGGTGTCCTTGATTTTGCGAGTGGCCAATGCATACTCAACCAGAATGACGCCTGCCAAACGAGCGACTTCGTTGGCAATGAGCGTCAGACGCCCGCGTCCCTCGTCAATGCGTTTCTTGAAACTCAACTCATCAGCAGGCAGGGGATCCATCAAAAATGCACGGTCCAAGGCGACTTCGATAATTTGCTGGCGCAACTCGTCTGCCGTTCCAAGTGGCATGTAGGCCACGGCCATCTTCTGCAAATCAGGAATGTTCTTTTCCAAATACTTCAAGGCATCCTTGATTTGCAAAGCGAACAAACGGCGCAAACCTTCTCGATGCTTTTGCGCAGCCACTTCAGGCTCGTCAAACACTTCAATTTGAACTGCCTCAACAAGGTCTACCAAGGCTGGGAAACCAATCAAGCTTTGGCCGCCCTTCTTGATCTCCATGAGTTCTGGCAAATCTCCAAAGGTCCAAGCTGTATAACGCTGTTTAGCAACAGAATTGGCTTGGGTTGATCTGGAATCCGCTAATGCCTGATCTGGCTTGGCATTGGCAACATTGGTCTTCGCTAGAGTCTGAGTTGTCTGCTTGTCGTTCAAATCAGCCAACTTTGCAGACCCTGAAGTCCCTGCATTTGATTGCACTTTGAGTTGTGCCAAAGCTTGAAAAGCACCCCGCGCCTGCGAACCCCAATCGGCTTTCAAGGCGCCCAAATTGCGGCCCATCCCCAGTTGTCTGCCATGCTCATCCACCACACGCAGATTCATGAACAAGTGTGCGCTCAGCATGTCCAACTTGAAGTCCGCCCGCTTCACATCGAGGCTGGTGATGTCGCGCACTTTCTTCAGAAGCACATCGGTCAAAGAACCTGTTCCAAAAATTTCAGGTTGATTCAAGGCCTCTGCCAGTTTGCCAGCCGAATCAGGCAAGGGCACAAATCGTGAGCGCGGCTTTTGCGGCAAACTTTTGAGCAAAGCATGAATTTTGTCCCTCAGCAAGCCAGGCACCAACCACTCACAACGCTCTTCATTCACTTGATTCAACACAAACAAGGGCACTGTGACCGTGACGCCGTCGCGGGCATCGCCTGGCTCATGCAAATAAGTGGCTGTGCAATCGGTGCCTCCCAAACGAATGGTTTTGGGAAATGCCTGCGTTGTAATGCCCGCCGCTTCGTGGCGCATCAACTCTTCTCGGCTCAGCAACAGCAGATGAGGCTGGCGTTGAAGCTCTTTGCGATACCAGGCCTCTAACAATCGACCAGAGCACACATCAGCTGGAATTTGTTGGTCGTAAAAAGCAAATATAAGTTCGTCATCCACCAACACATCTTGCCTGCGCGATTTGTGTTCCAGCTCCTCCACTTTGGCAATCATCTTGTGATTGGCCGCCAAGAACGGCAAATTGGTTTCCCATTGCCCTTGAACCAAGGCTTCGCGAATGAAAATTTCACGAGCAGATTGCGGGTCCACCTTGCCAAAAGGCACTCGCCTGCCACTGTAAATCACCAAGCCATAAAGTGTGGCCCGCTCAAGCGCAATGACTTCAGCCGATTTCTTTTCCCAATGTGGATCTAAGAGTTGCTTGCGAAGTAAATGGGCCCCCACTTGCTCCAGCCAGGCCGCCTCAATGCTGGCAATGCCACGGCCAAACAATCGCGTGGTTTCGACCAATTCAGAAACGACCGTCCAGCGGCCTGGTTTTTTCGACAAATGGGCGCCCGGATGTCGATAAAACTTAATGCCACGCGCACCTAAGTAAACCTCTTCATCGTCTTGCTTGCAACCTACGTTGCCTAGCAAGCCCGCCAGCATCGACATGTGAATTTGCTCATAGCTGGCAGGCTTGGCATTCAACTGCCAACGATGCTCTGCTACCGTGGTGTGAAGTTGAATGTGGGTGTCGCGCCACTCTCTCACACGCCGTATGTTGACAAAGTTTTGTCGAAGCAATTGTTCATACTGCCGGTTACTGAGCTTGTGCTCCGCGCTATTTGGGCTAGCTGCACCAGCTGGCGTTTTACCGCCGCGTGCTTCGCCCAACCACTTCCAGAGTTTCAAATAGCCCGTGAACTCACTTTTCTCATCGTCGAATTTGACATGCGCCTGATCGGCTTGCGCCTGCGCCTCCAGCGGCCTGTCTCTAACGTCTTGCACCGACAAAGCGCTGGCAATGACCAATACTTCGTCTAAGGCCTGCCTGTCGCGAGCTTCCAAAATCATGCGACCTACGCGAGGGTCCAAAGGCAATCTGGCCAACTCAACACCAATGCGGGTGAGGTCGTTGGCATCGTCTACAGCACCCAACTCGGCCAACAACTGATAGCCATCTGTGATGGCGCGTTTAGAGGGTGCTTCAATGAATGGGAAATCGTCCACCACACCCAAATGCAAAGACTTCATGCGCAGAATCACACCCGCCAATGAAGAACGCAAGATTTCTGGATCGGTAAAACGGGGGCGGCCGTTGAAATCTTTTTCCTCATACAAGCGGATGCAAATGCCATTGGCCACACGGCCGCATCGACCCGCACGCTGGTTGGCCGCAGCTTGGCTAATGGGCTCGACCATCAGTTGTTCCACCTTGCTGCGCAAGCTATAACGCTTGACGCGTGCAGTACCCACATCAATCACATACCGAATGCCGGGCACCGTGAGTGACGTTTCAGCCACATTGGTGGCCAGCACAATGCGCCGGCCTGAGTTTGAATCAAATACCCGCTCTTGGTCTGCCTGGGACAAGCGAGAAAACAGCGGCAGCACTTCTGCCCCTCTTGTGACGGCGCTGTGCGAAAGGTGCTTGCGCAAATGGTCGGCCGCTTCTCGAATTTCACGCTCGCCTGGCAAGAACACCAAGATATCGCCTGCTGCGTTGCCAGACCAGAGTTCGTCTACCGCCTCACCAATGGCATCGTTCAAATCGTGGTCACGCGTTTCTTCAAAGGGGCGCCAACACATTTCAACGGGAAACATGCGGCCCGACACCATGATGACGGGGGCGGGCCCTTTGCTTGAAGCAAAGTGCTGAGCAAACCGATCGGCATCAATGGTGGCCGACGTGACAACCACTTTGAGATCGGGCCGGCGCGGCAAAATTTGACGCAAATAGCCCAACAAAAAATCAATGTTCAAACTGCGCTCGTGCGCTTCGTCAATGATGAGGGTGTCGTAAGCTTCTAAAAGGGGGTCGTTTTGAGTTTCGGCCAGCAAAATGCCGTCCGTCATGAGCTTGACGGATGCGTCTTTCGACAGCCGATCTTGAAATCGCACTTTGTAACCCACCACGCCACCCAGGGGCGTTTTGAGCTCTTCGGCAATTCGTTTGGCCACGCTGCTGGCCGCAATACGCCTGGGCTGCGTATGACCGATCCACTTGCCCCGCTGGCCTGGTACCGCATTCAGTCGACCGCGGCCCAATGTGAGGGCAATCTTGGGGAGTTGAGTGGTTTTGCCCGATCCGGTCTCGCCGCAGACAATGATGACCTGATGTTCCGCCATGGCCTGAGCGATTTCGTCGCGCTTTGCCGACACCGGCAAAGACTCAGGGAACTCGATTTTCAAAGGGGTGGCGGACAATGGCAAAACTTCTGTAAAAATCAGGGATGGCGTAAGGCCTGAATTATCCGCTGTCTTGGCCCTTTTCGAGAGATTCACAAGTTCATGTCCACTGTCTTTAACTTCACCTTCGTACCTTGGTTTCGCTCGGTGGCGCCCTATATTCACATGCACCGCGGCAAAACCTTTGTGGTGGGCATTGCAGGTGAAGCCATTGCCGCGGGCAAACTGCAGCACTTGGCCCAAGATTTGGCCTTGATTCAGAGCATGGGCGTGAAAATTGTGTTGGTTCACGGCTTCAGGCCCCAAGTGAACGAGCAGCTGTTGGCCAAAGGCCATGTGCCCAAATACTCGCAAGGCATCAGAATTACCGATGAAGTGGCACTCGACTGCGCCCAAGAAGCAGCCGGCCAGCTGCGATATGAAATTGAAGCGGCATTTAGCCAAGGTTTGCCCAACACGCCCATGGCTGGCTCAACGGTCCGCGTCATCAGCGGCAACTTTCTCACCGCCAGGCCCGTTGGGATTGTCGATGGTGTCGATTTTCAGCACTCTGGTTTGGTTCGCAAAGTAGACGTGGCCGGCATCACTCAAACCCTCAATATGGGCGCCATGGTTTTGCTGTCTCCTTTTGGTTTTTCGCCCACAGGGGAAGCCTTTAACTTGTCGATGGAGGAAGTGGCTACCAGTGTGGCCATTGAGCTTCAGGCCGACAAACTTATTTTCTTAACCGAGATTCCCGGTTTGCGCATCAAGCCTGAAGAGCCCGAGTCTGAAGACAATCCCATTGACACAGAATTGCCATTGGCTGCAGCAGAAAGTTTATTGAAGAAACTGCCGCCAGCACTTTTGCCAACAGACATCGCTTTTTACTTGCAACATTGCGTGAAAGCTTGCAAAGAAGGTGTGGAGCGAAGCCATATCTTGCCTTTTGCGGTCGATGGTGCTTTGCTCTTAGAGATCTATGTGCACGATGGCATCGGTACCATGGTGATTGATGAAAAACTCGAAGAGTTGCGAGAAGCCACTTCAGATGATGTGGGCGGCATTTTGCAGCTCATCGAGCCCTTCGAAAACGACGGTACTTTGGTCAAGCGCAATCGGACTGAAATTGAGCGCGATGTCGATCACTACACCATCATTGAACACGACGGCGTGATCTTTGCCTGTGCAGCGCTCTACCCCTACGCTGAAGCCCAAACTGCAGAAATGGCCGCGCTCACTGTGTTGCCCCAATCTCAAGGTCAAGGGGATGGCGAAAAAATATTGAAGCGCATCGAACAGCGTGCGCGGGCCATGGGTTTGAAAAGCATTTTTGTGCTCACCACACGCACCATGCATTGGTTTATCAAGCGCGGCTTTGTGCAAATGGACCCCGACTGGCTGCCAGAGGGACGCAAGCGCAAGTACAACTGGGACCGACGCAGCCAAGTGCTGGTTAAAAAACTCAGCTAAGTGTCTCGGATGGAGGCGTCGCTCTGAACAAGCCATCTCGCCAACGGAGCAAGAGCATCAACACAAGAATGCCAGAAAAGACGAGAAACGACCAGTTGGCAATGGAGCCCCCCAGAAAGCTCCAATCGATCTTGGTGCAATCGCCACTGCCCTTGAAAATCATGGGCACGGCGCGTTGCAGTGGAAAGTTTTCAATCATGCCATAAAAATCACGACCGCATGAAACCACTTCAGGGGGATACCACTGGAGCCATGTTTGTCGCGCTGCCACGAAAGCCCCAAAGCCAGCTGTGATCACCACCAACCAAGACATGAGAACCGTGCGCCTGGGCGCATTGGCACTGGCGCCCAGCACGCACCATACAATCACGCCAATGAGTGCATAGCGCTGAACAATGCACATGGGACAAGGCTCTAGGCCCAAATGGTTTTGCAAATACAAAATACCGAAGGCCAGCATACCTATAGAACCAAGAGCCACCAAGGCCAGCCAACGGTGTGTGGGAATGTAAATCAAGAATTAGCTTTCAACAAAAGCCCGTTCTATCACGAACTGCCCAGGGATACTGGTATTGCCTTCGACAAAGCCGAGTTTTTCACACAATGCTTTGAGGTCGCGCAACATTTCGGGGCTGCCGCAGATCATGACGCGATCTTCTGCTGCATTCAAAGTTGGAATGCCAAGGTCTGAACTGATGGTGCCGTTTTCTAACAACGCCGTCACTCGACCTTGATGCTCAAACGCCTCCCGCGTGACTGTGGGGTAGTACAAGAGTTGCTTGCTGACCATCTCCCCCAAAAACTCATTTTGCGGAAGCTCTTGGGTAATGTAGTCGTGATAGGCCAGCTCTTTGACTTCGCGCACACCATGCAACAACACCACTTGCTCAAACCGCTCATAGGTTTCGGGGTCGCGAATGATGCTCATGAAAGGCGCAAGACCAGTGCCCGTGCCAATAAGGTAGAGGCGCTTGGCGGGTGTGAGGTAATCGATGAGGAGTGTGCCTGTGGGCTTGCGGCCCACCACAATGGTGTCGCCCACTTGGATGTGTTGGAGCTTGGATGTGAGCGGGCCATCTGGTACTTTGATGCTCAAAAACTCGAGGTGCTCTTCATAATTGGCACTGGCAATGCTGTAGGCTCTGAGCAAGGGTTTGCCGTTGTCACCTCGAAGGCCAATCATGGTGAAATGACCATTTGAAAAACGCAAAGCCTGATCGCGCGTGGTGGTGAAGCTAAACAAACGGTCCGTCCAGTGATGAACACTGAGAACTTTTTCTTCTAAAAATGCACTCATAAAGCCTAGGGATTTAAACAAAACAAGCCATTTTCAGACTTATTTGCTGGTATTGGAAATACAATAATTTTATATCCCTATACCCCACTCTTCTTAAGAATAATCAAGGAACATCATGGCACGCACAGTCAAATGCATCAAATTGGAAGCCGAAGCCGAAGGTCTGGACTTTCCACCCTACCCTGGTGAATTGGGCAAACGCATTTGGGAAAACGTCAGCAAAGAGGCATGGGCCGCTTGGCTCAAACACCAAACCATGTTGGTCAATGAAAACCGCTTGAACTTGGCCGATGCCCGCGCGCGCCAATACTTGGCACGCCAAATGGAGAACCATTTCTTTGGCGCCGGCGCCGACGCAGCCCAAGGTTATGTCCCCCCAACTAGCGCCTAATTTTCACGCAAGCCATTGGCAAAAAAGAACACTCGGCCAAAGCAACTGGCATGCTTTAGACACTGAATTTGGTGGGGGAGGATCGTTTCTAGACACCCTTGAAGCGTGGCTCAAAGATCCTGATTCACCCCATCAGCTTTTTTACACGGCATTCAGTACTGAAGTCCCTCAAAATCTTGAACCTAGGCTGAGGTCTGCTTGCGTGGGTCTACTGCCCGGTGTTCATCGATTTGTCTTTGAACAGGGTCAAGTTCAATTAACGCTCTGCATCGGTAGCGCACCTCAAATTGCCAAAGAAATTGACATCGTAAGTCACAGCATGTGTGTTGATCACATCGACACTTGGGGTGTGAAAAACTTGGCACGACTGTGCAGGGTCGGCACTCAACTGCAATGGCAAAAAGCTTCTTCAAGTGGCATGGCCGAACTCCAGAGCGCTGGGTTTCAAATCGACTCATCCAAGCAAGGAGCCTGCTACCAACCTAATTGGCAAGTTAAGTCGTCCCTGCGTCAAAGCCCGGAGTTTTTGAAGAATGCAATCGTCATTGGCGCGGGCTTGGCGGGCTCGGCTGTGGCGCACAGCCTTGCCACCCGGGGGTGGAGAGTACAAGTTCTAGACCAAGGTGCAACATTGGGCGCAGGCGCTTCTGCCTTACCAGCAGGTATTTTGGCAACCCATGTGTCGCCCGACAACAATGTGCTGTCTCGCATCACGCGAGATGGCGTGCGAGCAACCATTCAAAGGGCTCAGGCTCTTCTTGAAGATAGCCACGACTGGAAGCTGTCGAGCTTGCTTGAACATCGCTACGCTGGCAAACGCGAGTTGCCAAAAGGCGATCGGTGGCCAGAAGCAGGTCACGAGTGGAGCACACAAGCCAGCACGCAACAAAAACTAGCGGCAGGTCTGACAGAAGAGACTGCCGCGCTGTGGCACAACTTGGCTGGATGGCTTCAACCTCAAAGCTTGGTGAAGGCGCAGTTAATGCACCCCAACATTGAATTGCGCACTCAGCAAAAAGTAGCCAAGCTTTATGCACACAACAAGCAATGGCAATGTTCAGACGCTCAAGGCAAGCTCATCGCGCAAGCGTCACTTCTGGTTTTGGCCAATGCCTATGATTCCCAAGCACTGATTGACAGCATCATACTTTCATCGCAAGCTGCGCCCCACCCTCACCTGCCCGCCACTGCACTAAGGGGACAAGTGACCATCGGGCCGATGCGCTTGTTGCCCCCAAAAATGCAAAAATCATTGCCGCATTTTCCTGTCAACGGTCATGGAAGTTTGATCTGCCAACTTCAAAATCAAGAACCCTATTGGATGGTGGGTTCGAACTTTCAACGCAACGACTTTGATTTGCAAACACGCCATGAAGATCAAGTCTCCAATATGCAGCAATGGGCTGAGCTCATGCCAGCTTGGCAAGATGAGATCTTGAATCAAATTGATTTAGAACAAACCACAGCATGGGCGGCCATTCGCATGGCATTGCCTGATCGGCTGCCAGCGGTTGGCGCTTTTTCTCACCCCGAACTCAGGGGACTGACTGTTTGCACCGGACTCGGCGCCCGAGGCATCAGTTGGTCTGTGTTGTGCGGGGAGTTGTTGGCTGCACATGTGAGCCATGAGCCCTTGCCCATGGCGGCCTCTTTGGCCAAACTGATGGCTGCTAGCCGATTTGGCTGAACTTATTGTTGGGCGGCTGCGGGGCGGCGAGCCTTGACGTATGCATCGGTTGGCTGATAATTTTTACCATCTGCATAGCGCCACTGCGTCATGGTGCCCTGATTGCCGCGCACATCCAACTTGCCCACATATGCGCCCATGGTCGACTGTTGATCAATGGCGCGGAACTCGGCAGGGCCAAAGGGGGTGCTGAATTTCAGACCCCGCATGGCCACAATCAATTTTTCATTGTCGGTACTGCCCGCTTTTTTGATGCCCGCAAAAATAGCTTGCATGGTGGCATAGCCCACCACCGAGCCGAGCTTAGGATTCTCTTTGAATTTCTTGTAATAGTTGGCTGCAAAGGAAGCATGTTCCTTGCTGTCAATTTGATCCCATGGATAGCCCGTCACAATCCAGCCCTTGGGAGTTTCATCCTTCAAGACTTCTAAGTATTCGGGTTCGCCAGACAACATGGACACCACGGGTACTCTGGGGAAAATGCTGCGCTGATTGCCTTCGCGTACCAGCTTTGCCAAGTCAGCACCAAAAGTCACATTGAAAATGGCATCGGGCTTGCTTTGCATGAGGGCGCTCAAGCTGCTGCCCGCGTCAATTTTTCCAAGTGCAGGCCATTGCTCTCCCACAAACTCAACGTCAGGTCTTTTGGCCTTGAGAAGTTCTTTGAAACTGGCCACAGCACTTTGGCCATATTCGTAATTGGGAGCCAAAGTGGCCCATCGTTTGGCGGGCAATTTGGCCGCTTCTTCAACCAACATGGCGGCTTGCATGTAGGTGCTGGCGCGCAAACGAAAGGTATATCGGTTGCCTTTGTCCCAAACGATGGCATCGGTGAGGGGTTCGCTGGCTATAAAAAGGCGCTTGCTACGCAATGCGTGATCGGCCAAGGCCAAACCCACGTTGGACAAGAAACCACCTGCCAACACATCTACTTTTTCTTGGCTGGTGAGTTCGATGGCGTGTCGCAAGGCATCTTCGGGTTTGCCGGCGTCATCTCTGGCAATGACTTCCACCTTGCGTCCTAACAATCCACCAGAGGCATTGATTTCCTCTACCGCCAATTGCCAGCCTTGTTTGTAGGGTTGCGTAAATTGAGGAATGGCCGAATAACTGTTGATTTCACCGATTCGGATGGGGGCCTGCGCTTGCACAGACATAGCCGATGTGGCGCCCAATGCCACTGCACATACACCCAATAACCAAGACTTCATTTCAAACTCCCAAAAGCGAAACTGTATCAGCAAGCCATATTTCAGTCACTTTGGAGACATTTCCCTACCTGTGGCCGGCTTATTCCTTATGATCAAAAAGTATATATGTCCAACGATTAAGTAGTTTGAAAAGACATAAAGAACCCGTAGAGTTCAAAGCTTAACGGCATTGGCCGTCTCTTTCTTTGATTTTCAAGCCGATGTACCAATACACAGATTTCGACCGCCAGTTTGTCAAACTGCGCGCAGCGCAGCACAGAGACCAGCTAGAACGCTGGCAAAAAGGCCAACTGACAGATGAAGAATTTCGCCCTCTGCGCCTTCAAAACGGCTGGTACGTGCAACGCTACGCTCCCATGCTCCGCGTGGCGGTGCCTTATGGCGAAATTTCTGCCAAGCAACTGAGTGTGCTGGCCACCATTGCCAAAGACTACGACCAACCCGAACAAGAATTGTTTGCCAAAGCCCAAGCTCAGCAAGATTTGCTGCCTGGCAAATCACCTAAATTGATCAAAGGCTACGGCCACTTCACTACGCGCCAAAACGTTCAGTTCAACTGGATTCCATTGACCAAGTCTGCCGATGTGATGGACTTGCTGGCCACCGTCGACATGCACGGCATTCAAACCAGCGGCAACTGCATTCGCAACATCACCACCGACGAATTGGCAGGTGTGGCCGTAGACGAGGTGGTTGACCCTCGCCCCTATGCAGAAATTTTGCGCCAATGGAGCACCTTGCATCCTGAGTTTGCTTTTTTGCCTCGCAAGTTCAAAATTGCCATCACGGGCGCAAACGAAGACCGCGCCGCCATTGGGTGGCACGATGTCGGCTTGCAGCTTGTCAAAAATGTTGCGGGCGAAGTTGGCTTCAAGGTATGGGTCGGCGGTGGCATGGGCCGCACCCCCATCATCGGCACCTTGGTACGCGAGTTCTTGCCTTGGCAACAAATCATGAACTACCTGGAAGCCGTGGTGCGCGTTTACAACCGCTGGGGCAGACGCGACAACATGTACAAAGCGCGCATCAAAATTTTGGTGAAGGCTGAGGGCCAACGTTACATCGATGAGGTTGAGGCTGAATTTGACGATGTGGTCAACAAAGATGGTGGCCCTCACACCATTTCACAGGCTGAGTTCGATCGTGTCGCAGCTTGCTTTGTTGAACCCTCAGCACCTGCCAACTCATCGGTATCTGCATCGGCATCCTCATCTGCTCACAGCAACCTACAAGACCCTGCGTTTCTACGTTGGTTACATCAAAACGTTGTTGCGCACAATAATCCTAAATTGCGTGCAGTCACTTTGTCATTCAAACGTTTGGGCTTGGCACCTGGCGATGCCACGGCTGAACAATTGCAGGCCTCGGCGCAATTGGTGGCAAAGTACTCTCGGGGCGAAGCACGCGTGACTCACTCCCAAAACTTGGTGCTGCCTTGGGTGCCTGAAACTCAATTGTTTGACCTGTGGCAGGAAGCCAAATCATGGGGCTTGGCAAGTCCCAATATTGGTTTATTAAACGACATGATTGCCTGCCCTGGCGGCGACTACTGCGCCTTGGCCAACGCCCGTGCCATCCCTGTTGCTGCAGCCATTTCAGAGCGTTATCAAGATATCGATGAGCTAGACGACTTGGGCCCCATCGACTTGCACATCAGCGGCTGCATCAACTCTTGTGGCCACCACCACAGCGGTCACATTGGCATCTTGGGCGTCGACAAAGACGGTAAAGAGTGGTACCAAGTTACCTTAGGTGGCTCCGATGGTTCTGCGCTGTCTGGCACAGCAGGCCCTGGCAAAGTTGTGGGTCCTTCATTCTCTGCCACTGAAGTGCCAGGCGTGATTGAAGCGGTGCTCAACAAGTACTTAGAACTGCGCTCGCCTACTGGTCACGGTCGTGCCGAATACTTCATCGAGACCTTGCGCCGTGTGGGGCAAGACCCCTTCAAGCTTGAAGCCAATGCAGCGCGTCATACCGAGAATGCCCTCGCTTGAAACACGGAAAGAATGTCATGAAAATTTTGTCTTTCCACGATCACTCAGCTGGTGCAGACACCCACATCATCAGCATGGCCAACGATGTCGATCCACGCGAAGTATCGCTTGAGGGTATCAGTCGCATCGACTTGCACTTTCCCAAATTCACGGATGGCCGCGCATACAGCCAAGCTTTTCTGCTTCGCCGCCGCTTGGGTTTCAAAGGTGAAATTCGCGCCACTGGCGATGTTCTCATTGATCAGCTGGTGGCCATGGCGCGCACTGGATTTGATGTGGCCGTGTTGCGTGAAGGTTTGGATGCCAGCGCTGCACAGCGTCAGCTTGATCGCTTCCCCTCCTTCTACCAAGGCTCGGCAGTTGACACACAGCCCTTGTTTGCAAAGCTAGCAGCATGAGCGTGTCCTCATTGAGCCGTGGCGCTCAAGTGCATCTCCCAAACGCCGTTGCCTTGCACGCGAATCCGAGTGTCAACTATGCTGAAAAAGTCGCAGAGACACTGGCTCTTCTGAAACAAGCTGTTAGCGAGTTCAGCCCTGTGACTCAGGCCTCTAGCTTGGGGGCGGAGGATGTCGTGATCACTCACTTGATCAATCACAACGCATTGACCATTCCTGTGTTTGTATTGGAAACTGGCGCACTGCATCGCGAAACTCTTGCACTTTTAGAACGCACACAGGCGTACTCACTGGCACCCGTGAATGTCTACCGTCCCTCAACCGAAAAAGTCATTTCGTTTGTCAAAACACATGGCCAAGATGCCATGTACCAAAGCCTTGAATTGCGCAAAGCGTGCTGCCAAGTTCGCAAGCTCGAACCCTTGGCAGAGGCCCTCAAAGGTCAACGCGCCTGGGTCACGGGTTTGCGTCGCGAACAATCGAGCAACCGTGCAGAAGTGCCGTTGATTGACCGCACCGACGAAGCCACCAAAGGCCAAATCAAACTCAACCCCTTGGCCAACTGGACATGGGGCGATGTGTGGCATTACATCGCCACCAACAAGGTGGACTACAACCCCTTGCACGATCAGTTTTTCCCCAGCATCGGCTGCGCTCCCTGCACACGCGCCATCAGTTTGGGCGAAGAGTTTCGCGCAGGCCGTTGGTGGTGGGAAGACGAAGCTGCCAAAGAGTGCGGTTTGCACGCTAAGAAATAAGGCTTAGAAGAAAATATGAACGCACGCACTGAACCCGAGTTGTTGCATCACCTTAGCAACGCCCACCTTGATGCCCTAGAAGAAGAAACCATCTTCATCCTGCGCGAAGTGGCTGCCGCCTTTGAGCACCCCACCCTTCTTTTCTCTGGCGGCAAAGATTCCTTGGTCATGCTCAAGTGCGCAGAAAAAGCCTTTGTCGACAAGCAAAAAGGCGGGCGCATTCCTTTTCCCTTGCTGATGATCGATACCGGCCACAACTTCAAAGAAGTAACCGACTTTCGTGATTTTCGAGCCAAAGAATTGGGCGCTGAACTCGTGATCCGCAGCGTCGAAGACTCCATGAAGCGAGGCACTGTGCGCTTGGCGCACCCTGGCGAATCTCGCAACGTGCACCAATCCGTCACCTTGCTGGAAGCCATTGAAGAATTCAAGTTTGACGCCCTCATCGGCGGCGCTCGCCGCGACGAAGAAAAAGCCCGCGCCAAAGAACGCATCTTCAGTCACCGTGACAGCTTTGGCCAATGGCAACCTAAATCACAACGCCCTGAGTTATGGTCCTTGTTCAATACCAAATTGCACCCTGGTGAACACTTTCGCGTGTTCCCCATCTCCAACTGGACCGAGCTCGATGTGTGGCAATACATTGCCCGCGAAATCATTGCGCTTCCTTCCATCTACTACACACACAAACGGGAAGTGGTTAATCGCCGGGGTCTGTTGGTTCCTGTCACAGAGCTCACACCCGCCAAAGATGGGGAGCAAGTTGAAGTTCGCAACGTGCGCTTTCGCACCGTGGGCGACATCACCTGCACCTGCCCTGTAGAAAGCACGGCAGCCACGCCCGAAGAAATTGTGATCGAAACATTGGCCGCAGACGTAAGTGAACGCGGCGCCACGCGCATGGACGACAAGACCTCTGAGGCCTCCATGGAAAAGCGCAAAAAAGACGGATACTTTTAATGAACAACGCACTGAAATTCATCACTTGCGGATCTGTAGACGATGGCAAGAGCACCCTCATTGGCCGCTTGCTGGTCGACACCAAAGCCGTGTTGCAAGATCACTTGGCTGGCGTTCAGCGCCAAGGCGAAACCGATTTGGCCTTGCTCACCGATGGCCTGTCGGCTGAGCGTGAACAAGGTATCACCATCGATGTAGCCTACCGCTACTTCAGCACAGAAATGCGCAAGTTCATCATCGGTGACGCACC
>JAPLPO010000052.1 GCA_026400155.1 Burkholderiales bacterium | reverse complement strand
TGATTAGCACCCAAGTGGGTGCAGAAGAAATTGCCGAAGTGGTCAGACGTGCCACTGGTATTCCTGTGTCCAAAAAGATGCAAGGTGAGCGCGAGAAGTTGCTCCAAATGGAAGTCAAGTTGCACGAGAGGGTGGTGGGACAAGATGAGGCCATTGCGGCTGTGTCTCATGCCATTCGCTGCTCACGTTCGGGTTTGTCAGACCCTCAAAGACCAACAGGGTCATTTTTATTCCTTGGCCCCACTGGGGTTGGCAAAACCGAGTTGTGCAAAGCACTGGCGGGGTTCTTGTTTGACAGTGAAGATCACCTCATTCGCATGGACATGAGTGAATTCATGGAAAAGCATTCGGTGGCTCGCTTAATTGGTGCGCCCCCAGGTTATGTGGGCTATGAAGAAGGGGGTTACTTGACCGAGGCTGTTCGTCGCAAGCCTTATTCCGTGCTGCTCTTAGATGAAGTTGAGAAAGCCCATCCCGATGTTTTCAATGTGCTCTTGCAGGTGTTGGACGATGGCCGCCTGACCGACGGCCAAGGCCGCACGGTGGACTTCAAAAATACCGTGATTGTGATGACCTCCAACATTGGCTCGCATCTGATTCAAGCCATGGTGGGTGCGCCTAACGAGGACATCAAAGACGCGGTTTGGGGCGAGCTTAAAAACCACTTCCGTCCTGAATTTTTAAATCGCATCGACGAAACGGTGGTGTTCCACAGTTTGGATGCCAAACACATTGAATCGATTGCCAAAATTCAATTGAAAATATTGGAAGCCCGTTTGGCCAAGATGGATCTGCAGTTAGAAGTTTCAGCCGCTGCTTTGGCCGAGTTGGCCAAGGTGGGTTTTGATCCTGTTTTTGGTGCCCGTCCCCTGAAGCGCGCCGTTCAGCAAAGGATCGAAAATCCCTTGTCCAAAATGTTGTTGGAAGGCAAGTTCTTGCCCAAATCGGTCATTCCGGTCGATGTCGACCCCGTCAAGGATCCGGACGTCTTTAAATTCGATCGGGTTGTGAATTAAAGACGCAATCACAACTGACGCACATGGCGCTTTGAAAGTATCATGCGGCCTTCACTACTTGAGGCTTTATGAGCAATCAAATCGTCAATCAGAAAGAAGTTGTCAAGCCTTCCCAGATGGGAGGCCATCTCTTGGTCGAGTGCCTCATTGCTCAGGGCGTGACCCATGCTTTTGGGGTTCCTGGTGAAAGTTATTTGGCTGTCTTGGATGGATTTCACAAGTACCAAGATCAAATTCAGTTTGTCACTTGTCGGCAGGAGGGCGGTGCTGCGTTCATGGCTGACGCCCAAGGCCGTCTAACGGGCCGTCCTGGCGTTTGTTTTGTCACCAGGGGCCCTGGGGCTACCAATGCTTCCATTGGCGTCCATACAGCTTTTCAAGACTCAACCCCCATGGTTTTGTTTGTGGGCGATGTGGCATCAGATACTCGCGACCGGGAAGCCTTCCAGGAGGTCGACTTTTGTTCCTTTTTCGGCCCGAGCACCAAGGGCATGGCCAAGCGCGTTGAGAGAATTGACGATGCCAAGCGCATTCCAGAGTATGTTGCGCGTGCATTTGCGACAGCCATGAATGGACGGCCGGGTCCGGTGGTGCTGGTTTTGCCTGAGGACATGCTGACCCACGAGGTGGCATCAAGGCCCCTACCCAAACTGGAGCCTGTTGAAGCTTGGAGCGATCCTGGCAGCTTGCGAAAGCTTCGGGAGATGCTGTTGTCTGCGCAAAAGCCTTTTGTGATTGCAGGTGGGGGAGGCTGGACGACCCAGTCTGCCCAAGCCCTTCAAAGATTTGCTGAAAATTGGCAGTTGCCCGTTGGCAATGCGTTTCGCTTTCAAGACACCTTTGACAATTTCCACCCCCTCTATGCAGGCGATGTCGGCATTGGCATCAACCCCAAACTTGCGCAGCGCATCAAAGAAAGCGACTTGGTCATTGCCATAGGGCCGCGCTTGGGTGAGATGACCACCAGTGGGTATACCTTGCTTGAGGTTCCCAAACCCAAGCAGAAGCTGGTGCACATCCATGCCAGTGCAGAAGAGCTCAATCGGGTGTACCACGCCGATTTGGCCATTTGCGCCACCATGAACGCAGCAGCCAGGAGTTTGGAAGTCTTGACCGCGCCCCCAAGCGTGCCCTGGTCCGATTGGGCGCTCCAAGCCAATGCCGACTACGTGGCCAATACGCAGGCGCAGGCATTGGCTGGCTTGCCTACCGACTCTGCCAACGGTCTTGTCAACATGCCAGAAGTGGTGGCTGCCTTACAGCGTCATTTGCCGACAGATGCCGTGCTCACCAATGGCGCTGGAAATTTTGCCAGTTGGGTTCACCGGTATTACAAACACCATGGCTTGAGCAAGGGCTACAAAACACAATTGGCGCCCACCGTGGGTGCCATGGGCTACGGCGTACCCGCTGGCGTTGCCGCTTCCGTGCTCACGGGGCGTCTGGCTTTCACCATTGCAGGCGACGGCGATTTTCTGATGAATGGTCAGGAGTTGGCTACGGCCACTCAGCATGGCGCCAAATCAATAGTGGTGCTTTTGAACAACGGCATGTATGGCACGATCAGAATGCATCAGGAAAGAGACTTCCCAACCCACAACATGGGCTCCAATTTAAACAACCCCCACTTTGCCAACTTGGCCAAAGCCTATGGCTACGAGGGTATTCGAATTTCGAAAACAGAAGAGTTTGAGCCTGCCTTGATGGCGGCATTGGCGCGCAACCAAGGCACCTTGATTGAAATCATGCTTGACCCAGAAGTCATCACCACACGCGGTACTTTGTCGGCCATCACTCAGAATGCATTGAAGTCCAAGTGAGTGTCTGAGCATTCATGAAAAAAGCCGGGCTAACCCGGCTTTTTTCATTGGAGAAACACTGAATTACTTCAAGTGCTTGCCAATCAAGCCAGCCAATTCAAACATGGTGACTTGGGCTTTGCCGAACACTGCTTTGAGTTTGTCATCAGCGTTGATGTTGCGCTTGTTGACTTTGTCTTGGCCAATTCGAACATGGTCACTTGAGCTTTACCGAAGACAGCTTTGAGTTTGTCGTCAGCATTGATGTTGCGCTTGTTGACTTTGTCTTGCAGACCGTGCTTCTTGATGTAGACCCACAACTTGCTCACGACTTCAGTACGTGGCAGAGGAGCTGCACCCACCACAGCAGCCAAAGCGGCGCTAGGTGTCAAAGCCTTCATGAAAGCGGCATTAGGAGTACGCTTTTTAGCAGGGGCTTTTTTAGCTGCTGGCTTTTTGGCTGGAGCAGCTTTCTTGGCTGGCGCAGCTTTTTTAGCTGGAGCAGCCTTCTTAGCAGGAGCAGCTTTTTTAGCTGCGGGTTTTTTGGCGGGTGCTGCCTTCTTTGCAGGAGCAGCTTTTTTTGCCGGGGTCTTTTTTGCAGTTGCCATTTTTAAAATTCCTTAAGTCGGAAGTTGGTTCGCAGCCGGAAACGTATTTATCCGGCTGAGCGCATGCTACTGGAGAAACACGCTGTTTCCAAGGGGAGAAGAAGATTTTTTCCCCTTGCTGTTGTAGATATCCCTCTAGTGGCGAATTCAAATTTGACAGACTTGCGCACTTGACGTTTTGAAACTTGGTGGACGGCCACACATTGAGTTGAAATCTAATTTCACAATGCGGTAAATAGTATTGTTGCATTGCATCAATTTTTCTCAATATGAGAAATTAAATATTGCAATGAGAAATAAAGGTGATAACTATATGATTTTTAAGTAAAAAATAATTGTCTTATATAAGACATAAGATATTTTTACAGTCTTATATAAGACTTAGAATTTCCACCAGTGCCAAAGATTTCTGGGAATGACTTGGCCTCAACCTCAACCACACTGAAGGAAATTGCAATGCCACAAAATATCGTTGAACAACTGAGCCGGGAACAACAAATTGCCGCTCTGGAAAAAGATTGGGCCACCAACCCCCGTTGGAAAGGCATCAAGCGAGGTTATTCCGCGGCAGATGTCGTGCGTTTGCGCGGCTCATTTCCCATCGAGCACACCTTGGCCCACCGCGGTGCAGAAAAGCTCTGGGACTTGCTTCACACTGAAGACTATGTCAATTGCTTGGGCGCGCTCACGGGTGGACAAGCCATGCAACAAGTGAAGGCTGGCATCAAGGCCATCTACTTGTCTGGCTGGCAAGTGGCTGCCGACAACAACTCCTACGCGTCGATGTATCCCGACCAATCTTTGTATCCAGTCGACTCCGTGCCAAAGGTGGTTGAGCGCATCAACAACAGCTTCCGTCGTGCTGACGAAATTCAATGGTCCAAGGGCACCAATCCTGGCGACAAAGACTACACCGACTACTTCGCGCCCATCGTGGCCGATGCTGAGGCTGGTTTCGGTGGCGTGTTGAATGCTTTTGAATTGATGAAGGCCATGATTGGCGCAGGTGCTGGCGGTGTTCACTTTGAAGACCAATTGGCTTCTGTGAAAAAGTGTGGCCACATGGGTGGCAAGGTCTTGGTGCCCACCATCGAGGCCTGCCAAAAATTGATCGCAGCCCGCATGGCGGCTGACGTTTGCGGCGTTCCCACATTGGTCATTGCACGCACCGACGCAGAAGCGGCTGACTTGCTCACCAGCGACTACGACGAAAATGACAAGCCATTCCTGACGGGTGAGCGTACTGCGGAAGGTTTCTACAAAACCAAGAAAGGCATGGAACAAGCTATTAGCCGCGCGGTAGCCTATGCTGAGTACGCCGACTTGGTGTGGTGCGAAACAGGTACGCCCGATTTGGAGTTTGCTCGCAAATTTGCAGAGGCCGTTCACAAGAAGCACCCTGGCAAATTGTTGGCCTACAACTGCTCACCCTCTTTCAACTGGAAGAAAAACTTGGACGATGCCACCATCGCCAAATTCCAAAAAGAACTTGGCGCCATGGGTTACAAGTATCAGTTCATCACTTTGGCTGGTATTCACTCCATGTGGTACAACATGTTCGACTTGGCACAAGCCTACGTTCAGCGCGGCATGTCTGCTTATGTGGAGAAGGTGCAAGAGCCCGAATTTGCAGCCCGCGATCGCGGTTGCTCATTTGTGTCGCACCAGCAAGAAGTGGGTACGGG
>JAPLPO010000180.1 GCA_026400155.1 Burkholderiales bacterium | reverse complement strand
GCCGCCCATTTCGAGTTGGTAGGCGCGTTCGCTCACATAATTGACGGTGCAATAGCCTGCCACATAGTCGAGGGCTTCTTTTTGCGACACATAACTGGCGCGCTTGCCAATCACAATGCCCAATTCAACTTCCCAGTCTGATTTCAATGAACCTTTGGGCAACATGACGTCATCGTCTGGACCTTGAATGCAAGAAGTGGCCTTGATGAAAACAATCGGCTCTTTGGGAATAGGCATGTTGGACTCGGCCGCGTGGTCGGCGTAGTTCAGGCCAATGGCAATGAACTTCGGCACGTGCGACACCGGGCATCCCATGCGCGGCTTGCCTTTTACCAAGTGCAGCTTGTCAGTTTTTAACTTGGCCAACTTGGCCAAGACTTTGTCGGACAGTTGTTCAGGGCCAATGTCGGAGACCACGCCACTGAGGTCGCGTAATTTGCCTGCAGCATCAATGAGACCTGGTTTTTCTTTGCCGGGTTGGCCATAACGCACGAGTTTCATGGGAACTTCCTTTGTTAAAAATCGATGGAATGTTGAATTGCCATGGGTGATGGCAAGATTGTGATCGAAATCACTTCAATAAGTTGAACGGCCGCCCGATAAATCAAACACAGCGCCTGTTGAGAACGAGCAGTCTTCCGTCAAAAGCCAAGTGACCATGGCGGCCACTTCTTCGGGCATGCCAAAACGGCCCATGGGAATTTTGGACAACATAAATTGAATGTGCTCTGGGGTCATCTGATCGAAAATGGCTGTTTTCACAGCAGCAGGAGTAACACAATTGACGCGAACAGCGGTGTTGGCTAACTCTTTGCCCAAGGATTTGGTAATGGCCATGACCGCCGCTTTGCTAGCACTGTAAGCACTGGCGTTGGGGTTGCCATCTTTACCCGCCACAGAGGCAATGTTGACAATGCGGCCAGCTGGCCGATCTTTCAAATGGGGTGCCCATTCGCGGCAGCAATAAAACACGCCATTGATGTTGACATCCATAACTTGCTGCCACGCATCAACAGGATAGTTGGCCACTGTGGTGACGGGACCTGTGATGCCGGCCGAGTTGACCACGGCATCGACAGGACCGATCTTCAATGTGGCCGCAGTGGCAGCCACCACGGAGGCATGTTGAGACACATCGACTTGCACACTGTGTACCAAGCCAGGGTGTTTCAAGCTGGCGACCGCTTTGGCCATGCCGGCCTCATCGCGGTCCCAAATGGTGACGCTACCGCCGGAAGCCAGCACACGCTCTGCAATGGCGTAGCCCAAACCTGTGGCGCCGCCGGTGATGACCGCGTGGCGGCCTTTCATGTCATATTGGTTCATGGAGTGTTGCTCAGTGAATTGAAGTGATGAGTTTAAATGGTCATGCCGCCGTCCACCATGTAGGCGTTGCCGGTGGCAAAAATGGCTTCGTCGGAGGCCAAGAAAACAATGATGGGGGCAATTTCATGGGCTTGCGCCAAGCGGCCCATGGGTTGCCGGGCAATGAAGTTCTTGCGAGCTTGCACCGGATCGGCTTCTGCATTGATGCGATCGTGCAAGGAGGGCGTCTCAACGGTGCCTGGGCAAATGGCGTTGCAGCGAATCCCTTGAGTTACATAGTCGGCGGCTACGCTTTTGGTGAGGCCAATGACAGCGGCTTTGGAGGCGCCATAAATGAATCGGTTGGGCAGGCCGCGCACGCTAGAACACACGCTGGCCATGTTGATGATGCTGCCGCCACCTTGCGCCAGCATTTTGGGCAACACGGCTTGAATCATCCAAAACTGTGCGCGTGCATTGAGACTGAAAGCAAAATCCCAGTCCTTGTCGGTGGCTTGCAAAATGCTACCGCTGTGCACCACGCCCGCACAGTTAAACAGGGCATCGATGCGCGGAATGAGCGCCACTTGCTTTTGAATGTCGTCTTTGTTCAAGACATCCAGCACCGCGGTGTGAACATTGGCAACGCCCGCATAGCTTTTGAGCAGCTCTGGATTGACGTCGGTGGCCCACACAGTGGCGCCCTCTGCCGCCATGGCTATGACAGCAGCGTGGCCAATGCCTTGGCCAGCCGCCGTGACCAGTATGTTTTTGTTTTTAAGTCGCATGTTGAATCTCCAAAAAAGTTTGTTGCCGTTTTTCTATGGCATCCCAATTCCAATGGATGCCTAAGCCGTGGGTGTCTGGGGGATATGCAAAGCCGTTTTGCACTTTCATGCGCGAGTGCGTGATGTCGTCAAGCTGGGGGATGTACTCCACCCAGGTGGCATTGGGCACCGCAGCGCACAAGCTCACATGCAACTCCATGAGGAAGTGCGGGCACACCGGCACGTCGAAGGTTTCGGCCAAATGAGCTGTTTTGATCCAGGGCGTGATGCCGCCAATGCGGGCCACGTCGGGCTGCACCACACTGCACGCGCCTTGCTCTAAATATTCGCGAAACTGCATGGGGTGGTACATCGACTCGCCCACAGCCACAGGAATGCTGGTGTGCTCGCGCAAGTGCCGATGGCCACTGACGTCTTCTGCGGGCAGCGGCTCTTCAAGCCAAGCCAAATCGAGACCCTCAAATGCTTTGGCACGGCGCACTACTTCTGCGCGGTGAAAGCCTTGGTTGGCATCGGTCATGATTTCAAAACCAGACCCCACCGCATCCCGCACAGCCGACAAGCGGGCCACATCTTCACTCACATGCGGTCTGCCAATCTTGATTTTGGAGCCCTTGAAACCCTCTTCTTTGGCCTTCAAGGTTTGCTCGACCAAGACCTCGGGTGACAGCTGCAACCAGCCGCCTTCGGTGGTGTAAAGCGGTACCTTGCTTTGGGCACCCCCCAACAATTGCCACAAAGGCAGTTGCTGGCTTTGAGCACGCCAATCCCAAAGCGCAGTATCGACACAGGCCAGCGCCAAACTGGTCATGGCACCCACCGCAGTGGCATGCGTGTGAAAAAACAAGTCTTTCCAAATGGCTTCAATGTGAACCGGGTTTTGACCCAGGAGGCGCGGCACCAAATGGTCTTTGAGCAAGGCCACCACCGAGCTGCCGCCGGTGCCAATGGTGTAGGCGTAGCCAGTGGCTTCAATGCCATCGCTGCAGACCAGCGTGAGCAAGATGGTTTCTTGGGTGACAAAAGATTGAATGGCGTCGGTACGCTCCACCTTGGGCGGCAAATTGACTTGGCGCAAGCGAACGCGATCGATGGTGACAGAGGTCATGGTGGCGAAAAATTGATTCAAACGAGTTCGGGTTTGTTTGGATGAAAACAGTCTTGACCCTTACTCAGGTTCCATGTGAAGATTGTGCAACTGGTCTGACCAATTGTCCAATGCGCGTATTCCCTGACAAACCGTCAAAGCCCCAACTGCTTTTAAAAATTTTTAAAACCCAATTGTTTTCATGTCTGACAAGTCAGTCGAACCCCAAAGGCTTTACCGCCAAATTGCCAAACAAATTCAAGACCTCATCAAGTCTGGCGAGTTTGCTGTGGGTTCTCGCTTGCCAGCCGAGCGCGACTTGGCCACCCAACTGAGTGTCAGCCGACCTTCGGTTAGAGAGGCCCTCATTGCCTTGGAAGTTGAAGGGGTCATTGAGGTGCGAACCGGTTCTGGTATTTACGTGAAGTCGTTGGGGAAACGCCCAACAAGCCATTCAAGCTCCCTCAATACGCCTGCCGAGTGGGGCCCCTTGGAAGTGATGCGTGCACGCTTTTTCATTGAGGCAGAAATAGCGGCTTTGGCGGCTGAGCATGCGTCTGCGTCCGATCTCAAAGCCATGGCCGCTGCCTTAAAAGCCATGGAAAAAGATGCCAAAGCAGGTCGCATTCCGCGCGACAGCGACATTGCATTTCACACGGCCATTGCCAACGCATGCGCCAACAGCGTCATGCAAGACACTCTCAAGCTCTACCTGCAAGCCAGGCATGGGCCTTTGTTTGAACGCCTTGGCGATTATTTTGAATCGCCAGCTGCTTGGGGTTTGGCCATTGCAGAGCACCAAGAGGTCTTCACTGCCATTCAAGCACACGATTCACAGGGCGCTCGCAAAACCATGCAAAAACACTTGCGGCAAGCCCACAAACGATTCAGCGCTAGCTGGCGAAGCGCACCTTCTCGAGCTTAGTTTTTCGCCAGCACAACCCATTTCATTTCAACCAAAGGAGACTCCATGACCACCAAAAGAAATTCACTGAAAGCCCTGGCCAGCGCCAGCCTCATCGCCTTCGGGCTGGTGGGTGCATTGGGCACCACCGCCGTGCAAGCCCAAACCAAACTGAAATGGGCTCACGTGTATGAAACATCAGAGGCTTATCACACTGAATCTGTGTGGGCTGCCGACGAAATCAAAAAACGCACCAACGGCAAATTTGATATTCAAGTTTTCCCAGCCTCTACCTTGGGCAAAGAAACCGACATCAACCAAGGCCTCACTTTGGGCACGGTCGACATGATCATCAGCGGCCCCTCATTTGCCGCTCGCGCGTATCCCCGTTTTGGCATTGCTTACTATCCGTTCATCTTCCGCGATGGCGACCACCTCATTGCTTACTCTAAGAGCTCTGTGTTTGCAGAGATGGTGAGTGAGTTCCGTGCCAAAACAGGCATTCAAGTTACGGCCTACACCTACTATGGCGCTCGCCACACCACAGCGCAAAAAGCTTTCACCAACTGCGCTGGCATGAAGGGCATCAAAATTCGCGTGCCTGACGTACCTGCCTACCGCGCCACACCCGAGGCTTGCGGCGCCAACCCCACACCGATTGCATTTGCCGAAGTTTATTTGGCCCTGCAAAACGGCACGGTAGAAGCCCAAGAGAATCCATTGACCACCATCGAAGCCAAGAAGTTCTTTGAAGTGCAAAAGGCCATCATGCTGACCGGTCACATTGTCGATGGCCTGACCACGCAAATTGCCCCATACGTTTGGAACAAGCTTTCTGATGCTGAGAAGAAAGTCTTTACAGACGTGACGCAAGAAGCAGCTGTTCGCGCCACCGCCAAGATCAAAGCACGTGAAGTCGAGTTGGTCGATGAGTTCAAGAAAAAAGGTTTGCAAATTGTGCAAGTCGATCGCAAGTCTTTCCAAGACGCTGTCTTGAAAAACAAGCCACTTGAATCCATGGGCTTTACCAAGGCTGACTTCGACAGAATTCAGGCTGCCAAGTAAGTTGTTCAAACAGTTCATCACTCTTTGTTCGAAGGGTGCACGCACAGGGGTCGAGCCTCAGGGCTCGACCTTTGAGTTTTTTTGAGGATTTTCCATGAGCAACACCCCCGATCTAGACGCCATGCCCAAAGTGATGGGCGACGATGGGCAGTTTCACGCCGTTGACGAAGAAGTCGATTTGTCTGGTACCCCTGTTGAGGCTTGGGTGGCCTTGGGATTCTTTTGGTTCCTAGGCGCAACCGTGTTCTATCAGTTTTTTACGCGCTACGTGCTGAACAACTCTGCGTCATGGACCGAAGAAATTGCACGTTATCTCTTGATTGCAGTTGTCTTTACGGGCGCCACCATTGGTGTGGCCAAGAACAACCACATTCAAGTGGACTTTTTCTACAAATTCATGCCCGCCTGGTTGTCTAAGTTCATG
>JAPLPO010000217.1 GCA_026400155.1 Burkholderiales bacterium | reverse complement strand
AATGTCCAAGGCATGTTCGGCATCGACGAAAGCGCACTGGCCGCCGACTTTTTGCATTTCGGCAATCACTTGCAAGGTGAGAGTGGTCTTGCCTGATGACTCTGGGCCGTATATTTCAACCACACGCCCGCGTGGCAAGCCGCCCACACCCAAGGCAATGTCAAGACCCAATGAACCGGTAGACACAACTTGGATGTCTTCGATGACTTCGCCTTCGCCCAAACGCATGATGGTGCCTTTGCCAAATTGTTTTTCAATTTGGGCCAGGGCTGCTTGCAGGGCTTTGGTTTTGTCGCTGTTTTGCTCGCTCATGAAAATCTCCTTGAGAATCAACGGGTTAAAAATGGTGCATTCAGAAAGTTGATCAAAGACTGGATGCTTGAACAGTACTTTAACGGCATTGTCTTATCGAGTAAATAGATTTTTTAGTCAGTTTGCTTTACTATTTGCAAATGCCAGTCAATGACAGTTTCCAGCCAAACTCAGAGCCCAACACCGCCATGGCGCTTGCCATGGATGACCGCTGGCGCGAGACGCATTTGGGTCGGCTTTTGGGGCATGCCATGCGCCGCTTTGACGCGCGGGTGTTAACGCTCATGGCGCACAACGATCAAGTGCCTTTGGCACTTTCTAATTTGGCGGCCAGAGACCAAATCAGCGCGGCACACATTCACATCACACGCCACACAGACTTGGCTCAAGCCGCAGGCATGAGCAAGCAAGCCATGGGCAATTTGGTTGACCAATGTGAGGCTTGGGGCTTGGTCAAAAGAGAGCGTGATGGTCGTGACGCCAGGGCGCGGCAAGTTGTTTTCACAGAGGCCGGCTTGGCTTGGTTGGCCGCATTTCAAATGGCGGTTGCGCAGGCCGAAAGCGAGTTCAAAGCTGCCGTTGGCATCGAAATCGCCACGGTGGTTGCCTTGGGGTTGGAAGCGTACTGCATGTAAAACACGAACAAAGTTTCAACATAGAGACGACAGAGTGGCCTAAAATTGACCGCACACCCGAAAAGGGTTTTACAAAGCCGTTGCACGGCAAACAGCAGGAGACGACGATGCGCATTTTGATAGCAGAAGACGATCAGGTCTTGGCCGATGGCTTGTTGCGAACTTTGCGCAGCAGTGGTGCAGCAGTTGACCATGTGGCCAGTGGCACAGAAGCCGATGCAGCCCTCATGACCAACAATGAATTTGACTTGCTCATTTTGGATTTGGGCTTGCCCAAAATGCACGGCCTTGAGGTCTTGAAAAAATTGCGCTCGCGCGGTTCTACATTGCCCGTCCTCATTCTCACAGCGGCAGACAGCGTTGAAGAACGTGTCAAAGGTTTGGACTATGGTGCAGACGATTACATGGCCAAGCCGTTTAGCCTGCAAGAACTGGAAGCGCGGGTGCGAGCGCTCACCCGTCGCGGCATGGGCGGCGCAACGTCTCAAATCAAGCATGGCCCTTTAATTTACGACCAGTCAGGCCGGGTGGCCACCATCGACGGCAAGATGGTGGAGCTGTCTGCGCGCGAACTGGGTTTGCTAGAGGTTTTGTTGCAACGCACCGGCCGCTTGGTGAGCAAAGACCAATTGGTGGAGCGTCTGTGCGAGTGGGGCGAAGAGGTGAGCAACAACGCCATCGAGGTTTACATCCATCGCTTGCGCAAGAAAATTGAGAAGGGCCCCATTCGCATTGCGACGGTGCGCGGCCTGGGTTATTGCCTTGAAAAAATTCCAGGTTAATGGTGCCGCGCACACCATTGGTGAATGAGTCGTAAAAACTGGCAGTTGTCCTTTTTTCGCCGCGAGCAACGCTCGTTGTTTGGCGAAATTTTGGACTGGATGCTCACGCCTTTGCTCCTGCTATGGCCGGTGAGTTTGGCGCTCACTTGGTTGGTGGCGCAAGGCCTTGCCAACAAGCCCTTTGATCGAGCCTTGGTATACAACGTCCAGGCACTCGCACAATTGGTCAAGCTAAGCCCAGATCAACAAGGCGTCCAATTCAACTTGCCGCAACCCGCCAGTGAATTGCTTCGAGCCGATGATGCAGACTTGGTGTACTACCAAGTCATTGGTCCTCAAAATGAATTGCTGGGTGGTGATCGAGATCTGCCACAACCCCAAGAAGAAGAAAAACTCGTTAACTTCGAAGTCAAAATTCGCGACGATGAAATGCGCGGCCTTGAGGTGCGCGTGGCCTATACCTGGGTTCAATTGACCTCTGAAAAGTCGCCAACCAGAACGGGTCCGGTGTTGGTTCAAGTGGCCGAAACGCGAGAAAAAAGATCTGTTTTGGCCACCGAAATTATCAAAGGGGTGATGTTGCCGCAGTTTGCAATTTTGCCTTTGGCGGTGTTGCTGGTTTGGTTGGCCTTAGTTCGCGGCATCAAGCCCTTGTCTGAATTGGAAGAGCGTATTCGCGCCAGAAAATCGGATGACCTCAGCCCGTTGGATGAAAAAGCGGTGCCACTCGAAGTGGCGCCATTGGTGTCCTCGGTGAATGATTTGCTGCGACGTTTGAAAGATTCCATCGGGACACAAAAAAGATTCTTGGCCGACGCGGCGCACCAACTGAAAACGCCGCTGGCAGGCCTGCGAATGCAAGCCGATCTCGCGCAACGAAAAGATGCAGGAGAAGATGAATTAAAGCAGTCGCTCAAGCAAATTGGCCGTGCAAGCGTCCAAGCAACCCATACCGTGAATCAGCTCTTGTCCTTGGCGCGTGCGGAGGGTGGCGGGGCGATTGATTTTCAAACGTGTGACATGGAGGCTTTGATCAGTGAAGTGCTCAACGACTCATTACCCCACGCCATGGACAAGGGCATTGACCTGGGCTATGACGGCGTTGACACAGAAAAGAAGCGCAAATTTTTGAAATTGCAGGGTAACCCAACTTTGCTCAAAGAGATGATTCGCAACTTGGTGGACAACGCCATTCATTACACGCCAAGCACGCCCGAAAGAATGGGCATCATCACCGTTCGTTTGCTTGTTGACCCCTATAGCCAAGCACTTGCCGTGCAAGTTGAAGACAACGGCCCGGGCATTGCGGCGGCAGAAAGGGAGCGCGTCTTTGAACCCTTTTACCGTGCGCTTGGCAGCAACGTAGATGGCTCGGGCTTGGGCCTGCCCATTGTGCGAGAAATTGCACAACGCCACGGCGCCAGCGTGACAGTGGAAGTGGCGCACCCTGGCCAAGCACTGCCGGGTGCTTGCTTCACCATTCGATTTGCGCCAGCAGATTAACTCGGCTTGTACAAGTTGAGTTGAAGTCGCTCGCGCTCAATGACCGCGCTGATGGCTTCGTTGGCAGATACTTTTTGCACGTGTGCCCACAATGCAGGGTAAGTGCTTGGGTCGATGCCGGCAATCGAACCCCACCGAGTGAGCGTTAATGCATAAGCATCGACAGGCCCGATGTTCTCGCCAAACAGCCAGGGCGTTGCTGACGATTGCACCAGAGACTCTAATTCAGACAACAGCCCTTTGTAGATTTGGGTATTGAACACTTTCAAATTGGCTTGAACGTCTGCCTGATCGCTGAATTTGTGCGGCATGAAAATGTGGGTGAAGGTGGGATGAATGGTGTTGTTCATCCATGCCAAAGTTTCAATTGCCTTGGCGCGCGCAAATGAAGCAGTGGGCAAAAAATGGCACTCAGGAAATTTTTGGTCAAGGTACAAAATGATGGCCACAATTTGGGTCATCACTTGACCGTTGTCGACCAGCACAGGCACCTGACCACGGGGGTTGATCGCTTTGTACTCGTCACCGTGTTGCTCACCCTTGTGCAGTTTGACCATGATGGGCTCATAGCTTGCGCCAGACAGTTGTAACAAGCTGTGCGGCACAAACGAGCAGGCACCTGGCGAAAAATAAAGCTTCAAACTCATGATGTTTTCCTTGTGATTTCAATGTGATCAGGATTAATTTGCTGCAAGGGGCGCTCCGGCTCACGCGTGCTGGGCGGCGCCCAACCCCAAGCCTTGAAGGCACCCTCTTGCCAAATGTAGAACAGGCCGTTCAGAACCATCAAAATCAGGATCAGCCAGCGCAGTTTGAGGTGTTTCATACGGGCCTCACACTCACTTCTGCACTGTTGATTTTGACCAAGCCTTGGGGTGTTTGAATTTGCAAAACACCTTGCGCATCAACGCCCTCGCACTTGCCTTGGAGGCCATCACTGCATGTGACTTCCAGTCCCTTGATGGCGTCGCGTGCATCGAACCGAGCTTGTAACTCGGCAAACCCGTGAGCTTCAAATTTTAAAAGCGTGGCGATCAAGGGTTGAATGATGCGCTCAAGCACGGCAGGCGCGTTAGCGCCGGGCCAAAACTCGTCGATTGCGGCGGCAGGCGTTCTCAAGTCGCGCTCGATGGGTTGACGGATGTTCAATCCCACACCTACCACCACGTAGCTTTGGCCGCCTTGGCTGGCGGCTTCAACCAAGATGCCGCCAAGCTTTCGTTGCTGGCACCACAAATCGTTGGGCCACTTCAATTGAACTTCGGGTCCAAGCGATTCGGCCAATCTCAGGCCCACAGCCAAAGACAGCCCAGACCAATTGCTGGGTTGATACGCAAGCCCAATTGAAAAAGTGAGGGCGTCTCCGAGCTCGCCTGACCACTTGCGGCCCTGTCGGCCGCGGCCAGCTGTTTGACGTTCAGCTACCAACAAAATGGGCTCATGACGCCCAGCTCTGGCTCGCCGCATGAGCTCGGTGTTGCTGGAATCTATTTCAGCCAAAATTTCGATGCCAAAGCCAGGCAATTGCGGCACGACCGCTTCCCATATGGCTTCAGCTGGCCAGCGGTGAACAGGTGTCCAATCGATCAAGTTTGACCTTTGTCAGTCAATGGCGTTCAAGCCAGATTTTCAATCAAGCCTTCTTTTTCTTGACTTGCTTGAGCTCTTTTTTGAGTTTTTTGATTTTCTTCTCAATCTTTTTGATTTGGCTGGGAATTTTGGGCGTGGCAGGTCGGCGCTTGGGTGCCAACAATGTTTTGCGGCAATTGGGGCTGCCGCACCAGCAAGGGTATTCCGCTTTCAGTTTGGGGGTGTAGGGCTCGTCAATGATCAAGCCGTAGTCGTAATTGAGCTCTTCTCCAGCCTTGATGTTGCGCAGGGCTTTGATGTAGATGCGGTCATTGTCTTCATCGGCCTCACAGTTGGGGTTGCAGCTGTGGTTGATCCATCTGGAAGAGTTGCCGCCATGCAGCGCGTCAATCACCCGGTCTTCATTCACATGGAAATAGAAGGTGTGATTGGGATCGGACGGATCGTGGGGGTGGCGGTCTTGCGCCTCGTCCCAGCTGATCACTTCACCGACATACTCAAACAATGTCTCGCCTTCGGCAAGGTCTTGCAGGGCAAAAACACCTTTGCCGTGGACACCAGAGCGGCGAACTTGCACGCGGCGGCCGGAAGCTGGTAACGCTTTTGTTTTGGCGCTAGGCATGGTGGCAGGCTTTGAAGTCGATTTTGTCGACGTGAGATTATTTTTGACCACGGCGTGAAAAATTTGTTATGGTGAAAACATGTGGGCGCGCGTGTGCGCGTGCCCGTGTGTGTACACGTGCGCATGCGCGCACGCGAGACCGGATTGTATGAGATGAAAACATTGGTTATTGCAGAGAAGCCTTCGGTGGCTCAAGATATCGTGCGTGCTTTGACGCCGATTGCGGGAAAATTTGAGAAACACGAGGACCACTTTGAGAGTGAAACCTATGTGGTCACCAGCGCGGTGGGTCACCTGGTGGAAATTCAGGCCCCTGAGAAATTTGACGTGAAACGCGGCAAGTGGAGCTTTGCCCATTTGCCCGTCATCCCGCCGTATTTCGACTTGAAGCCGGTGGACAAAACCAAAACACGCCTCAATGCCGTGGTCAAACAGGCCAAGCGCAAAGACGTGGGCGCCTTGGTGAACGCCTGTGACGCAGGACGTGAGGGTGAACTGATCTTTCGCCTCATTGAGCAATACGCCGGCACGCAAAAGGCGGGGCAGACCATTCCTTTGGGCAAGCCGGTGCAGCGCCTGTGGCTGCAGAGCATGACGCCCCAAGCCATTCGCGATGGCTTTGACAAGCTGCGCTCGAATCAGCAGATGCAAGGCTTGGCCGATGCCGCGCGCAGTCGCTCTGAAGCCGATTGGCTCGTGGGCATCAATGGCACCCGTGCCATGACGGCCTTCAACTCACGCGATGGTGGTTTCTTCTTAACTACTGTGGGCCGTGTGCAAACGCCTACGCTGGCTGTGGTGGTAGAGCGCGAAGAGCAAATTCGCAAGTTTATCAGCCGTGACTATTGGGAAGTGCACGCGCAGTTTGATGCGGCTGCAGGCACCTATCCGGGCAAGTGGTTTAACACGGCGTGGAAAAAAGACGCAGAAGACGCAGAGAAAAAAGCCGACCGCGTGTGGACCGCAGCCGAGGCCGATGCCATTGTGAAGGCCGTTAAAGGCGCCAAGGCGACCGTCACAGAGGAAGCCAAGCCCACTACGCAGGCCAGTCCCCTGCTGTTTGACTTGACCTCGTTGCAGCGCGAGGCCAATGGCAAGTTTGGCTTCTCGGCCAAAACCACTTTGTCGCTGGCGCAGTCTTTGTATGAGCGCCACAAGGCCCTCACCTACCCCCGTACAGATTCCCGCGCTTTGCCTGAAGACTACCTGCCTGTGGCCAAGGACACCTTCAACATGTTGGCCGACAGCGGCATGAAGCATTTGGCGCCGCATGCCCTCACCGCGCTCAACAATGGCTATATCAAGCCCTCTAAGCGTATTTTTGACAACACCAAGGTCAGCGATCACTTTGCGATCATTCCCACCTTGCAGGCCCCTTCTGGCTTGTCTGACGCCGAACAAAAGCTGTACGACTTGGTGGTGCGCCGCTTTATGGCGGTGTTTTTCCCCAGCGCCGAGTACATGGTGACCACCCGCATCAGTACGGCCGCAGGTCACAGCTTTAAAACCGAAGGCAAAGTCTTGGTCAAACCAGGTTGGTTGGCCATTTATGGCAAAGAAGCCGCCGATGAGGTGGACGATGCGAAAGAAGGCGACAAAGGCCAAAACCTGGTGGCCGTGGCGCCAGGCGAGCAAGTGGGTGTGGGTTCGATTGAAACCAAGCCGCTTAAAACACGGCCACCCGCTCGCTATTCAGAAGCCACTTTGTTGGGCGCCATGGAAGGCGCCGGCAAGATGGTGGACGACGATGAACTGCGTGAAGCCATGCAGGAAAAAGGTTTGGGCACGCCAGCCACGCGCGCGGCCATCATTGAGGGCTTGATTAATGAAAAATACATTTTGCGCGATGGCCGCGAAATGATTCCCACCGCCAAGGCATTTCAGTTGATGACCTTGTTGCGCGGCTTAGGCGTGGAAGAGTTGTCCAAGCCCGAACTGACAGGCGATTGGGAATACAAGCTATCGCAAATGGAGCATGGCAAGCTTAGCCGCGAAGACTTCATGCGCCAGATTGCCGACATGACTGAGCGCATTGTGAAAAAGGCCAAAGAATACGATCGCGACACCATACCAGGTGACTACGCCACTTTGAGCACACCCTGCCCCACCTGTGGCGGCGTTGTCAAAGAGAACTACCGTCGCTATGCCTGCGTGGGCAAAGATGCAGCGGCCGACGATACAGCTGCCGCAGGCTGTGGCTTTTCTTTTGGCAAAACACCTGCAGGCCGCACCTTTGAGCAAGTCGAAGTGGAGCAATTCTTGCGCGACAAGAAGATTGGCCCACTGGAAGGCTTCCGCTCCAAAGCGGGCTGGCCCTTCACTTCTGAGATTGCACTGAAGTACAACGAAGAAGAGAAAAATTGGAAGCTTGAGTTTGACTTTGGCAACGACAAAAACGCCGAAGAGACTGGCGAGATTGTTGACTTCGCGACCAGTGAGTCTTTGGGCGCTTGCCCCAAATGCGGCGGCGCTGTGCATGAGCACGGCAGCAATTATATTTGTGAAAAGGCAGTGCCCACTGAAGGCCAGCCGACACCCACTTGCAATTTTAAGAGCGGCAAAATTGTCCTGCAGCAAGTGGTGGAGCGCGAGCAAATTGCCAAGTTGCTCAGTACCGGCAAAACAGACCTATTAGAAAAGTTTGTGAGCAATCGCACACGCCGCGCCTTTAAAGCGTTCTTGTCGTGGAATGCAGAAGAAGACAAAGTGGTGTTTGAATTTGAACCTCGCACCAGCAAGTTCCCGCCGCGCAAGACGCCTGCTAAATATGCAGCGGGCGCGAAAACGGCCGCCGCTAAAACTGCCAAAGCCCCTGCCAAAAAAGCAGCCGCCAAGAAGACGGTTGCAGCTAAAACACCGCGTAAAGCAGCAGTGGGCAATCTCACCCCCAGCGCCGATTTGGCCGCAGTCATTGGTACAGACAAAGTGGCACGAACTGAGGTGGTGAAGAAGCTGTGGGACTACATCAAGGCGCAAGGCCTGCAAGACCCCACCAACAAGCGCGCCATCAACGCCGATGCCAAGCTCAAACCTGTGTTTGGCAAAGATCAAATCACGATGTTTGAATTGGCCGGTTTGATTGGCAAACACCTGAGTTAATTTTTGCGTCGAGTGACATCGGCGCAATGTTGATCAGACGAAAAAAAAGCCCAGCCAGAAATGGTTGGGCTTTTTGCATTCACGCCGAAGCGTGATGGAAGAGAGGGTGCTTTACTTAGAAATAACGCGAACCATTTCCAAGCACTTGTTGGAGTAGCCCCACTCGTTGTCATACCAGCTGACAATTTTCACGAAGGTGGTGTCCAAGGCCAAACCTGCGTCGGCATCAAACACGCTGGTGCAAGGCTCGCCGCGGAAGTCGGTGGCCACTACTTTGTCTTCGGTGTAACCCAAGATGCCTTTTAAAGCGCCTTGTGATTGAGCCTTCATTTCTGCGCAAATTTCTGCGTAGGTGGCCTCTGAGTTCAACTCAACAGTCAGGTCAACGACTGAAACGTCTGAGGTGGGTACACGGAAAGACATGCCTGTCAGCTTCTTGTTCAACTCGGGAATGACCACGCCCACAGCTTTGGCAGCGCCAGTGCTGGAAGGAATGATGTTTTCCAAAATGCCGCGGCGGCGGCGCCAGTCTTTGTTGCTAGGGCCGTCCACCGTTTTTTGTGTGGGAGTGGCAGCGTGCCCAGTGGTCATTAAACCGCGCTTGATGCCCCACTTGTCGTTCAGCACTTTGGCCACAGGGGCCAAGCAGTTGGTGGTGCAAGAGGCGTTGGACACAATGGCTTGGCCCGCATAGGTGGCGTGGTTCACGCCAAACACGAACATGGGCGTGTCGTCTTTAGAAGGTGCAGACATCAACACTTTTTTGGCGCCAGCGGCCAAGTGTTTTTCGGCAGAAGCTTTGTCCAAGAACAAGCCGGTGGCTTCGATCACGATGTCGGCACCGACTTCGTTCCACTTCAGCGCAGAAGGATCGCGCTCTTGAGTCAACCGAATTTTTCGGCCATTCACAATCAGGTTGTTGCCGTCTACAGACACTTCACCTTTAAAGCGGCCGTGCACGCTGTCGTACTTGAGCATGTAAGCCAAGTAGTCGGGCTCAAGCAAGTCGTTGATGCCAACCACTTCGATGTCAGAAAAATTTTGAACAGCGGCGCGAAACACCATGCGGCCGATGCGGCCAAAACCGTTGATACCTACTTTGATCGCCATGATCTATTTCCTTTAAAGTTAATTTGAAATTATTTTTTCTGCAATGCCGCTAGCACGGTCTCGGCCACGTTCTCTGCCGTGAAGCCAAAGTGTTTGAAGAGCACTGGTGCTGGCGCAGATTCGCCATAAGTGTCGATGCCCACTACCGCTGCCACACCATATTTCCACCAGCCATCGGTGCTGCCCATTTCAACCGCCACGCGAGGCAAGCCCGCTGGCAAGACTTCAGATTTGTAGCTGCTGGTCTGACGATCGAAGGTGGTGGTGCTGGGCATAGACACCACGCGCACACCAATTTTCTTTTCAGCCAACAAAGCTTGTGCTTTCAAAGCCAACTGCACTTCCGAGCCTGTGGCAATGATGACGGCCTTGGTCTTCTTGATGCCTACTCGTGAAGGCTCGGACAACACATAAGCGCCGCGGCTAATCTCGCCCAAATCGGATTTGGGTGCGTAAGGCAAGTTTTGGCGTGACAACAACAAAGCTGTAGGGCGGTCTTTGTTTTCCAAAGCCACGGCCCAAGCCACAGTAGTTTCGGCTGTATCAGCAGGACGCCATACATCAAGACCGGGAATCAAGCGCAAGCTGGCAGCGTGTTCAACAGACTGGTGAGTAGGGCCGTCTTCACCCAAACCAATGGAGTCGTGCGTGAACACATGAATCACGCGTTGCTTCATGAGCGCGGCCATGCGGATGGCGTTGCGCGAGTAATCGCTGAAGGTGAGAAAGGTGCCGCCGTAAGGGATGAAGCCACCGTGCAAGGTGACGCCATTCATGATGGCGGCCATGCCAAATTCGCGCACACCGTAGTTGATGTGACGGCCCATTTGGCCTTTGTCGTTCTTCACCACATCGCCTGCCAAGTTCATGCGCAGTGCAGGTGTGGAAGAGGTGTTGGTGAGGTTGGAGCCTGTGAGGTCGGCAGAGCCGCCCAGCATTTCGGGCAGGGCCGCTGTGAAGGCTTCCAAGGCCAATTGGCTGGCCTTGCGGCTGGCCACGGTTTCGGCTTTGGTGTGCGCTGCAATAACAGCGTCTACTGCGGTTTGTGCAAAGTTCTTGGGCAACTCGCCTTTCATGCGGCGCACAAATTCTTTGGCCATTGCAGGGTGTGCGGCTTTGTAGGCTGCAAACGCTTTGTTCCACTCAGCTTCCCGCGCTGCGCCACTTTGTTTGGCATCCCAATTGGCATACACATCTTTAGGAATGACGAAAGGCTCTGAGGTCCAACCCAAAGCCTCGCGTGTGAGTTTGATTTCTTCGGCGCCCAAAGGTTCGCCGTGTGCCTTGGAGGTGTTGGCGCGGTTGGGGCTGCCTTTGCCGATGGCTGTTTTGCAAACAATCAATGTGGGTTTGTCGGCACTGTTTTTGGCGTCGGCAATGGCTTTGGCCACAGCCGCAGCGTCGTGGCCGTCGACCGCGTCAATGACGTTCCAGCCGTAAGCGGCAAAACGCTGAGGGGTGTTGTCAATGAACCAAGGCGCCACCTGGCCATCAATGGAGATGCCGTTGTCGTCGTACAAAGCAATGAGCTTGTTGAGTTTCCAAGCACCGGCCAAAGCACATGCTTCGTGGCTGATGCCTTCCATCAAGCAACCATCGCCCATGAACACATAGGTGTGGTGATCAACGATGTGGTGACCGGGTTGGTTGAATTCGGTGGCCAACAATTTTTCGGCCAAGGCCATGCCCACGGCATTGGTGATGCCTTGACCCAAAGGACCTGTGGTGGTTTCAACACCTGGGGTGATACCCACTTCCGGGTGACCGGCTGTTTTGCTGTGCAACTGGCGGAAGTTTTTCAACTCCGTCATGGGCAAGGGGTAGCCTGTGAGGTGCAGCAAGGCGTAAATCAGCATGGAGCCGTGGCCGTTGGACAACACGAAGCGATCGCGGTTGGCCCAGTGGGGGTTTTTTGGGTTGTGCTGCAAGTGCTCGCCCCATAAAGCCACAGCCATGTCGGCCATGCCCATGGGCGCGCCTGGGTGACCTGAATTGGCTTGTTGAACAGCGTCCATGGCCAGGGCACGGATTGCGTTGGCCATTTGTTGTGCTGCGGGTTGGGTGATTGCCATGGGGGCTCCAAATAGGTGGTCGTGTCAATTTCACAAGTTAACCCGATATTTTACTGTCCAAGCGCGTCGGCAAGCCCGACACCGTGGCAACATAGCGGGATGCGTTTGAATACCCTGGAATCCAATTCAGAGCCATCGGCTGCCAGTGATTGGCGCGGCACGTCTGAAAAGACCTTGGCCTCCGCCATGGTTTTGGCGGCAGGTCGCGGCGAGCGCATGAGACCGCTAACAGACCAGACGCCCAAACCCATGCTGTTGGTTCGCGGCAAACCCCTCATGCAATGGCACATGGAAGCGCTGGCAGCGGCCGGGCAGCATGACATGCTGATCAACACGGCTTGGTTGGGCCCGCAAATTGAATCGCACTTTGGACTCAACCCAGACCTGCCGCAGGTTGGCCGTGTGCGTTTAAAGTATTCCCATGAAGGCAAAGATTTTGGCTACGCTCTGGAAACAGCCGGCGGCATTGTGCGGGCTTTGCCCTACTTGGCCCCTGTGTTTTGGGTGCTGGCGGGTGATATTTTTGCCCCTGATTTCAAATTCTCGGCTGAGCACAAAGCAGCATTCCAGAACAGCCCTCAATTGGCCCATATTTGGCTGGTTCCCAATCCCCCGCACAATCCAGCAGGAGATTTTGGCTTGTCTGAAGAGGGCTTGGCCTTGAATCTGCCAAAGCCTGCTAGCCTGTTCACTTTCAGCACATTCGCCTTGTACAAAAAAGAATTTTTCGAACCCGCCATCACAGGAATGCCCCTGGGCAATCCTCAAGGAAAAGCGGCACCCTTGGCGCCCCTGTTAAGAGCTGCAATGGATCGCGGGCAAGTAAGTGCTAGCCTATACACCGGACCCTGGACCGATGTTGGCACCCCAGAGCGCCTCCATGAACTCAATCAAACCCACTCGGCGCATTCAAAACCCATCCTTTAGAAAACGACCTCAAGATGACATTTGACCCCAACTTGTACTCAGCACGCCGTGCCAAATTGGCAGCCCTCATGGCCTCGCAATCTCCCAATAGCATTGCCATCATTCCGACCGCACCCGAGCGCCAACGCAACCGCGACAGCGACTATTTGTACCGGCATGACAGTTACTTTTATTATTTAACGGGCTTCACAGAGCCCAATGCCTGTTTGGTTTTAAGCACCGATGGCCGCTCAACTTTGTTTTGTCAGCCCAAAGACATGGAACGTGAAATTTGGGATGGTATGCGCTTGGGCCCGGAAGCCGCCCCCTCCCAATTGGCCGTTCATGAGGCTTGGCCGAGCGCTGCATTGGATGCCAAATTACCCGCCCTGCTAGACAACAAAGCGGTCGTTTGGTATCCGTTTGCAACCCACTCTGACTTGTCGGCGCGCATTGAAACCGGTATGAATGCCGTGCGTGCACGGGTCAGGTATGGGGCTTTGTGCCCTACCCAACAGCGCGATGTGTGCGATCTGTTGGACGAAATGCGCTTGGTCAAAGACGAACACGAATTGAACATCATGCGACGCGCTTCGCAAATCAGTGCGGGCGCCCACATTCGGGCCATGAAGCGTTCTGCCGCCATGCTGCGGGCCGGGCAAGACGTTCGTGAATTTCACTTAGACGCCGAGTTGTTGCATGAGTTTCGCCAACACGGCTCCCAGTACCCTGCATATGGCTCTATCGTGGCAGGGGGTGCCAACGCATGTGTGTTGCACTACCGAGCCGATGCCGGCCCCATCTTGAGTGGTGATTTGGTGTTGATTGATGCAGGCTGCGAGCTCGATGGTTATGCCAGCGACATCACGCGAACCTTTCCTGCCAATGGCAAATTCAGCGCCGCACAGCGAGAACTCTACGACTTGGTGCTGGCCTCTCAAGATGCGGCAGTGGCAGCCACGCGTGCGGGTGCGCGGTTTGTAGACCCCCACGAGGCCACCGTGAAGGTCTTGGCGCAGGGCATGTTGGATGTTGGTCTCTTAGATGCCAACAAAGTAGGAAATGCGCAAGATGTGATTGCCAACCGAAGTTATTTTCAGTTCTACATGCACCGCACAGGCCATTGGCTTGGCATGGATGTACACGACTGCGGCAGCTATGTAGAGCCATCCGAGGTGGGTACTTTCAGTGAACGCAAAGACCCCTTGAGCGGCGAGCTGATCAAAGACCGACCCAGCCGTGTCTTGAAGCCGGGCATGGTGCTGACCATAGAGCCGGGCATTTATGTTCGGCCAGCACCCGGTGTGCCCGAGCGCTTTCACAACATTGGCATTCGCATTGAAGACGATGCGGTGGTGACGGCCAGTGGTTGCGAATTGATGACCCGCGGCGTGCCCGTGAAAGCCGATGAAATTGAAGCTTTGATGCGCAATTAAACAATCAAAGGTGATTGGCACCCATGCCACTTGTGATTGAAAGTCAAAAGTCTGCCTACTTTGAATGAGGCTTTTCTAGGCGGCGGCCCTTCAAGTGGGGACTAAAATAGCATCATGCATGGCTTAAGCCCCTCACCCGTTGAGCGGGCAGTTCGTGCCTTACAGGAGACACCACATGGCGAAAGTCAATGCTGAAGAGCGTCGCGCTCAGTTGCGCCGCGCTGCGCTTGAATATCACGAGTTCCCCACTCCCGGCAAAATCTCTGTCAGCGCCTCCAAGCAACTGGTGAACCAGCACGATTTGGCCTTGGCTTACACGCCAGGCGTGGCCGCACCTTGCGAAGAAATTGTCAAAGATCCAGCGGCAGCTTTCAAATACACCAGCCGCGGCAATTTGGTGGGCGTTGTCACCAACGGCACGGCTGTTTTAGGCTTGGGAGACATTGGCCCCTTGGCAAGCAAGCCCGTCATGGAGGGCAAGGCCGTTCTGTTTAAAAAATTCTCTGGCATTGACGTGTTTGACATTGAGATCAATGAGAAGGATCCCGAAAAACTGGTTGAAATCATTGCGGCACTCGAGCCCACATTTGGCGGTATCAACCTAGAAGATATCAAAGCCCCCGATTGTTTTTATGTCGAGCGCAAATTGCGCGAGCGCATGAAGATCCCAGTTTTTCACGACGACCAGCACGGCACCGCCATCACGGTGGGCGCGGCCATTTTGAATGGCCTCAAAGTGGTGGGCAAAGACCCCAGCCAAGTCAAGTTGGTCACTTCTGGCGCGGGAGCAGCCGCATTGGCGTGTTTGGGTTTGTTGCTCAAACTCGGCATTCGCCGCGAGAACATTTGGGTTACCGACCTGGCAGGCTTGGTTTACGAAGGCCGCAAGGAGTTGATGGACGAAGACAAGATTCAGTTTTCACAAAAAACAGACCAACGCACCTTGGCCGAAGCCATTGACGGCGCTGATGTGTTTTTGGGTTTGTCTGCCGGCGGTGTCCTGAAACAAGACATGGTGAAAAGAATGGCGGCCAAGCCTTTGATTTTTGCGTTGGCCAACCCCAACCCCGAAATCTTGCCCGAAGATGTCAAAGCGGTTCGCGATGACGCCATCATGGCAACGGGCCGAACCGACTTTCCCAATCAAGTCAACAACGTTTTGTGCTTTCCCTATATTTTCAGGGGCGCTTTGGATTGCGGCGCAACCACCATCACGCAAGAGATGGAAATTGCAGCGGTCTATGCCATTGCCGATCTGGCGCAAGCCGAGCAAAGCGAAGTGGTTGCTGCAGCCTATGCGGGCGAGCCATTGGTGTTTGGCCCGGAGTACCTCATTCCAAAGCCATTTGACCCCCGTTTGATGATCAAGATTGCGCCGGCAGTGGCGCAGGCTGCCGCCGACAGTGGCGTGGCTTCAAGGCCAATCACCGACATGGAAGCCTACCGTGAGCGTTTGCAAAGCTTTGTGTATGCCTCTGGCACCACCATGAAGCCCATTTACACTGCAGCCAAGCGCGGCTTGAAAAAGCGCGTGGCCTACAGCGAAGGTGAAGAAGAGCGGGTCTTGCGCGCAGCACAAATTGTGGCCGACGAAGGTCTGGCGCGGCCCACCCTCATTGGCCGTCCGGCAGTGATTGCAGAGCGCATTGAAAAATTCGGCTTGCGCTTGAAAGAAGCCTTAGATTACGACGTGGTCAATGTCGAAGACGATCACCGCTACCGCGACTTCTGGCAAACCTACCACCGCATGACGGAGCGCAAGGGCATCACGGTGCAAGTGGCCAAAATTGAAATGCGCCGCCGCTTGTCTTTGATTGGCGCCATGCTTTTACACAAAGACGATGTGGACGGCCTGATCTGCGGTACTTGGGGCACCAATGCAACGCACCTGCCCTACATTGAGCAAGTGATTGGCAAGCGCGCCGGTGTCAACACCTTTGCTTGCATGAACGGTTTGATGTTGCCCAATCGCCAAGTTTTCTTGGTCGATACGCATGTCAATTACGACCCCAGTGCAGAGCAATTGGCAGAAATCACGGTCATGGCAGCCCATGAGATGAAACGCTTTGGCATTCGACCCAAAGCCGCTTTGTTGTCGCACTCCAACTTTGGCACCTCCAACGAACCGAGTGCCGTGAAAATGCGCAACACCTTGGCCTTGCTGCAGAAAAATGCGCCGTGGCTAGAGGTCGATGGTGAAATGCATGGCGACATTGCCCTAGACGGCGATGCCCGCGCCTTACAGATGCCCAACGGCACATTGCAAGGCGATGCCAACCTGTTGGTTTTGCCCAATATCGATGCCGCCAACATTTCGTACAACCTGCTCAAAACAGCAGCAGGCGGCAACATTGCCATCGGCCCCGTTTTGCTGGGCGCTGCCAAACCTGTTCACATCCTCACACCCAGTGCCACTGTGCGTCGAATTGTGAACATGACGGCCCTGACCGTAGCCGACGCCAACGCCGTTCGTTAAGTTCTGCGAGAAAATCCCCAGCCTTGGGGAAAGTACTTGCTTTTTTTAGCACATTGCGGCACACTAGCGCCTTCGAATTTCGGGGTTTACCCGTGGATTTTGAAGGTTGTCAGTGGGTGTGCGGCTTAATTTCACAGGAATGACATGCGCTCTAAAACGCTTGGTTTTGCTGCGATTGCCGTCTGTTTAGGGCTCTTGTTTGCGCCTTGCACTAATTTGGTGCATGCAAAATCAGTTCCCGACGCAGTTGTTACAGCACCCATCGCTTTACAGGACTTGCCCAAAGAGGGCCAAGAAACCTATCTGCTCATCCGCCAGGGTGGGCCGTTTCGTTACGAAAAAGATGGGGTTGTTTTTGGCAATCGTGAACGGCTCTTGCCTCCAGCGAACCGCGGTTTTTATCGCGAATACACCGTCAGAACCCCAGGTGAAAAAACCCGTGGTGCTCGAAGAATTGTGTGTGGAGGGGAAGAACCCCGCTTGCCCAAAAAGTGTTTTTACACGCAAGACCATTACGCAAGTTTTCGAGAAATTGTGAACACCCCTTGAAAAAGAGGGAAGCCACAGTAGGTCATGAACGAAGTGAAGAGTGTTTTTTAAAGAGCATTCGTGATGTGTCAAACAAAAGCCCAAAAGGCTGGTTTTAAAAAATTAGAGAGTGAGAACGGCGATGGACAAGCCAATTAGGCAGGACCAAGAAACACCTTTGAAGGGTGTACGTGCAAACATCGTCCAGTCAATTCGTGCTTTTCGCGTGAGCGATTTGCAAGAAGCGGCAGGCGGTTTGGGTCAACACTTTTTGTACGCCAATTTGTCGAAGGCGCAAAGCAAACAAGACGTGCTCGATTTGATCGCGGCTCAGTTCACGCTGCCTTCGCACTTCGGTAAAAACTTTGATGCGCTCTACGACAGCATGACCGACCCCCTGCACAAGTCTGGCCCTCAGCCTGGCTTCGTGGTGGTGCTGGAGCATATCCCTGCCAACGCCAAGTTTGACAAGGAAGCCCGCGAACAGTTGCTCGACATTTTCCGCGACACCGCCGACTATTGGGGCGATCGCAAAGTGCCCTTCCGCTGCTTCTATTCCTTCTCTGTGGCGCGTGCTGCAACAGCTGGCTCTGAAAAGCTGGCCGATGTCGCTCCAGAGTTGGACGCAGACGGTGTGGAGATGGTGACGGAAGAAGGCGAGAAAATGCCAACCGACAAGTTGGTCGATGTATCGCCATTGGCGCTGCGCATGAGCAGCCCCTTCAATGCAGGTTATTGGCTCGCAGCTGCCTGACCCCTTCACAAGCTGCTAGCGCAGTCTCAAAAAAGTGCAAAGGCTTCATCGCCCTTGCACTTTTTTTCAATCAAATTTCAGGATTCAAGGCCATTGCCAGTTGCAGATACTCTTGAACGCTGACCTCTTCTGCACGCCGCTGCACATCAAAGTTGCCCGCAAAATTTCTTTCAATGAGCCATGCACCCAGGGTGTGCCGCAACAACTTGCGACGTTGACTGAACGCCACTTGCACCAATTTCTCTAAGAGCTTGAAGTCGATATTGGCTGGCGCGGCATGAGGCACCATGCGCACCACCGCACTGTCCACTCGCGGTGGTGGATCAAAACTTTCGGGCGGTACAAACAGCACATTTTCCATGGCATAGCGCCACTGCAACATGACGGACAAACGGCCATAGTCAGACGTTGCTGGCGCAGCCACCATTCGATCGATGACTTCTTTTTGAAGCATGAAGTGT
>JAPLPO010000001.1 GCA_026400155.1 Burkholderiales bacterium | reverse complement strand
AGCTGTTTCGTAGGGCAATGCAACACGCCCCCAGTACGCTGTGACAGCCGTATCGATGTATGTCAAATAATGGCCATTGAAAACAATTTTTTGCATGTCGATTTCGGCCCACCGAACTCGCAGACGATGAAAAAAACGGAAATCACTTCGTTTCATGGTGATGTCTTTCTCAGAAAATTTGCCAAATTAAATGTGCGCGCTAAAAGCATTTTTCAAAGCCAGTCCGGCATCTTGGTGAGCGTGTTTGGCCTCGGGAATGACACGCCCCATATTGATAAAACCATGCACAACACCATGGTAAATCTCAAGATTGACCGGTACGCCAGCCATGCGAAGCAAATCTGCATAGGCAATGCCTTCATCGACCAAGGGGTCACATTCTGCCAAACCAATCCAAGCAGGGGCAAGGCCGTCATGACGCTCAGCCAACATGGGTGCAAAACGCCAGTCGTCTCGGTCTTTGCTGTCAATGTAATGGTCAAAAAACCAATCAACTGTTGCCTTGTCAAGCATAAAACCCTTGTCGTAAGTTCGATGTGATTCAGTTTCTTGGCGCGCAGCGGTGCCTGGGTAAAAGAGCAATTGAAGAGACAGCGGCAAGCCTTGATCGCGTGCATGAATGGCACACACCGCGGCCAATGTGCCGCCAGCGCTATCGCCACCGATAGCCAAAGCATTGGGCCGTAGTCCCAAAGACTTCGCTGATTGAGAAACCCATTTCAAAGCGTCCCATGCATCGTTGGTGGCGGTAGGAAATCGATGCTCCGGTGCCAACCGATAGTCAACTGAAATCACGGCGCAATGCGCAATGCGTGACAACTCTCGGCAGAGTACGTTGTGCGTTTGAATACTGCCAATGGTGAAGCCGCCGCCATGATAAAAAACCAAAGTCGGCAAAGGGGTACCTTCTGATTTGGCGATAGGCGCAAAAAGTCTGGCCTTGATCAGATGGCCGTCGCGCATGGGAATGTGCAGGTCTTCTACTCTGGCGATTTTGGGCTCAGGCAAGTCTAAAAGACTGGCAGACACTTCATAAAACAAACGGGCTTGTTGGGCCGTTAACAAATACAGGGGTGGACGACCTGCTCGATCGATATTGCGCAGAACCAAGCGCATGGCATCTGTGAGTCGGCTGTGAGAATTGGGATGACTACCCATAGAGTTTATTTATCGCCAATGTGACTGATTGAGGGTTGTAGAGGCTGACTTCCTCTGCGACTTGCATTAGAGTGATGCATCATCGTAACGCATCCATTCAAGTCATCATGGCCTTTATCAATTACGTCACCCAAATTCAAATCGATTTCGGCGCCATTCAGCTTTTGAAACAAGAATGTGAAAGGGTTGGCATTCACAAGCCCCTGATCATCACCGACCAAGGCGTTAAGGCGGCAGGCGTTTTGCAAAAGGCGTTGGATGCGCTTGAAGGTGTGAAGGTAACCGTGTTTGATCAAACACCCTCCAACCCCACAGAAGCGGCTGTCAGAGCTGCAAGCGCCGTCTACAAAGCCAATGGCTGCGATGGTTTGATTGCAGTGGGCGGCGGCTCTTCCATTGACTGCGCCAAATGTGCCTCCATTGCCGTCAGCCACGAAGGCCCTCTCAAAACCTTCGCCACCATTGAAGGCGGATCGCTCAAAATTACCGACCGAGTGGCTCCCATCATTGCAGTTCCCACCACAAGTGGCACGGGCAGCGAAGTTGCTCGCGGTGCCATTTTGATTGTGGACGATGGCCGCAAATTGGGCTTCCACTCCTGGTTCATTGTGCCCAAGGCCGCCATTTGCGATCCAGAACTCACCTATGGATTGCCTCCCATGCTCACAGCAGCCACCGGCATGGATGCCATAGCGCATTGCATGGAAACTTTCATGGCTGCTGCCTTCAATCCACCAGCCGATGGCATTGGTTTGGATGGCTTGCAACGCGCATGGGCGCACATTGAACGGGCTACCAAAAACGGCCTAGACAAAGAAGCCAGGATGCACCTCATGAGTGCCTCCATGCAAGGCGCCTTGGCGTTTCAAAAGGGCCTGGGGTGTGTCCACTCTTTAAGCCACAGCTTGGGCGGCGTCAATCCCCGCTTGCACCATGGCACCTTGAACGCCATGTTTTTACCTGCCGTGGTGAAGTTCAATGCCAGCGCCGAGTCCATGCAAAAGGAAAATCGCTTGAACCGCATGGCGCAGGCCATGGGCTTGCAAAGTGGCTCAGACATTCCTCAGGCCATTGTGGACATGAACGCCAGGTTGGGTT
>JAPLPO010000020.1 GCA_026400155.1 Burkholderiales bacterium | reverse complement strand
CCATGAACACCGTGACCAAGAAGCCGATGGAGCCAAACAAACGCACGCGGCCATAGCGCTTGGCATCAAAGGCCCCGCCCTGACTCACCAAATGCGCCATCGCTGCTTCGCTCATGGGCATCATCGAGCTGGTATGCGCAAACATCACCAGAAGCACAAGCCCAAGACCCATGGGGCCAAGCTCCATGAACAACAAACAAGCACAGACCAGCGCCATGCTAGCGCCATAACGAAGCAACCTCACACGCTCGCCAGTATGGTCACTGAGCCAGCCCCAAGCATAAGGTGCGATCAGGCGGGTGGACGCTTGAACCGAAGTCAGCAGGCTGATGGCAAAAATACTCAAGCCCTGGTCCTGCAACCACAGTGGCAGGTAGGGATTGAAAAAACCGATGTGGGCAAAGTAGCTGGCCGATACAGCCGCAAAGGGAATCAATTGACGGCGATTGGCCGCTGCTGCGTTGGGCATCAAAGGCCCTTAGGTTATGGCCGGACGAACAACGTCGCCGCACTGGGCTCTGTGTTGCAACACATGGTCGATCACCACCAATGCCAACATGGCCTCGGCAATGGGTGTTGCACGAATACCCACGCATGGGTCGTGACGGCCCTTGGTGAGCACCTCAACAGCATTGCCCTGCGTGTCAATGGAGGGGCGTGGAATGAGAATTGAGCTGGTGGGTTTGATGGCGATCGACACTTCAAGGTCTTGACCCGTGCTGATACCGCCCAGCACACCGCCGGCGTTGTTGCCCACAAAACCATCGGGTGTGATGGGGTCGCCATGCTCGCTGCCCTTTTGAGTGACGCATGCAAAGCCAGCACCAATTTCAACACCCTTGACCGCATTGATGCCCATCATGGCATAAGCAATGTCGGCATCCAATTTGTCAAACAAAGGCTGCCCCAAACCCACCGGCATGCCTTGAGCCACCACTCGCAAACGGGCACCACATGAGTCGCCTGACTTGCGCAAAGCATTCATGTAATCTTCCAGCATGGTGACGTCGGCCACAGGCGCAAAAAAGGGATTGTGGTGAACGTGGTCCCAGCTCTCAAAGCCAATGGGCACTTCACCAATTTGCGTCAGGCAACCCTTGAAGGTGGTGCCCAGCTGGGTTGCCAACCATTTTTTGGCTACAGCCCCCGCCGCTACCATGGGCGCCGTTAAACGCGCAGACGAACGACCCCCGCCGCGAGGATCTCGCAAGCCGTACTTGCGCAAGTAGGTGAAGTCGGCATGGCCTGGGCGAAAGGTTTGAACAATGTCGCCATAGTCTTTGCTGCGCTGGTCGGTGTTTTGAATGAGCAATGCAATTGGCGTGCCCGTGGTCAGCCCCTGATACACGCCCGACAAAATTTGAACGGTGTCGGGTTCGTTGCGCTGCGTGACAAATTTGGAGGTGCCAGGGCGGCGGCGATCAAGGTCGGGCTGGATGTCTGCCTCTGACAAGGGCATGCCAGGTGGGCATCCATCAATCACGCAGCCAATGGCTGGGCCGTGGGATTCACCAAAGTTGGTGACCGAGAATAGGGTGCCGAAGGTATTGCCGCTCATAAGCGCCCATTATCTCAGAGGGTGGGCGCTTCTTTCTGATCTTTCTCAGAACCATCTGGCCAGTCGCGAATGTAGGCTTTGAGCATTTTGTTTTCAAAATTCTGACTGTCCACCACCGCTTTGGCCACATCGTAGAAGCTGATCACACCCATGAGCATGCGTTTGTCCATGACGGGCATGTAGCGCGTATGGTGATTGAGCATCATGCGCCTGACCTCGTCCATTTCAGTTTCACTGGTGCACGTGATGGGCGCATCGTCCATCGATTTGCGAACCGACAGATTGCCGATGGAACCTCCGTTTTGAGCCAAACTTTGCATCACCTCTCGGAATGTGAGCATGCCCACCAAATCGCCATGCGCCATGACCACCAAAGAACCGATGTCTTTTTCAGACATGATTTGAACGGCTGTGGCCAGACTTTCGTCGGGGGTGACGGTGATCAGGCTATGACCCTTGACGCGAAGGATGTCACTGACTTTCATGGGGTTCTCCTAATGAGCACTTAATATAGCCCACAATGTTGGCAAAGAATAGTAAAAGCTTACCCTTAAGCACTTGCCCGAAACTTTCAGTCTTATCTTCGGAGAGAACCTATGCCCGGCTACTCAGACCCTGGTTTTGACACACTTGCCCTGCATGCAGGTGCAGCCCCTGACCCCACCACGGGTGCGCGTGCGGTCCCCATTCATCTCACCACATCTTTTGTCTTTGAATCCAGCGACCAAGCTGCCTCGCTTTTCAATTTAGAGCGTGCAGGCCATGTCTACAGCCGCATTAGCAATCCCACCAACGCGGTATTGGAGCAACGCATTGCGGCCTTAGAGGGCGGCATTGGTGCCATAGCAACCGCCAGTGGCCAAGCCGCCTTGCATCTGGCCATCAGCACCCTCATGGGGGCGGGCTCGCACATTGTGGCCTCATCAGCCCTGTATGGTGGGTCGCACAATTTGCTGCACTACACCCTGAGCCGATTTGGCATTGAAACCACCTTTGTCAAACCTGGCGATTTAGACGCTTGGCGGCGCGCCGTCAAACCCAACACAAAGTTATTTTTTGGTGAAACAGTGGGCAATCCCGGCATGGACGTTCTAGATTTACCCGCCGTCAGCCAAATTGCTCACGCTGCTGGCGTGCCCCTGTTGGTCGATGCCACCCTCACCTCGCCGTGGCTCATGAAACCCTTCGAGCATGGCGCCGACTTGATCGTGCACTCAGCCACCAAATTCCTATCGGGGCATGGCACCGTGATTGGTGGCTTGGTGGTGGATGGTGGCAGCTTTGATTGGTCAGGCCCACACACTCAAGGCAAGTTTGCGGAGCTCACTCAAGCCTATGAAGGCTTTCACAACATGGTGTTTGACGAGGAAAGTACGGTGGGTGCTTTCTTGTTGCGGGCGCGTCGTGAGGGCTTGCGTGATTTTGGCGCCTGCATGAGTCCGCACACTGCTTGGCTCATTTTGCAAGGCATCGAAACTTTGCCTCTTCGCATGGCACGCCATATGAGCAATACCGAAAAAATAGTGAACTTCTTGGCGGCACACCCTATGGTGAGTCGCGTGGGTCATCCCATGCTAGAAACACATCCCAGCTACGCATTGGCCCAAAAATTATTGCCGCGTGGCGCAGGCTCCGTGTTCAGCTTCGACATTAGAGGCACTCGCGCGCAAGGAAAAGCTTTCATTGAAGCCCTGCAGGTTTTCAGTCACTTGGCCAACGTGGGCGATTGCAGATCCTTGGTCATTCATCCCGCTAGCACCACACACTTTAGGGTAGACGACGAAACCCTCAAGGCCTCTGGCATTGGCCCCGGCACTGTGCGGCTGTCGATTGGTTTAGAAGATCCAGACGATTTGGTGGACGACTTGAAACGGGCTTTGAAGGCAGCCGAAAAAGCCGCCGCCCAAAGTGGAGGTGCCTCATGATTTACAACGTTCAAGGCGCCCCACTTTATGTTTACTCAGGCGGAAAAGCCTTTGATCCAGAAAAGCCCACCGCGGTGTTCATTCATGGCGTGTTAAACGATCACAGTGTTTGGATTTTGCAAACGCGGTACTTTGCAAACCATGGCTGGAATGTGTTGGCTGTCGACCTGCCTGGGCACGGCAGAAGCGGCGGCAAAGCGCCTGCATCGGTGCAAGAAGCGGCGCAAAGTGTCATGACTTTGCTCGATGTGGTTGGTGTTTCGAAAGCTGTGTTGATCGGCCACAGTTTTGGCTCGCTCATTGCATTGCATGCCACATCAGAGCATCCAGACAGAGTATCGCAACTGGTGATGGTGGGCACCGCCTACCCCATGCGCGTTTCACCGGCGCTGCTAGACAGTTCATTGAACGATCCACAAAAAGCCATTCAGATGGTGAATGTGTTTTCACACTCCACATTGGCACCTCCTCCTAGCGCCCTGGGCCCTGGCACTTGGCTGCTGGGTGGCAGCAAAGCACTGATGCGAAGAGTCTTGGCCAGCAACCCCCATGAGAATATTTTCAACATCGGCTTCAAGGCTTGCGACAGCTACGACCAAGGCGAAGTGGCCATGGGCAATGTGACCTGCCCCACCCTCTTCTTGCTGGGCAAAAAAGATCAAATGACCCAGCCCAAGGCCGCGCAAGGCTTGATCAAGCTAGCCCAAAACGGGCACCTTGCCATGGTCAATGCCGGACATCAACTGATGGTGGAAGCGCCCGAGGAAACCTTGAACGCCTTGATTGCTTTTTGTCAAAAGTAATTAGCATGTCTCGCATCAATTGACCCCCCATTGATCTTGTTGTACTGAAAGGAGCCCACATGAACAGCACCGAAGAATTGAACATTGCACCCGATGCAAAGAGTTTCACCAGCTTTGAAACTTTTTACGCTTTTTATTTGAGAGAGCACAGCAACACCACTTGCCGTCGCCTTCACTTTTTAGGCTCAACTTTGTCTCTCATTTGCTTGGCCATGTTGGTAATCACAGGAAAGCCAAAGTACTTTTTGTACGGTTTGTTATGCGGCTATGGCTGCGCATGGCTAGGTCATTTCGTTTTTGAGAAAAACAAACCTGCCAGCTTCAAACGCCCCCTGTACAGCTTCATGGGCGATTGGGTCATGTACAAAGACATGTGGACGGGCAAGATCAAGTTTTGATCACATCGACCAGCTTGAGGTGGCTCAATTGGGCTTTTTCCCAAAGCAAGGCCGTTGCATCGCTTGCATGCAGACAAAGTTTTTGGACCAAGGGCTCAAGGGGTGTGCTGTCCATGTCAATCAACAAAACCCACGCACTCTCTTGATCAGAACTGGATGGCTCCAAGCGCCCCACCCACTTGAGTTCTTGCAAGGCATCCAATGCGGCCTGAGCATGCCGCTGTTCAATGTGAAGTTCGTCAGCCAACTTCGCCATACTCAAACCCTCTGGGGAGCTAACTCTAGCTATCGACAAGCTTCGCAACACCTCCAACGCCAACCTGAACGACCAACCAGGACCATCAGCATGCCTTTTGGCCTGTCGACCCATTTCAGGCAAGCTGGCGGTGACCACGGCCCCTAAGAGCACCACCACCCAGGCCACATAAACCCAGACCAACAAAATCGGTACAGCAGAAAACGCCCCATAAATGGCCGAATAAGTGGGCATTTGCGCCAAGTACAGGGCCAACACTTTCTTGGCCAACTCCAAGCCCAAAGCCACCGCCACGCCACCCATCAAAGCGTGTCGCCAATCGACGCGGGTGTTGGGCAGGTAGTAGTACAAGCCTGTGACGCAAGCCACCAACATGCAAAACTCCACCAAGTCCAATAAATTGCGAACTGAGACTGGCAACCAATCCCCCAAGCCCGACAGGTACCCTGTGAACAGATAGGAGGAAATGGCCAAGCTGCCGCCCAAAAGCAGGGGCCCCAGGGTAATGCCTGCCCAATAAAGAAGAACGCGCTGTCCCCATGGTCTTTGCCGATTGACGCGCCAAATTTGACCCAAAGTGCGGTCAATGGTGACCAACAAGGCCAATGAAGTGACCACCACCGCAATCAAACCCACCAAACCGAGCCGGCTGGCTTTGCGGGAAAATTGTGTCAAAGACCCCAAAACCTGACGGGAAATGCTTTCTGGAACCAAGCTTTCAATGAGCCAGCGCTGCAGCTGGTCTTGCACCTGAGCAAAGATGGGAAACACCGTGAAGATGGCCAAAGCCAGCGTAAACAGGGGCACCAGTGCCAAAACAGTTGTGAAAGTCAGCGAACTGGCCGTCATGCCCAATCGCACTTCCCGAAAACGTTGCCACAGCATGCGCAACATTTGACGCCACGGAAACTGCAGAATATCGTTCAAAGTGGCTTGGAGGGATTCAATTGGCTTCATGACCGGTATGATGCCATCGCCATGAACAACTCTACTCATCCAACCCCATTTCTGACACCAAAGACCATCGAAATCACCCGATGGATTGCAGTGGCAAGCCTGCTGGCGCTCATTTTGGTGGGTTTGCTTTGGGAATTGTGGCTAGCGCCCCTGCGTGAAGGCGGCTCATGGTGGGCCCTCAAAGTCATGCCCTTGTGCTGGCCACTGGCAGGTTTGCTGAAAAATCGGATGTACACCTACCGCTGGGTGAGCCTCATGATTTGGCTTTATTTCACCGAAGGTGTGGTGCGCGCTTGGGGCGATAAAGGCTGGTCTTCTGGTCTGGCCCTGACCCAAACATTGCTGTGCGTCGTGTTGTTTGCAGCTTGCGCCTTGCATGTGCGATGGCGCTTTCAAATGGCACGCGAAAATACTGCCACAGAGACAATTGAAGAATCCAAACCCTCCGCCTGAGATTTGAAAAATGAGTGCTTTGATAGAAAACTTGCGCCGCATTTGTGGCGATACCACCGTGCTGACGCACGACGACCCCAAAACCGATCTCAGCGCTTGGGAACAAGACTGGCGTAAACGCTCTCATGGCAAGGCCTTGGCTGTTGTGCGACCCGCCAATGTGCAAGAGGTGGCGGCTGTGGTGAAGGCCTGCGCCAAAGAATCAGTGAGCATCGTGCCTCAAGGTGGCAACACAGGTTTGGTCGTTGGGTCGGTGCCCGATGAATCTGGCCAACAAGTGGTTTTGAGTTTGCAGAGAATGAACAAAGTGCGCTCTATGGACTCAGCCAATCTCACCGTGGTGGCCGAGGCGGGTTGTATTTTGCAATCGGTGCAAGAACATGTTGAAAAAGCAGGCTACTTGTTTCCGCTGAGTTTGGCCGCCGAGGGCAGCTGCACCTTGGGTGGCAATTTGGGCACCAACGCGGGTGGCACCCAAGTGGTTCGATTTGGCAACACACGAGAGCTTTGCTTGGGCTTGGAAGTGGTCACAGCACAAGGTGAAATTTGGCATGGCCTGTCGGGTTTGCGCAAAGACAACACCGGCTACGATTTGCGCAACCTCCTGATTGGCAGTGAAGGTACTTTGGGCATCATCACCGCCGCCTGCATGAAGCTTTATCCCCAGCCCGCTGCACAACTCACAGCGTGGGCTGCCGTGCCCAGCATGGAAGCTGCCGTGTCTCTTTTAGGCCTGGCACATGAGCGTTTGGGGGCTGGCCTCACTGGCTTTGAAGTGATGGGCCAATTTGCCCTGGGCTTGGTTGACAAACACCACCCACACCTTCGGGTTCCCTTGTTCAAAGAAACACCTTGGTGCGTTTTGCTTGAAAACTCCGACCACGAGTCTGAAGCGCACGCTCGTGAGGGCTTTGAGGCCCTGATGGAAGCCGCCATGGAGAATGGCTGGGTGACCGATGCGGTGGTGGCAGAAAGTTTGGCTCAAGCCAAAGTGCTCTGGCAAATTCGCGAAACCATTCCTTTGGCTCAAGCCGATGAAGGCTTGAATATCAAACACGACATCAGCATCCCTGTCTCGCTCATTCCACAATTTGTGGCTGAAACCGATGCCTTGCTTCAAACCAAAATCCCTGGCATCCGTTTGGTCAATTTTGGCCATTTGGGCGATGGCAATTTGCACTACAACGTTCAAGCACCGCAAGGCGCTGATGGCGCAGTTTTTTTGCGTGAGCATGAAGACGAAGTGAACACCTGGGTGTTTGACCAGGTCAAAGCCTTTCATGGGTCTATCAGCGCCGAGCATGGTGTAGGCAGCCTGAAGGCCGACAAACTCCCCCACTACAAAGATCCCACGGCCTTGGCCATGATGAAGGCCATCAAAATGGCCCTAGACCCCCAAAACATCATGAACCCAGGCCGAGTGATTAAAATTTAGTCTTTGAGCCAGAATGCATTTGTAGCCCTCGAACAAACCCATTGATCAGTCCATGACCACACGCCCTATCCGCTCGCAATACGAAGATTTCATGCGCCACGTAAACGATCATGGCGTGTTCAAGGCCGATCGCACCGGCACTGGCACCACCAGCGTGTTTGGGCACCAAATGCGCTTTGATTTGAATGAAGGCTTTCCACTGGTTACCACCAAGAAAGTGCATTTGCGCTCCATCATTCAAGAGCTGTTGTGGTTCCTCACAGGCTCTAGCAACAACAACTGGCTGCGTGAACGCGGCGTCACCATTTGGGACGAATGGGCGCGCGAAGACGGCGATCTGGGCCCCGTGTATGGCGTGCAATGGCGCAGTTGCCCCAGATGGGGGTCACATTGATCAAATCAGCGATGTCATTCGCACCCTGAAAAGCAATCCTGATTCACGCCGCATCATTGTGAGCGCTTGGAATGTGGCCGAGCTGTCCAAAATGGCACTCATGCCTTGCCATGCCTTCTTTCAGTTTTATGTGGCACCGCCTCAAGAGGCGGGTGGCAAAGGCAAACTCAGCTGCCAACTTTACCAACGCAGTGCCGATATTTTCTTGGGTGTGCCCTTCAACATTGCCAGCTACGCATTGCTCACCCACATGATGGCCCAGCAGTGCGATTTGGAAGTGGGTGACTTTATTTGGACCGGCGGCGATTGCCACATTTACAGCAATCACAAAGAACAAGTTGCGCTGCAACTAAGTCGCACGCCTTTCGCTTATCCCACTTTGAATATCAAGCGCAAACCCGCTTCTATTTTCGAATACGAATACGAAGACTTCGAGGTTTTGGACTATGAGTGCCACGCCGCCATCAAAGCACCGGTGGCCGTTTGATGAAGCTCAAGCTCATTTACGCCAGAGCTGCCAATGGCGTCATTGGCCTGAACAACCAAATGCCTTGGCACCTGCCTGAAGACTTGGCCCATTTCAAACGCACCACACTGGGCTCGCCCGTGCTCATGGGCCGAAAAACCTGGGAATCTATTCCTGCCAAATTCAGACCTCTACCCGACAGGGCCAATTTGGTCATGACACGACAAACAGATTGGCATGCAGACGGTGCTCTGGTGGTTCACTCCTTGGAAGAAGGACTCACTGTGGCTCTGGCGCATTGTCCCGAGGGCAAAGATTTGTGGGTCATGGGCGGCGCAGACATTTATGCCCAAGCGGCTGCCATTGCAGACGAAGCCTTGGTCACAGAAATTGAGCAGGACTTTGAAGGCGATGCCTACGCACCAGAGCTAGATGCAACATGGCACGAAACTTCGCGAGAGTCACACACCGCGGCATTTGGTTTGAAATTCAGTTTTGTGACGTATCAACGAACTGTTTGAAAGTCGATAGGTGCCCATGAAACTTGCCACTTGGAATGTCAACTCACTCACCGTCAGACTGTCACAGGTGATCGACTGGTTGAAGGCACAAGAAGCGCTTGGAGCCGAGCACGCCATCGACGTCTTGGCCTTGCAAGAGTTGAAGATGACTGATGACAAATTTCCGCATGCTGCCTTCACAGAAGCGGGTTATCACTCTCAATGGTTTGGTCAAAAAACATACAACGGTGTCGCCCTCATTTCGCGCAGTGAAGGCACTCAAATTGTCAAAAATATTCCTGGATTTGAAGACGACATGTCTCGCGTCATCACAGCAACATTTGGTGATGTGCGAGTGATCGGCGGCTATTTTCCAAATGGCCAAGCGCCTGACAGTGACAAGTTTGCTTACAAAATGCGCTGGCTAACGGCATTGCACCAATGGGTGAAGCAAGAGATGTCGTCCCACACCAAGTTGGCACTCATGGGCGACTACAACATCACCTTTGATGATCTCGATGTTTGGGATCCAGTGGGCCTGGCCGGAACCATTCATTGCACCCCCGAAGAACGCGAGCACCTGCAAGGACTGATTGATTTAGGCTTGCACGACAGTTTCCGCTTGTTTGAGCAAGCCGAAAAAAGCTTCAGTTGGTGGGACTACCGCGACTTTGGTTTCAAGCGCAACAGAGGCATGCGCATCGACCACATTCTCATTAGCGGCGCATTGAAAGACCGCGCCTCAGCTTGTGTGATCGACAAATTGCCGCGCAAAAACGAGCGCCCAAGCGATCACACCCCCGTGGTGCTTACGCTCAGTTAAGCCTTGTGGGCGGCCATGGCCTTGCCCACTTCCAAACTGCCTTGTCCTGAACCCGAACCCGGCACCAACTCACCCTGGTGATCTTTGACTTGAGCCATGGCAGCCAGCAGCTGCTCGGGGGTGTCTTCTGACATGCCCAAATGCACGCCTTGTGTGAGCGTGATGTTGGCCACTTCAAAGCTGCCTGCACCTGCGCAAATGATGGTTCTGTTGGGCGCATCTTCACACACCATGACCAACATGGCGGGCACCACCGCTTGGGGCTCTAGCGCTTTCAACACGGCCTCTGGCATCAAACCTTCGGTCATGCGTGTGGCTGCAGTGGGCGCCAAGGAATTGACGCGAATATTGTATTTCTCGCCCTCAATGGCCAAGGTTTGCATCATGCCGGCCAAGGCCATCTTGGCTGCACCGTAGTTGGCTTGGCCAAAGTTGCCGTACAAGCCACTGGAAGAAGTGGTCATGACAATGCGGCCGTAGCTTTGCGCCTGCATGATAGGCCAAACGGCTTTGGTGCAATGAACGGCCCCCATCACGTGAACTTCCATCACCAAACGAAAATCTGAAATTTCCATTTTGGAAAAACTTTTGTCGCGCAGAATGCCGGCGTTGTTAACCAGAATGTCAACGCGGCCCCATTGGTCCATGGCTTGTTTGACCATGGCCTGCACCGCTTCATAGTCAGTGACAGAAGCGCCGTTGGCAATGGCTTCGCCGCCTGCCTTGATAATTTCATCCACCACGGCCTGCGCCGCACTGACAGAGCCCCCTTCACCGTGCACATTGCCGCCCAGGTCATTCACCAGCACTTTAGCGCCTCGCTTGGCCAGCGCCAGCGCATGTTGCTTGCCCAATCCACCACCGGCACCTGTGACAATGGCGACACGTCCTTGAAAATCAATGCTCATTTGTTTACCTCTATCTGATAGCCTTGCAATGTTACTCAATTTAAAGCGCCATGGAAATCTCCTCCAAAATCATTGACACCCCGCCGCGCGATGCCGCTACCGTTTTGATGCTGCGCGAAGGCACATCGGGCTTGGAAGTTTTGCTCCTCAAACGGCATGCAGACTCCAAGGACTTGGGAGGCGCTTTTGTATTTCCAGGCGGCAAACGCGATGAAGCAGATGCCAGCCCCAGTGCCTTGGCCAGCTTAGATCAACCCCTGTCTGTCTTGCATGCTCAACTGGGAGAGCCAGACATCGCCCCTGAGCATGCTGGCAGTTTGTTCGTTGCGGCCTTGCGAGAAGCGCAAGAGGAGTGCGGCTTACAACTGCGCTGCACTGACTTGAGGCCCTGGTCACGATGGATCACACCTCGAAGGCCGGCCATGATGTCCAAACGTTTTGATACGCGATTCTTTTTGGCAAGAGCCCCTAGTGCACAAATTGCAATTCAAGACAATCACGAGACAACAGAAATTTTGTGGGCAAGCCCGCGGCAAGCACTGATGCAATATTGGTCGGGAGACATCCTGTTAGCACCCCCGCAAATTATGAGTTTGTCGCACTTAAGTCTTTATCAAAATGTCGACCATGCGCTCGAGGATGCTGCGCAAAGAACACCTCCCGTGATTCAACCAGAGTCCTTCGATGTCGAGGGCATGCGGGTCATTTGCTACCCTGGCGATCCAAGACACTCGGTTCAGTTGAGAGCACTTCCAGGGCCATCTCGGCTGCACTTCAGAAACGATCGCTTTGAGCCTGAGGGTGGTTTGTCTGAGTTTCTTCATGGCAAGTTGTAGCGCATGACGGCACATCGCTATTTATCGATGTCAAAAGCCATTGCTTACCTGGGCGATGCCCAAAGTGCGCATCAACTCTTGAGCACGCTCAACAGCACCCTTCTGCGTGATGAAACCCAGATATCTAGTGCCATTGAATCAAGTCAATTCGAAGTGCTGCAAAAGATTTGGCATCAACTCAAAGGCTTTGCACCGGTGTTCTGCCAAGAATCCTTGATCGATGAAATTGCGCAGACGGAGTTGCTTTGCAAACAAATTCAAGCGCCAGAAGAACGGCTTAAGGCACTGCATGCCAGTTCCAAATTGCAAACTAGCTTGAGAGCACTTCAAGCGGAGGTTGTGGCGCAAATGTTGGAAGCGGCCGCAACAACCAAGCCTCCATCACCTTAGGGTCTTGAATCAGCCTGAGCGTGTCAAATGCCTGCTGCGCTTCAGGGTAATGTCGACGCAAGTAATTGAGCCATTGCTTGAGTCGACCAGCGCGGTGTCGAGGTGCAACATGCAAACTCATTCGCCGCCAAAAAACGCTCATCAATGGCCACAACTGTTCCCAAGAAAACCTTTGCGCCATGTCGGACACAGACAGGCCCTGTGCTTGGGCATCGTGAAATTTAATTTCTAACGCCAGACCTGGGTTGTTCACCATGCCACGGCCAATCATGATGTCGTTGCAACCTGTCACCTCACGGCACCGGATTGCATCTGCCACCGTCCAAATTTCACCGTTGGCCACCATGGGCAATTTGACGCATCGCCTCAGATCGGCAATGCGATCCCAATAGGCTGGCGGACGGTAACCATGGGCCTTGGTGCGTGCATGCACCACCAACTGGTCGGCACCGGCCCCCTCAATGGCTTGCGCACAATCTTCAGCGCGCAAATCATCGTTGAAGCCTAAACGCATTTTGGCGGAGACGGGTACATTTGGCGGCACAGCACGGCGCACCGCTGCCACAATTTGGCCAATCAATTCAGGCTCATCCAAAAGCACCGCACCCCCGCGATGGCGATTGACCGTTTTGGCAGGACATCCAAAATTGAGGTCAATGCCGGCTGGGTTGAGCTTGGCCAAGCGCGCTGCATTGGCCGCCAAAACTTCAGGCTCGGAGCCCAACAATTGGGCTCTTACAGGAACTCCCGCCAAAGTTTTACCCTCATTCAACAACTCTGGCACCACCCGATAGAAAGCTCTTTTGGGAAGCACGGCATCTGTGACACGAATGAATTCAGACACGCACAAATCGATGCCGCCCACACGAGTGAGCGTGTCACGCAGGCTGTGGTCCAACAGCCCTTCCATGGGGGCCAGCAAAATTTTCATGGAGGCCTATGTTTCAGGTCAGGGCCCGCTTCATTCGAACTTCTTCAACCTTCACCGAGCCCATAGGCACAGTGCGTGCGGTGTTCATCTCACGCTTAAAGCCGGCCAGTTCATGAAAGCGCACAGTGCGCTCGTTCAGCAAAGGCACCCATATGGTGACATCGGTGCAATCTTCTTCCAGCAAACCTTCGCGCGCGGCGTCCCACAAAGCCAAGCCTACGCCCTCCCCCAAACGATCGGGGTCGGCATAAATGGCCCAAATTTCACCTGTGGTGTTTTTGGACTTGGGGTCACGCGAGCGGTCGTAGCCCACAAAGCCCACAATGCTGTCGCCTTCCAAGGCCACCAGCACTTGGGGCTCACCATATTCAATGGCCTCTTTCCAGTAGGACACTCGCTTGGCCATGGGAGTTGCATCCCAGTGCGTATCAGGCACTTGACCTGCATAGGCGGCACGGCTGGCAATCAAATGCAGGTTCGCTACTTCAGCCGCCTCTTTTTTAGTGGCAAATCGAACTTCAAAATCAGACATAAGCAATGAAATAAAGAGTCACAAAACCCCTGATTGTCGCCTGAACTGAAATTCTCTGGATTTCAATCGGGGCAGAGCCATTGAAGAGGGTGTTTTCAGGGTATCTTTGAGGCATGTCCTTGAAATTTGCATTTCTCTCTTGGCACCTGCCAAAAATACCCAAGGTCTTGTTCTTGAGTTTGTCCGCCAGCCTTTTTTTTCTGGTTTCTCAAGCAGTTGTCGCTCAAGGCAAGTCTTTCAAAGACGACATGGCAGAACGGACCCGCGCCTGTACGGCCTGCCATGGCGAACAAGGCCGTGCAGGCCCCGATGGTTATTACCCTCGACTTGCCGGCAAGCCTGCGGGGTATTTGTTCAACCAACTGAAAAACTTTCAGGAAGGCAGGCGCCACTACAATCTCATGACCCGCTTGGTCGACCCCTTGTCAGATGCCTACCTGCAAGAAATGGCGGTTTATTTTTCCAATCTCAAGTTGCCTTATCCGCCAGCCGTGCAGCCCAAAGAACGCGCATCGGATCGAGTCTTGCAACACGGCAAAAAATTAGCCCTAGAAGGTGACAGCAGCCGCGGCGTGCCGGCTTGCAATACTTGTCACGGCACACAGCTGACAGGCATCCAAGCCAATGTACCTGGCCTCTTGGGTTTACCGCTCGATTATTTGAACGCCCAACTTGGTGCTTGGCAAACCCTTCAGCGCAAAGCCGCGTCCCCCGATTGCATGCGCGACATTGTCAAGCGACTTGATTCAGAAGACTTGGTGGCTGTTGCTACTTGGCTATCCACGCAAAACATGCCCTTGAATTCTTCACCTGCCCTGAAAATGGCAGAGCCACTCAAAGCACCTTGGCGTTGCGGCAGCGCACCTGAACTCTCAAAGGTGCAGCCATGATGTTTCCAGCTCATTTTTGGCGCAACTTTGCCATCCTGTGGTTGGCCATCGTGGGGCTCTTGGGCACCGCCATCTTGCTCGACAACCACCAAGACATTTGGACAAGCGCCACAACACCCAACAGCCATAGCAGCAACAGCAGCGGCCTGAGTGACGCAGCGCTGGCTGCCAAAGGCCAACAACTTTTAATCCTTGGCAATTGCATGGCGTGCCACACCGATCGAGGCGCAGCACCTGGCGCAGGTGGCCGTGCATTTGAGACACCTTTTGGCAAGGTTTACAGCAGCAATATCACCTCCGATTCACAACACGGCATTGGCCAATGGAACACCCAAGATTTTTGGCGTGCATTGCACCACGGCAAATCCAAAGATGGCCGATTGCTCACGCCCGTTTTTCCTTACCAACACACCACCCTCATCACGCGCGAAGACAGCGATGCCCTCTTGGCAGCTTTGAAAAAATTGCCTGCAGCCGCCAATACCAAACCGATTCCCAGACCCTCTGAGACATTGGATTGGCCCTATGGCACCTCTGTGGCCATAGCTGTATGGCGCAGTTTGTTTTTCACACCTGGCACCTATGTGTCTGAACCTCGTCAAAGCGCTGAATGGAACCGCGGTGCTTACATTGCGCAAGGCTTGGCACATTGCGCAGCCTGCCACAGCGAACGAAATTCGTGGGGCGCATTGACGGCAGTCAATGATTTTTCGGGGGGACTTTTGCCTGTGCTTAATTGGTATGCGCCTTCACTCACAAGCGCAAAAGAAACTGGCTTGGCTGCTCAAAGTGTGGCAGACATTGCACGTTTTTTAAAGGCTGGACAAAACGACCACGCCATCGCAAGTGGCCCCATGGCTGAAGTGGTGCAACACAGCACGCAGCACTGGCTCGATTCAGACCTGAATTCAGTCGCCACTTACCTCAAAGACATGGCCAGCAAAGCGTCGCAAATTGCGCTCAAGGCCCCCGCTGAATCAATGAAGAAATCTACCACCTCAGCCAGAGTGTTGAGCCAGGGTGCCAAAATTTACGACCAGCATTGCGAACAATGTCACCAAGCTCAAGGACAAGGCATTCCTGGCGCCTATCCTTCACTCGCCAACAACCGAGCCATTCTTTTGAATGACCCCACCAATTTGGTTCAAACCGTTTTGTATCGTGGCTACCCTGCAGCCACCCAACTCAACCCACGGCCCTATGGCATGCCGCCATACATCCTTGAACTAGACGATCGAGAAATTGCAGCCGTTCTCACCCACTTGCGAACTCAGTGGGGCCACCAAGCGACAGAGGTCACGCCACTGCAAGTGAATCGTATCCGCGCACTCCAAGGCCAATGAGCCATGTCTGCTTTGGATTTGGTTTATCTGGATGATCAAATCATCGTTCTGAACAAAGCGTCAGGTTTACTCAGTGTGCCAGGACGAGGCGAAGACAAACAAGATTGCTTGATTACCAGAGCCCAACAGAAATGGCCCGATGCCCTTACCGTCCACCGCCTTGATATGGCCACATCGGGTCTCGTTGTAATGGCCAGAGGCCCAGACATACAGCGCTGCTTAAGCCAAGCTTTTGCCCTCAGAGAGGTGAACAAAACCTACGAAGCCATCGTGGCAGGTTTGCCTAACATTTCAGAAACCTGGCACGACATTCAATTGCCACTGATCATCGATTGGCCCAACCGACCTCGCAGCAAAGTGGACTGGGAACAAGGCAAACCAAGCCACACGCAATGGCGCGTCAAACAACTCTTGCCCCTTGACCACGCCACCCGTGTTGAGTTGAAACCCATCACCGGAAGAACCCATCAATTGCGGCTGCATATGATGGCTATCGGGCACGCCATTTTGGGCGACGCCTTGTACGCTTCCCCCGAAGAAATAGCCAAAGCCCCCCGCTTGCTGCTGCATGCCCGTGAATTGCAATTGAAGCACCCAGTTACGGCAAAATGCATGGCTTTCGAAAGTAGCGTCCCTTTTTAAATGAAAGAAAACATGTCTCAGCATCTCTATATCCTCACAGGTGGTTCGCGCGGTATGGGCTTGGCCATTGCAGAGCAACTGCTGCAAGCGGGCAACACCCTGATTTGCATTTCACGCAACCAACAAGCAAGCCTGCATGAAAGTGCGCAAAAAGCAGGTGCAAATTTGGAACAATGGACGCACGATTTGGCCGATGGTGCCACGGCCAGTTTGGCCCTCCAGAAGTGGCTTGAGTCGCAAGACGCCAAGGCTTATGCCAGCGCCACCCTGATTAACAATGCGGGCGTCATTCCCAATATTGGCCCCTTAAGTCAGGCCGACCCTCACAATTTGGCCATGGCTTTGCGGGTAGGCTTGGAAGCGCCCATGCAGATGTGCGCTGCATTTTTAGGCGCAACAGAAAACTGGTCTATGCCGCGCAAAGTGGTCAATATTTCCTCCGGTCTGGGTCGGCGCGCCATGGCTTCTCAATCAGCTTACTGTGCCGCCAAGGCAGGCATGGACCACTTTACACGCTGCTTGGCGCTCGATGAAGCACTGAAGCCCCATGGCGCCAAAGTAACATCCTTGGCACCCGGCGTGATCGATACCGATATGCAAATTCAATTGCGCGGTGCAGCCCCTGAAAAATTTCCAGATCAAAGTGGCTTTCAGCAACTCAAGTCAACAGGTCTACTGACTTCGCCCAAGGACGCTGCAACGCGAATTTTGAATTACCTAGCGCGTGCCGACTTTGGCAGCAACCCTGTGAGCGACGTGCGAGACGCTTGAAGCTCTGACGTCGTTTCAGAGAAATTTTTTTGTCAGCCCCCTGTCGTCTTATTGGGTCAGAATTTGGGGTTATATTCATTTCAATTCGAAGGAGATCTTAATGAACCGTGAAGTTGTTGTTGTCAGCGGTGTGCGCACCGCCATTGGAACCTTTGGTGGCAGCTTGAAAGACATCGCCCCCACTGAATTGGGTGCACAAGTGGTGCGAGAAGCCCTGAAGCGTGCCAACACCGATGGCAAGGATGTGGGTCATGTGGTGTTTGGCCATGTGGTCAACACCGAGCCCAAAGACCTTTACTTGTCTCGGGTGGCCGCCATCAACGCTGGATGCTCTGAGGGCACGCCTGCATTCAATGTGAACCGTCTGTGTGGTTCTGGCTTGCAAGCCATCATCTCAGCCAGCCAGTCCATCATGTTGGGCGACGCAGACATCGCTGTTGGCGCCGGTGCAGAAAACATGAGCCGCGCGCCCTACGCCAGCTTAAGCAACCGTTTTGGCGCACGCATGGGCGACACCAAAATGATTGACATGTTGTTGGGTGCTCTCCACGATCCATTTCACACCATTCACATGGGCGTGACGGCTGAGAACATTGCAGCCAAGTGGGGAATTACCCGAGAAGACCAAGACAAATTGGCCGTTGAAAGCCACAACCGCGCAGAGCGCGCCATACAAGCCGGCTACTTCAAAGACCAAATCATGCCGGTCATGCTCAAAACACGCAAAGGCGAAGTGGCCTACGAAACCGATGAGCACTTCCGCCCGGGTTGCACCATGGAAGAGCTGGGCAAACTCAAGCCCGTGTTTCTGAAAGAAAACGGCACCGTCACGGCTGGCAACGCCTCTGGCATTAACGATGCGGCAGCGGCTGTGGTGCTGATGGAAGCGGGTGTGGCCAAAGCGCGTGGCGTCAAACCCCTGGCCCGCTTGGTGGCCTATGCGCATGCGGGCGTTGATCCCAAGTACATGGGCATTGGCCCTGTTCCCGCCACACAATTGGCCTTGAAAAAAGCAGGCCTCAGCGTGAACGATTTGGATGTCATTGAGGCCAATGAAGCCTTTGCGGCACAGGCTTGCGCAGTCACACGCGATTTAGGCCTAGACCCCGCCAAGGTCAACCCCAATGGCTCCGGTATTTCTTTGGGACACCCCATTGGTGCCACAGGTGCTTTGATCACGGTCAAAGCCTTGCATGAACTTCAACGCATTCAAGGCCGTTATGCCTTGGTCACCATGTGCATTGGTGGCGGTCAAGGTATTGCGGCTATTTTTGAGCGCATGTAAGCGCGCGTTGTTGTTCAAGCAAAAGGCCATCTTGCGATGGCCTTTTTTGTGCATGCAAGCTCTAACTTTTCAGCGATAGCGCTCACGTGCAATGCGTGCGCCATCGGCCAAGGCTTGTAGTTTTTTCTCAGCCACTTCACGGCTCATGGGCGCCAGACCGCAATTGGTACACGCAATGATGCGGGCCTTGGGTACAAATTGAAGCGCACGGCCAATGGTGTCTGCCACTTGCTCGGGCGTTTCAATCACATCGCTAGCCACATCAATCACACCCACCATCACATCTTTACCTTCCAGTAAAGCCATGAGGTCCATGGGCACGTGCGATTGGAAGCACTCCAAGCTCACCTGTTGAATGCTGCTCTTGGCCAAGGCTGGAAACACTTTTTCATACTGGCGCCACTCATGGCCCAATGAATTTTTCCAATCGATGTTGGCTTGAATGCCGTAGCCGTAGCAAATGTGAACAGCCGTAGTGCAGGTAAGGCCCTGCGCAGCACGCTCCAAGGCTTTCACACCCCAGTCGGCCGCTTCTTCCATGTACACATTGAAGGCTGGCTCATCAAACTGCACAATGTCAACGCCATCGGCTTGAAGTGCCAAGGCTTCTTGATTGAGCAACTCAGCAAAGGCCATGGCCATTTTGACTTTGTCGCCATAAAAGCGGTCGGCCACGGTGTCGACAATGGTCATGGGGCCAGGCAAGGTGAACTTCAATTTCTTCTTGGTGTGTGCACGTGCCAGTTGGGCCTCAAAGGCATGCACTCGGCCTTTCAATCGCAAAGGCGCAACCACTTGCGGCACTTGTGCATCGTAGCGATTGTTGCGAATGCCCATGGTCACTTTGTTTTCAAAGTCGATGCCTTCTACTTGCTCCAAGAATCCATGCACAAAGTGTTGGCGCGATTGCTCGCCATCGCCCACCACATCGAGGCCTGCATCTTCTTGGGCTTTGATCCAAAGCAGTGTGGCGTCGGCTTTGGCTTGCTTGAGGCTATCGCCTTGCGCCATCCATTTGGGCCAAAGCTTGTTGGTCTCGGCCAGCCATTCGGGTTTAGGCAGGCTGCCTGCAATTGCGGTTTCAAACATGCTTATGCTCCTGAAAATGTTGAGGGTTTTAAATTAAATTCTTGGGCCAACAGTGCGTACGAATGCGTCTGTGCCTTGGCGTCATACGTCCATGTAATGACGGCCAATTCGTCTAACTCTAGTCGGGTGGCAACTGATCTTAACTTTTCGGCGACGGTTTGGGCGCTTCCCACAAAGGCATTGGCCTTCAGTGCCTGTAGCGCCAT
>JAPLPO010000192.1 GCA_026400155.1 Burkholderiales bacterium | reverse complement strand
GACAAAACAGGTTTAGAGCGCACCCCCCTGTATCGCAAACTTAAGCAGTTGGGTGTTGACCTCACCAAGGGCAAGCGCGCTGGCGCTTGATTTTTGCCGTTCAACCCACGGTTTCGACAGTTCGTCGCAAATCAAATGCATTCACAAAGTCAGCTGTCTACATTAGGCCCTTTCCAAACAACGAGGCCTTATGACAACACCATCTTCTTCTCCCAAGTCCGCCAATTGGCAAGCCGCCAAAGACACATTCCATGCCTATGCCACGTGGCTGATTGGCATCAGTTGGATGTTGTTTTTTGGTTTGTCCATTGTTGTTCTAACGGTCTTCGGCGTTCTCACGGTGCCGCAACTGGGCTTCGTGATCATCCTCATTTCGATTGTGATCAAAGCCATTTTCAAGCAACAAATTCAAGCTGAAGAAAAAGCCTCTGCGGCCACCTACTTGGCTGAAGCCGAGCAACTCAAGCGTCAATTGGTGGAGGCGCGCATGGCCACCATGCAGGCGCAAGTAGAACCCCACTTTTTGTTCAATACCCTGGCCTCCATCGATCATCTGATTGAAACCGATCCGCCGCGCGCCAGCTTGATGCAAAAAAGTTTGATCGCTTTGTTGCGTGCCACACTGCCCAATATGCGCGAGCAAAAAACCAATACGGTTCGCTACTTGGACCAAGAGTTGAGCGTCATTCGCCCTTACCTCGACATTCAAAAAATGCGCATGGAAGATCGCCTGCAAATTCAATGGGATATTCCAGAGGGCCTTCACTCTGCCGAAATGCCCAACATGATGATGCTCAGCTTGGTCGAAAACGCCTTCAAACATGGCCTTGAGCCCAAAGCTGAAGGTGGCACATTGGTCTTGCGCGTTGAAGTTTCACACGGCAAATTGGTGGTCACTGTGAAAGATTCTGGCGTGGGCTATTTTCCAGCCGATGCCAACAATGTCAGTGCCAGTAAAAGTGCACAAACTGCAAGTCCTCAAGGTGTTTGGGCAGGTGGCTTTGGCTTGAAAAATATTCGCGACAGATTGGCGCTCATTTATGGCGACCAAGCCAGCTTCAGCATCCGCGCTTTAGAGCCCTATGAAGGCTCTGGTACCTTGGCCATTTTGTCCTTTCCCTACAAGATTGCGCCCATCGAGGCCACTGCCAAGCTTTGAAATTCATTTGACCATGATCCTCAACATTTCAAAGAATCCCCGCGCCGTGATTGCCGACGATGAGCGACTCATGCGCGATCAACTTCGCGCCAGGTTGCATCAAGTGTGGCCCGAGTTGGAAATTGTGGCAGAAGCCAAGAACGGACTTGAAGCGGTTCAAGCCGTTCAAGAGCACCAACCCGATGTGATTTTTTTGGACATTCGCATGCCGGGCCTCACCGGCATCGAAGCGGCCAAAGAAATTGCGCAACTTGAATTAAGCGACGACGCCTTGTTGCCAGAAATGGTTTTCATCACAGCCTACGATCAGTACGCCATTGATGCGTTTGAGCAAGGCGTTGTGGACTATGTTTTAAAGCCCGCAGAACCTGAAAGACTGAGGCTGACGGCAGAACGCTTGAAGACACGGTTGATGCAGCGCACGCATGAGTTGGATGGCCATGAGAAAGACAGTGGCCTTGCAACCCAATCAGTTCAGCAATTGCTGCATGTGCTGTCGGCGCAAGTGTCAGGACGTCCGGCTCAGTATTTGTCTTGGTTGCAAGCCTCGGTGGGTCAAACCCTTCAGTTGGTTCCCGTTGAAGATGTGCTTTATTGTGTGAGCGATGAAAAATACACCCGCGTGCAAACAGCCAAGCAAGAGTTTTTGATACGCAAGCCCATCAAAGAATTGGTAGAAGCCTTAGACCCCTCTATCTTTTGGCAAATTCACAGAAGCACCTTGGTGAATGTGCGGGCCATTGCCGGCGTGCTGCGAGATGAGCGTGGTCGGCAGGAGGTGCTTGTGAAAGGCCGATCTGAAAAACTGCAAGTGAGTCGAAGTGCCGCCCAGTTGTTTCGCAGCATGTAAGGGCGTTAAGGCAGCGCCACTGGTTTGAGTGTGATTTGCCGAATTTCTGGGCTTGGCAATTTGATGGCTCGACCTTGGAAATAGATTTTCATCAAAGGCAGTTGCTGGCTGTAAACCTTGAACGGCCCTGGCCCGTAAATGCTTCTTTCCTGACCTGGCGTCAATGACAAGCTGGCCACGCGTTGGTTGCCATCCATGATGCAAAGGCTGACATTGTCTAAAGCCACCACATGCACATACTCGCCAATTTTGCGCGCAGACGTGGGTTGAATTTCAGTGTCAGTGGACTCCCATGCACATGCTGCATTGAGGGCCTGTGGTTTTGGCGGTACTTCTTTTTTATCGGTCTCGGGCAGTGCGGGCTTAGGCGTAGTCGTGGGTGTCGCAAGCACCGGTTCTTGTTTGGGCTCTGTTGGAGTCGCTTGGATGTTGGTTTCAGTGGAAGGCTTGTTGACAGAATTGGAAGATTGTTGCACCAGGAAAAATACAGCCATCAAAACGGCCATCACCATCAGTGCACCTCCCAGCCCTGAAATCTTGAAGGCAGGCTTTGCGGCAGCAGTTTGTTGGGGCAGAATTTCTAGGGGCGGTGAGGGCGTGTTTGAAATGCTGCTTGCAACTTCTGTTTCAACTTGAAGCGTGTGCCCAAAAAATTGCAAAAGTTTCTTGCCAGTCGAAAACTTAATTTCTGAGTTGTAAAACCCAGAGTCGCCACCCGTTTCGAGTTGCTCAACCTGAAGCACCGAAAGCATGTTGCGACGAGCCAAGGTGGCACGGTCCATCCCCGCACGCTTGCGCAAACTTTCTAACAGAACACCACTCTCATGGGTCCATTCGGGCTTGTTCATGGGACTTGCCAAGGGTGTGTTGAAATATTTTGCAATCTTGAATTCTAATGATCAACATATAAATCAGCAAGTTAGCAATTTTTTTGCAAGAAAAACCTCAACTGGTGCGCTAGACGGGTTGGCGTGGACTGCCTAGAATCCGCTTCCCTAGCTTTTTTATCCTATGCAACTCATGTGGCTCTCTGGCCCCACCGGCCAGGTTAAATCTGTCTCTATCACTGCGCGCAACATTTTGATGGCGGCGGGTGGTTTGGCCATGGCCTTGCTTCTTTTGGGTTTTGGGCTCAACTGGGTTGGCTTGCGGGTGGCGGTTGAATACAACCCAGACCTGGCGCGCAGTTTGGGTGGCGTGACCACAGAAGCCGAGCAATTGCGAATGGAATCTGTTTACAGGCAAAACCTCAGGCAACTCCAGTCATCCATGGATCAGACGGTTCAAGATGTGAAAAAACTAGAGGCCCTCAAAAACAGGTTCATGAACTTGGCAACGCCTGCGGGCCTGAAGGACAAAGCCCCGGCTTTGCAAAACGCCAAAGGGGGCCCCTTTGTGCTGCCCAACCCAACGCAAAATTGGATGGGTCAAATTTTCAAGCAGCCCCTACAAACCGAATTGCAACAAACGGCTGAGCACGTTCAATCCGTCAACCAATTGCTGGCACTGCAACAACAAGATTGGCAAAACCATTTGACTTGGCTTGAAGCTTTGCCAATTGCTTTGCCCATTCAAGGTGATTTTAAATTGACCAGTGGCTACGGCGTGCGAAACGATCCTTTCACAGGCAGTCTGGCCATGCATGAAGGCATTGATTTTGCGGCGGAAATTGGCACCCCTGTTGTAGCGCCTGCTCGAGGTCAAGTGGTGCGGTCGGAATGGGATGCCACCTATGGCAATGTGATTGAAATTAGACACGCAGAAAATTTCATCACCCGTTATGCACACCTCAGCAAACGCTTGGTGGCAGTCAATGCAACAGTACAAAGCGGCGCACTCATTGGCAATGTGGGCAACACAGGCAGATCGACCGGCCCCCACTTGCATTACGAAATTTTTCAAAATGGCCGAGTTCTCAACCCGTTGACCGTTTTGCTGGCTACATCTCGTTGAATGCTTGGCACATTAAGCCATATAGCCATTCACCTACCCTCTCACCTTTTTACACAGTAGGCACTATGTTCGAAAAATTCAATCGCCAGTCAATGGCCACGAGTTCTGAAAAATTTGACACCATCGTTGGAAGAACCACCACCATTCAAGGAAACTTGATACTGCTGGACAGTGTGCGCATTGATGGCCGAGTGGTGGGCAACATTGAGGCCGCGCCAGACTGCAAAATTGCGGTGGCCATTGGCCCCACGGGTGAAGTGACGGGTGACATCAAAGCCCACCGGGTGATGGTGGCGGGCAAAGTCTTTGGGCACATTCATGCGGTCGATCGCGTTGAATTTCAAAAAGACTCTTGGGTTCAAGGCGATATTTCCTATGGGTCCATTGCCGTAGAACACGGTGCCAAGCTGTCTGGGCTCATCCTTCAAAACAAATCCCTAGACGAATCGGCCTCGGCCTCGGGCGCACAAGCGGCCATCCAAAGCGCCCAGTCCACCAAAAACAACAGCTAGGCCTCAATTCTCAAGCCGCTTTCCAGCCAGCCTACAATGGGCCAATTTTGAGTATCATTACAGACATCTGACTGATACTAGACCCTTAAGATTGTTAGCATGACATGAGTGAGTTCGGAGCGCGTGGCCAGGATTCGTCTTCTGAGTTTTTCTTCAGGGTGACCGACCGTCTCCAAATGGAGAGTTGCCTCACAGCCTTGGCGCAAGATGGCAAAAGTGTGGTCATTTCCAGCGATTCCAACGAGCTCATAGACCATTACGGCGCCGCTTTTGTTCGCCGAATCAAGCAAAAACTCCCCCAAACTCAGCTCGAAGTATTTTTACCGCGTGACACCGAGGCCATGCTTGAGCGGTTCAATCAATTGCTCAACACCCTTTCCTTGGATGTGGCAACCAAACTTCGCACAGGCATGGCGCCTGAAAAAGTATGGGTGGTGCACGATGCCAACGCCATGGGTGGGCATGAAATTCAACTGCTCACCCGACTCATCCAACAGTTCCCAGGCGCAGGCATCAGTGTTATTTTGATGTTCACTGAGGGCACATCACAAGGTGATGCCATTGCCAGCCAGAACAAACAATTTATATCCTGGTCCTTAGAGCGGCCAACTGCTGAACAAAAATTAGCGACCATTCAGCAGGCGCGGAAAAATGGCCAAGAGGACGCCGCTGTTGATTTCTTCAATCGGCTTAGCAAATCGGCTGTGAAAAAATTGCCCGCTGCTGCTGGCAGCACGGCCAGTGCTGCCCCTGTCGCTTCAAAAGCAGCCACCCAACAGCCGCCCTCGAAAAAGACCCGTCAAACTGCTAAGAGTTTTGCCGTCGTGGCGGCCATCGGCGCATTGCTTTGTGTTTCCTTGGGCGTTGCGTTTTGGCTCAACCCAGAAGTGGGAGACCAAATTTTAGCCAAGGTCACTGACATCGTAGAAGGCTCAGGGAAACCCCAGCAAAAAGAAGACAAGCAAACACCCAATACTGCTGGTGCTGACGCGAAGGAAGTTCCTCCAGGTGCCCCCAACCTCTCTCAACTTGAGCCTAAAGTTGAATTGGTTCCGGGTCCTCTGCCACCCACAACTTCGCCTGCATCACCGCCGCTGCCCCCCCCCGAACCTGCCAAAGAAGTTGCAGTCAAAGTGATCACTGAATTACCAGAGGTGGCCGTTAAAGGACGACTCTGGCTAAAGAGTTTGCCAGCGGATGGCTTCGTTTTAGAACATGAAAGTTTTGAAACAGTGAAAGAAGCCAGAGCATTTATCAAAGACAAAGAGTGGTTGATCAATGCGCGCATTGCACCGGTGTTTACTTTGGGAAAAGACGAAGCCAGATTTGCTGTTATGACAGGCCCCTTCAGGTCTGTCGAGCGAGCTAAAAATACCATTTCGCGCTTGAAGTTGTCTTCCAATGTCACCATCACTTCGGTGCAAATTGCAACCAACCAGTCCGAGCTCAACAAGCCCAACAAACCTTAAGCTTAGGTCTGTTAGAGCTTCAGAGGCCATCCATTAGATGGGAGACATGCCGCCCATTTTGACCTCACCCGCAATTTTGGGTGGAATGATCGTGATAGAAATTCGGCGATTCAATGGGTTCGTGGGGTCTTGAGGCATCGAAGGCACACTGTCACCATAGCCAATGACTTGTGAAATGCGTTCAATGGGCACCTTTTCCAAAATCAATTCTCGCCTTGCAGAATTGGCCCGCTCGGCAGACAACTCCCAATTGCTATAACCCACAGTACCGCCACCGCCATAAGGCTCTGCATCTGTATAGCCTTCAATTTTTAATTTGTGCGTAGGGCATTTGTTGGCCACAGCTGCAATTTTTTGAAATTGCTTTTTAGCAAAATCTGACAAAGTGGTACCACCTCTTTGGAACAAGGGCTCACCTGCGTCTTTGAGGGTTATTCGCAACCCGTCTGTGGAGTAGTCAATTTCAAAAGGAGCCTTGCCGGTTTGTAGCCCTGCATCGCCAGCAATGAGCTCTTTCAGTTCCTTGGCAACAGGCTCAATGCAAGAGGTATCAATGCGCTCGCGTTTTGAAATGTTGTCGAACAACATAACCCACACCACAATGAAGAAAGCCATGAGCACGGTGACGAAGTCGGCATAGACCAATTTCCAAGATCCGTGAGACGCCTCTTTTTTGTGTTTCTTTACAAAGCGACTTCGGCGTGTCGGTGTTGCTTTTGTTTTAGTACCAGGCCCAGGCTTCAAGGGCAGTTCGGGCGTTTCAATGGCCGCCACTGATGCTGTGCCGTCAACAGCCCCGTCTGGAGTCACAAGCTGATTGTCTGAAACCGAACTCATGCAAATTAACCCGTGAGCTTATTGCCAGATGTGGCCATCACACCCTCAGCAAGCTCTGTCATGGTGGGGCGTTGGTCGGTGAACATCACCTTGCGACCATATTCCACCGCAATCATGGGCGAGAAATTGCTGTAGTTGGCAATGAGAATTTCTTTAACGGCTTCGTAGGGTTTGACATCCGCTGCTGCCAACTGCTCCATGGAACGGCTAATGGGCAGCATCATGGCGTAGGCTGAGAAAACGCCCAACAAAGTGCCAATGAGAGCCTCCGAAATGAGATCGCCAATTTCGCCAGGCCCAATGCCAGTTTTAATAGAGGTCAAGGCATGAACCACACCAATAATGGCGGCCACAATGCCAAAAGCGGGCATGCTGTCGGCCAGTGTGGCAATAGACTCAGAAGGCTCAAGTGCTTCTTGGTTCATCACTTCAATTTCCTGCGCCATGACCGACTCAAGTTGCCCTAGGGTGACGGTTCCGTCCATCATCATGCGGAAATAATCGGTAATGAACTCAATCAGGCGCGGACTTTTGAGCACAGCAGGGTATTTTGCAAACAGCTCACTTTGCTTGGGGTCAGAAATGTCGGCTTCAATGGACAAGGCGCCATCGCGCTTGATCCTTTGAAGCAATTCAAACATCAAACAAAGCAGGCCTAAGTTGGCCTCTTTGCCAGTGTTTGATGGCAGAAAAATTCGGAAAAAAGCCCGAAACAAGCTTTTTAAGTTGCGCCACTTGTTCGAAGCTACCAAGGTGCCAACCGCCGCACCAAAAATGATCAAGTATTCTTGGGGCACCCACAATTGTTCGGCGTGACCGCCTAGCCAAAGAAAGCCACCAATTGCACAGCCAAATGCAATGATCCAACCCAAACCAATGTTCATATCTTAAAAAGCGAAATGCGCTTTGAGGTAAAAAGTAATCAAAAATAGTAGCATCAAAAAATGTACAGAGCATTACAACTTTGAAATACTAAGCCTTTAATGCACCCAAAAAGAGTGCACACAATCCGAGCTCACAATTTTTGGAAAAGTGAATTTGAGTCTAGCTTCGTCATGATGGACTGAGCCGCCTGCAAAAGTGCGTTGGATTTAACCAAACCAGCCGTAGCGGTGGCCAAATCTGTGTCTAGCAAGTTGCTGCGTTGCACTTCCACATTGTTTTTTTGCACGTCGGCAGCTTCAGTGGCGGCATCCAGTTGATTTTGCAAAAGGCCAGTTTTAACTTGGGCCTTGGTCACTTGTTTCAACACCAATTGAATGTTGTCCATGTCGCTGGCAGACAAAGCCGTTCCAGCATTGAGCGTGTCACGCACCGAACCCAAGAACGTGATGACATTTTGAGCCATGCCAGTAGGTGCTGACATGACTTCAGAAAAACTCAGGGCAGTTTCTAAGCTGACATTGGGCGCCACCAAAACGCTGGTGGGTGTTGCTGTTCTTAAGATTTGCTCGCCGTTGGCATCTTTGGCCAAAGACATTTGATTCACTGTGTTGTAAAGGGTACCAGCCTGTTGCCCCAGTGTTTTAAGGCCATCTACGCCCAAGGTACCATTGCCAGCTTGCACCATCATTTGCTGAAATTTGGTCAAAGCAATGTTGATTCCGCTCAATTGAGAGTCTGTCGATGTCAATGAAGCCGTGATGTGATTTTGATTCACTTTGAACATGGCAAATTGAGCATTGTCCAAATCAATCTGCACACCCAGGCCAGCCGCCAAGGCATCGTCAGACGCCATTTGGTATTTACGTCCTGAAGAAATTTGCTGCTGGTACTTCACCACATCAGAGGTGTGTTGTTGCATTGAGGAAACACCGCTGTCAAAGACCTGTTGGCTGCTAATTCTCATGGTGTCGGTCCTTGCTTAAAAATTTTCACGACAACATGCCCAGCAAAGTGTCAAACATCTGTTTACCTGTTTGAATCAATTTGCTGGAGGCGTTGTAAAGCTGTTGATATTTGACCAAGTTGGCCGCTTCTTCGTCCAAGTTCACCCCTGTGATGGAAGACTTTTGATTGGCCAAGCTTTTTTCCAAAGCTTCATCAGACCGCAGGGTATTTTTCCAAGTGGCAATGGTCGTGGCCACGCTGCTTGTGATGAAAGTCACGGGTGAAGTAAATGAATCACGTTTGCCCTGCAAAGCGGCAGAAGCGGTGGCGTCCATGTTGGTGAACTGCGAGTTGTCAAAGGTGCCCACCACCTTGAATTGACGTGCATCAAACTCTGCCTTGCTTAAGGCTGCATCGAGGGTTTGACGATAGTTTTTGCTGAGAGGATTGGAGCCTTCTACAAGCTCGCTGTAGACATAAGAAGTGCCATCTGTTTTTTTCCAAAGGCCATCAAGCAAAGCTTTTCCAGCCGTGTCACTCACAATACCAGTCAGGGGTGTAGGGCTAGAAGTGATAGAGGCAAAACCAAATATCGGCGCAATGGCAGTGCCAGCGGCGTTGGTAATTTGATTGACACTTTGCACAAGTTGTGTGGCCAGCAAATTGATGCTTTTTTGCACAGTGGGTACAAAGTTCTGAATCAGATGAACATAGGCACCCGCTTTGCCATCTTGCAAAATAGTTTGGCCAGGAATCATCACAGAATTGCCATTGGCATCAAGTTGTGGCGTGATGCCATCGTTTTGCTTTTGTGCCACTGAAGGCATCACCAGCTTCACGTAAACCGGATTGCGCCCATCCAATGAGGCCACCCTGACTCTGAGGTCACTCAGCGGCATATCACTGCGAATAATGCTGGTGCCTGATGCATTGGTAAATCCATTGGCAATTTCGCGATCCACCAAGTGTTGTCCATTGAGCAAATAGCTGGCTGTCGCATCTTCATTGATCAAGGTGGTGCCGCCGACCAACTCTTGAAGCTTGCCCACAATGCGGTCTCGTTCGTCTAGCAAGTCTGCTGAGGCCGCAGCCAAACCAGGAATGGCTGCAGCTCGAATTTTGGCATTCACCGAAGCCAGCTGTGGCGTGAGTGAATTGGCCTGATTCAGCACATCGGCTAGCGCTTGCGACGCATTGCTTGAAATTTGCCCCACAGAATTGGCCAAACCACGTACCCGATCGGCAACCAAGCGTGCATTGCCAATCAAACTTTGCTGGTAAGCAGCGTTGCTAGGCTCATTGGCAATAGAGCCAGCAGCATTGAAAAAATTGCCCAAGGCAGTGGCAATAGACGTAGCAGGCTCAGTGAGCATGGCATCCAAGGGTGCAACCGACTGCGTCAGTGCCTGGCTATAACTGGTCTTGCTTTGCTGCGACAGCAATTGACCTTGCAGCAAATTGTCAAAATAACGTGTGAAACCTTCAACGGCAAATGATGTGCCAGTGAGATCCATCGAAGAAGGCGACAAGCCATTGACCCGAACACTGGAAGTGCGGCGCACATATCCCTCAACAGACGAACCTGTGACGTTTTGGGAAGTAACCAACATGCCCGACTGAGCGGACTGAAGTCCGGCCATGGCGCTGTCGAAGAGGGCTGCTGTTCTCACTGAATGGTTCCGATGTGCTTAAGGTTTTACGGCATTGGCAGCAGAGTTGATTAACTGAGCTGCCTGGACCTGCTGAATCATTTGCTGGGCCATGGCTTTGCCAAAGCCAAAACCGCCCTGCGCCGCCATGTTGTTGGCCAATTGTTCATCTGCCAAACTCAAATAGGCCGCACTGCTGCCACCTTTGTTGCTTTCGCTGAAAACGGAATTGCGTATCTCACGCATCATCTGGCGCAACAGCACAGCCTCAAAGTCTTGAGCAGTCTGTTTGATTTTCTGAATCTGCGGCGTATCCGCGACGCCGCTAGAAAGCGGCTTTGCAGAAATCAGACCAGAGACGATGAGGTCGGCCATGTTAAATAATTTCCAACTCAGCTTGCAGTGCACCAGAAGTTTTCATGGCTTGCAAAATAGACATCAAATCTTGCGATGTGACGCCCAGCAAGTTGATGGCGCGGACCACTTGCTCCAACGAAGCGCCTTCTTCGACACGTACCATCTGACCCGCAGGGCCGGGATCGATGCTGACGCGCTCATTGCGCTGGTTCACTGGGCGGTTGCGAGACAACAATGACTGTGGAACCACTTGGTTGCTGGCTTGTACTTGGATGGTCAGATTGCCATGGGTCACAGCGAAAGGCGCCAAACGGACTGACTGATTCACCACCACAGACCCGGTGCGTGCATTGATGACCACCCTGGCAATGTCTACAACAGGCTGAATCTCGAGTTCAAGCAATTGCGCCATCACATTGACGCGTTGTGCTCTTTGAACGGGTACACGAACAGAAACAGTTCGGGCATCGATGGCTGTCACTGCATTTTCTTCACTCACCACCTTAGAGATGGCTTCGACAGCCCGCTGAATTTGAGCGTAATCCACTTTGTGGAAATTGAACTCAACCACAGGGTCCAAATCGGCTTCTGGAGCAGCTTGCTCCACAATGCCGCCGCTTGGAATACGACCCGATGACAACTGATTGATGGTGGTTCTGGCCATGGCAGTGCTCACAGAGGCACCTGGAATCACAATGGATCCTTGCGCTTGTCCATAGACTTGACCGTTGGCGGCCTTCAATGGCGTCATGATGAGAGTGCCGCCGCGCAAACTACGGGCACTGGTTAAAGAGGATACGGTGACATCCATGGTCTGACCAGGGCGGGCCAATGCGGCCAACTCTGCTGTCACCATGACCACAGCGGCGTTGCGAGCTTGCAGATTGATGCCAGGTGGAATAGAAACACCCAGTGAATTGAGCATGGTAACGACTGACTGACCCGTAACAGGGTTGGCGCCAGAGTTGTCGCCAGTACCGTCTAAGCCCACCACCAAGCCATAGCCAATCAATTGATTGGGGCGTAAACCCGATACCACGGCCATGTCTTTCAAGCGCGCTGCCATGATTTCTGACATGCCGAATACAAAAGCTGCGATCAAAAACCACTTAGAGAGAGTTCGATTGGTCATGGCCTCTGCCTCAGTTAGGAGAAAACTTGGAGAACAACTTGGTCAGTAAACCAGGGCTCTGAATTTGGTCTGTGATACCTTGACCGCGGTATTCAATGCGAGCATCAGCCACTTGTGATGACAACACAGTATTGCCCTGCAAAGTAGAGGGCGACACAATGCCGCCAAAGCGAATCACTTCTTCTTCGTGACCGACGGCCAAGCGTTTTTCACCCGCCACATTCAAATTGCCATTGGGCAGCACTTCCAAAACAGTCACAGTGATCGTGCCTAAGAATTGGTTAGAGGCAGAGGACCCACCTTTGCTGTCAAAGTTGGTGTTGCCGTTGGTATTCAGGCCGCCATTGAGGGTTGTGGGTGCTGCTGTGCCATTGCGGATGTTAAAGCCAGCATTCAATCCGTTTGAAGACAAGCGGCGGGCGTTGGTGCCAATGTCTTTGCTGGCACGGGTTGTTTCATTCAACATCACAGTAAGGGTGTCGCCCACTCGAACAGCACGGCGCTCTTCAAAAAGACCTCTGTGTGTTGTAGAAGCAGGCCTTGAGGTAGGAACCAAAGAACCTTTGGAAGTAGACACAACGGCTTGAGTTTCGGGGCGCGCTGTTGTGTCGCCATTGACCAAGGATTGCTTGGAAGCCGAGGGCAACTCTGCACAACCCGCCAAAATAGCAGCTACTGCTAGAAGGAAGTAGAGTTTTTTCATCACAGTTGTCCTAACTTTTGCAGCATTTGATCGGAAGCCGAAACTGACTTGGCTGTAATTTCATAAGCTCGCTGTGCAGCAATGAGTGAGACCAATTCTTCAGCCACGTTCACATTCGATTGCTCGGTGTAATACTGGGTGATGGATCCCATGCCGTCTTTGCCAGCAACACCCACTTGAGCCTCACCGGAAGACATGGTTTCGTAGTACAACCCGCCGCCCGCAGAAGCCAAGCCTGTTGGGTTGACAAAGTTCACCATCGCAATTTGATCGGCTTGGGTTGGAGCTGTCGAGTCGGCCAAGTTGTAGCTCACGGTGCCGTCGGTCCCAATGGCAAACGTGGTTGCTTTAGAAGGAATCACGATACCTGCTGCACCTGCGCTGGCAGATGTGATGCTGCTTTGTCCCAACAACACATTGCCACTGGCTGTCACAATTTGACCCTTGTCATTGCGCATGAAATTGCCAGCACGTGTGTAAGCCACGCCGTTGGCCGTTGACACAGCAAAGAAACCATTGCCATTGATGGCCATGTCCAAGGGGTTTTGGCTCTGCACCATGGAGCCAGAGTTGTTAATGCGCTGAGTGGCAACAATGCGAGCACCGTTACCTGCTTGCAAGCCAGCTGGCACATAGCTGGCAGAATCTTCGTTCAAGCCAGGTGCACGAATATTTTGATAGAGCAGGTCTTCAAAAATAGGGCGAACGCGTTTGTAGGCGGTGGTTGAAACATTGGCCAAGTTGTTGGAGATGGTGTCCAAGTTGGCCTGTTGTGCATCCATGCCAGTTTTGGCAACCCATAATGATCTCAACATTTTCTAGCTCCTTCATTCACGGGTGTTTAAACCCTGGACAAGGACATCAATGCCCCTGCAGATTTCGAATTTTGTTCAGCAACTTGAACCAAACGAATGTTCAAGTCAAACAAGCGGTTTTGCGCAATCATTTGAACCATGGCCTGTGCTGCACTGACATTGCTGCTTTCTAAAGAAGCAGGCACCAAACGAATGTCATCTAGAGATGCCAAATCTTGGGTGGAGGTAAACAAGCCGTCTGCCTGACGTTCCAAAGTGTGTGGCGCTGGGTTGACCAATTTCAAACGCGCCACAGGCGTTTCAAATTTTTGACCTGGCAATGTGGCTGTGATCGTGCCATTGGACTGAATGGTCACATCTTGGCTACCCACAGGAATTTGAATGGTTTGGTTCTGCTCGTTCAAAACACTCAAGCCCGATGAGTTGACCAAAAAACCTTGCGCGTCCATGTGAAATTTGCCAGCACGTGTGTAGGCTTCTTGGCCGTTGCTGCGGAGTACCGCAAACAAGCCTTGATCTTGAATGGCAGCATCCAGTGCATTGCCCGTGGCAGTCACTGCGCCAGGCGTCCAGTCTGCGCCAGGTGTTGAATCAACCACAAAGGCGCGAGAATCTGCGCTGCTTCCGTTTACCGGTACGGCCCGAAAAGAAGACAACATTTCTCTAAAACCTGGCGTTTGCAAATTGGCCATGTTGTGCGATGTTGTGGCCAACTGCCCCATGGCGCTTTTGGCGCCGGTCATAGCAGTGAAGACAAAACGATCAATCATGATTTAAGCCAGGGTTTTTAAGAAATTAAAAAGATCAACCGACCATTTGCAGCGTGTCGCGCAATGTCTGGTCAACGGCTTTCAAGCTTTGTGAGTTGGCGCTGTAAGAGCGTTGCAAAATCATCAAACGAACCAGTTCGTTGGCCAGGTCAACGTTGGATGCTTCGAGTGCTTGGCTGCGAATTTCGCCCAACACGCCCGTACCTGCTCGGCCTACTGTGACGCCAGTGCCGTCTTTTTCGGTACCAGTCATGTTGGAAGCAGCAAACGCATTCTTACCAACCGGAATAAGACCTTCCTCGTTGTCGAAACTCACCATGGCAACTTGGCCAATGAATTGTTGTTTGCCAGTGCCATAGACACCGACGATGCGACCTTCATTGTCAACTGTGACTTTGGTCAAGCGTGAAACAGGCTCTCCATTTTGGATGCTCTTGGTCATTTGGAAAGCGCCTGCGTGAAGCTGAGTGCCTGACAAATCGAGATCCAAAATCAAGTCAGAACTGCCACCTGCTTGGTTGGCGAGACGACTGGTCAACTTGGTGGTTGTCTTGAACATCGGGTCGCCAGACAAAGAGTCTTTCACGACGGAATCGATGTTCTGACCACCCATGAAACTGAGCTTGGCAACTGTTTTGTAGCCTGTTCCGTTGGCGCCTTGTGTTTCGGGGTTGGCAGCGCGACTGGAAAATGTAGAACTGTCTTGGTAGTCGTAAAACTTGCCGTCAATCGATGCGTAGACTTCCACTTGTGAAGTGGTGGTGGTCAAAATTTCACCAGAAGTCTTTTTGTTGGTTGCGCCAGTGACAGGTATTTCTGTACCTTCAGGTGTAATCAAAGTCATCGACAATGGGCGCTTGAAAGTAACGGTGGTTACACCACTCAGTGCGCCGGTAGAAATACTCTTTGAAAGAGTCACTGTAGTGTCGCCTATGGCCGTAATCGTTGCACCAGTATCTATATTACTTAAGTACACTTTATCGCCAACAGCGAGACCTGCAACACTTGATACTGATGTTAGCAAACTGGCGTTTGCTGCGGCTGTAACTGTAGGTTTTAAATCGCTAAGGTAAAAAGATACCGATGCTCCGCTAGGCACGGTAACTGCGGCACTTGTTGTTAATGAAGTTGCTCCAGCAGTGTAGCCACCGGCTGCAACCGTCACACCAGAATCAACGCCATTGATAAATACTTTCATACCTTCAGTCACCGTCACCGCTGTGCCTGCATTGCTGGGCGCTGCTGTTAAAGAGACGGTTGTGCCAGCTGATGTGGCACTTGCCAAGGTTGAGGCAACGGGTGCTGTGTTTACACGCAACACGGTTTCGCTGTTCAAAGTTACGCTGGTCGTGCCCAATGTATTGGGCGATGCTGCAGTGCTGGGTGTGTAGGTATACCCTGTAGCCCCAGAAGTGATTGACAATGTTGAATCATTGATGCGGCGGTAGTACACCTCTAAGGTGTGTGAATTACCTGAATTGTCAAAAACGGTCTGTGTGGTTTTGTTGTTGTAAGTGGCCTGAGTGGGGTCAAATGAAACGTTGGCTGTTTTGGTAAACGCTGTGGAAGTGGAGTCCAGCATGGCCGACAAAGTGGAATAGGTGGTGGCATTGCCTGGCAAGTTGCTGTCGGGCATGCGCAGCAAGCCATTGTTCTTTATCAAGTCATCCGTCATTTGATTGCCATCAACCGTGGGCTGATAGCCTGTCAGATACATGCCATTTTCATTGACGATGTAGCCGCTCTTGTCCACTCCAAATTGACCATTGCGCGAGTAATAAACGGCAGAAGGGTCAACTGTTTCTGCACTGCCAGAGCCTTGCAACAAACGGAACATGCCTTTGCCACTGATGGCCAAGTCCAAAGGATTGGCAGAGTTGGTAATAGCACCTTGCGTCATGGCCCTGCGCACACCCAAAGTTTGGCTGCCTTGCCCGGTTGCCGGCTGGTCAGACGAGTTGCTGCCATTCAGAAACTGAGTGGCAAACACATATTCGCCAGATTTGTAGCCAATGGTGTTGGCGTTGGCAATGTTGTTACTCACGGTGTCAATGGCTTGGGAAACGTTTTGCAGTCCAGAGAGTGCGGTTGCGATATTGCTCATGTCAATGTCCTCGGGTTAATCTGTTGGTTCAAAAAAATTAAATGGCCAGCCACTTGACGATGTCAGTGGTCAAAATGTTGCGTCCATCGCTCAGGCCGACTTTCATGTCTGCGCCTTCTTGACCGATGCTTGCCACCATGGCGCCCACATAGGCTTTGGGTGAAGAAGTTTTGCCTTGTGCATCTTTGGCAGTCAGTTCAAGCGTGTACATGCCAGAGGCCACTTGCTTGCCAGCATCGTTGCCACCATCCCAAATGAAATCGCTCATTCCTGCTGGGGTGGGTCCGAAATCAAACTGATTCACGATTTGTCCGCTGGCATCGCGAATCACGGCTTTCAAGGAATCGGCGGGTGCATCCAACTTGGCTGCCATGCCCACGGCGTGTCCAGCGTAGTAAATCTGTGAGCCTTCAGCCAAAGCTGTTTTGCCAACACTTGAAGACAAGTTCATGAAGTTGGCCGATTGCATCTGCGCCACCAAAGAGGTCACCGATGTGTTCAATTTGTTAATGCCATCCACCTGGTTCAGCGCAGCCAGCTGTGAAGTCATGGCGGCGTTGTCCATGGGGTTCATCGGATCTTGGTTTTGCAATTGCACCGTCAACATTTTCAAAAAGTTCTTTGAAAGATCAGCTGAAGAAGTGCCATTGCTGATCGCCGGTACTGGCGGTGCAAAGCGGTCGTAAACAGGAATGTTATTGATCGTTGTTGACATGATTGCTTCCTTTATTTGCCAAGATCCAGCGTCTTGAGCATGAGTTGCTTGGTGGTGTTCATCATCTCAATGTTGAACTGGTAGGCGCGTGATGCAGACACCATGTCGACCATCTGCTCTGCAGGGTTCACGTTGGACATGGTGATGTAGCCTTTAGAGTCGGCCAAGGGATGGCCAGGGCGGTATTCCATCCGTGGTTCAGCGGTGCTTTCTACAATGCGAGCCACCCTCACACCTTGGCCCACTCGGCCTGTGCGAGCTTCAGATTGCAATACCACATGGCGTGCGCGGTAAGCTTGACCATCCGCGCTCACAGCGCTTTCGGCATTGGCGACATTGGACGCGATCAAGTTCAGGCGCAATGACTGCGCCACCAAACCTGTTGTGCCTACATCAAAAGTGCCTAACAAGCTCATGATGGCTGTCCTGTGATGGCCGACAAGCGCGTGCGAAAGGAAGAGCCTAAAAAGCTGATGGCGGCTTCAGTGAAAAAGGCGTTCTTCACAAAGTTGCCACGCTCAATGTCGGGGTCTACTGTGTTGCCATCTAAAGAAGGCTGAACACCCACCCGAAACATTTGCTTGGGCGACTGAACAGAAGAAGTCATTTGAATGTGGCCCTGATGCGTGCGTTCGAGGCTTACAGAATTTGTATTGTTTTGGCCAGACAAGCGCTGCATCAGTACCGATTGAAAATCAATGTCGCGCGCTTTGTAATTGGGCGTGTCTGCGTTGACCAAGTTTGAGCTGAGCAATTCATGGCGAAGGCTGCGCAACTTGAGTGCGGCTTCTCCAAATTTCAGCGAGTCAAATTGAGGGACGGTGTTCACGTTAGATCCAATAAATTAATCAAATTTCTCAGATACTTCGCAAACAGCGTGCCAACCCACTAAAACTTCTAAAAACACCATAGTTGGGTGCTTTAAGTGGTACAAATAGCCCAAAACCGATCCTTAACTGGTTTTCTCGGCAAAAATTGCAGGCCTGCCTTGTTGGCCCTTGGCAATTTATGCCGCGAAAACACAAGCTCAGAGATTTGAATTGGCAGAGTCCTCAGACACCAGTGAAGAAAAACAACTAGACCCGACCGAGCGGCGGCTTGAACGCGCTCGCGAGGAGGGGCAGTTCGCTCAATCTCGAGACCTCACCACCTTCTTGGTGCTCTTGCTGTTTGCCGCTTTTTTTGTAGGAGTTGGCGGTTTCTTAATGACGGGCATGGTGGAAATGGTCAAACAAGGCCTGACGTTTGGCGTCAGTGAAGACTGGCAAAGCCACTTGAGCGACTGGGCCAGTGGCCCCTTGTTCGTCGCCATGATGTGGATTTTGGCCATCGTGCTGCCCTTGTGGTTGGTATCAGCCTTGGCGCCTTTGGCCATGGTGAAATTTCAGCCGGTTTGGGCTTTCAAACTCAATCCTGACAGGCTCGACCCGTTTGCAGGCCTTGGCCGAATTTTTTCTACTGACACCCTGACGGAAGTAGCCAAGAATATTTTGAAAGTCATTGTGGTGTTTGGTGTGGGCGTGGCCTATGTCACCAGCCTCATGGGCAACCTCAGCGTTCTATCCAGGCAGGATTTAAACCAAGCCTTGGCCAACAGTTTGGGTCTCATTGAAACGGGCTTGCTGCTGTTGCTATTACCCATTGTGGTGGTGGCAGCGGTAGACGTGGTCATTCAGTGGTTCAGCTTCTCGAAGAAAATGAAAATGAGTCAAGAGGAGATGAAGCAAGAGATGAAGGAAAGTGAGGGCTCGCCTGAACTCAAAAACCGCCTCCGACAGCGGCAGCGTCAAATTGCCACATCGCGCATGATGTCTGCAATGGAAAAAGCGGATGTGGTGCTGGCCAACCCCGATCACTATTCGGTGGCTCTCAGGTATGACGCCGAAAAAATGCGTGCCCCCATCGTGGTGGCCAAAGGCATGGACGAAATAGCCTTGCTGATTCAGCGCGTGGCCAATGAAAACCAAGTGCCGGTAGCCCGCATTCCGCCCCTGGCTAGGTTGCTCCACAAACATCTCAAGGTGGGAGAGCCAATTCCAGCGCCCTTGTTTGAGGTTGTGGCCAAGGTGCTGGCTTGGGCCTATGAGTTGAAGCAAGCGACTGCGGCAGACGACTTGCCTCTGCCAGAAATTGGCGCTTTGCCAGACTTAGAGCCTGGGGCCAAAACCAGCGCGAATTAATTCGAAGGGTGCCTCAAAGGCGGTTTGAACCAAGTCTGTGAAAGACGGCAACAACAAAACCACCACCACGAAGGCCACAGGAATCATGATGGCAAAGCCCACCGAGAAAAGGTTCATTTGTGGGCTAACCCGCGCCAAGATGGCTTGCGTCATGTTGAACAAAAAGTAAATCACAATGCCAGGCAGGGCCAGCACCAAGCCTAAGCTGAAAGCATCTTGAACCAAGCCCAGCACAGAACTCCAGTTCCAAGCAGTTGGCCAAGTTCCCAAGGGCAATACCTTGAAGCTTTGCACCAACAACTCAAGCATGACCAAATGAATGTTCAGTGTGAAGGCCAAGGCAATGGCCAACAAGCCTAAAAACTCGCCTACCAAACCTGAAGCCAAATTGGCGTCCTGTTGCAGTGTGGCCGCAAAACTCAAACCAGATTGCTGCGACAGCACGTCGGCCAGCATGTCCACCGCCGTCAGGCCAATTCTGACCATCCAGCCAGACGTGAGGCCGACAGCCAATTCAACAAACACCAAGGCATACCCTGGCGGCATGCTGTCTAAAGGAGGAAGGTCGGACTGAACAAGCGGAACGAGTGCAAACGCAATGACCAAGGCCAGCAATACTCGCAATCGCATTGGGGCTGACCTGAATGCAAACAAGGGCATGGTCATGAAGCAACCCAGGAGTCGCACAGAAATCAGCATCCAGAGGGTTGCTGTTTGGGTCATCCAATCTGGGCTGATCGGCAGCATGAGGCTTACCTCAGAATGTCAGGCAGCTCTTGAATAACCTCACGCAGGTAATCCACAAAAATTGCCAAGCTGACGGGTCCGGCAATGAGCATGACCACAGCGATGACCACCAACTTTGGGATGAATGCGATGGAGCTTTCGTTGACCGATGTCGCTGCTTGAATAATACCAATGACCAAGCCCACAATGAGCAGGCTGATGAGGATAGGACCACTCAGAATGAATGCCATCCACAGGGCTTTGAACGCCACTTCAATGACAAAGCCTGAGTCCATCTTAGGTAACCTTGAAACTGTTTACCAAGGAAGCTGCCAGCAAAGACCAGCCGTCTGCCAATGCAAATACCACCAACTTGAGAGGCAATGAGAACATCATGGGTGAGACCATGACCATACCCAGTGAGGTCAAAATGCTGGCCACAGCAAAATCAATGGCCAAGAAGGGCAAGTAAATGAGGAAGCCAAACAGGAAACCTGTTTTGATTTCAGACACGGCAAAGGCGGGAATGAGAACCGTCATGGGCACATCGACCCGGGTTTCAATGGGCTTGCCCCAAAGCTTGGCAAACAGGCTGAGGTCGTCTTTGTTGGTTTGGCTTAGCATGAACTGCTTCAAAGGCTCGGTGCCAATGTTCACCGCTTCTTCAAAGCCAATTCTGCCGCTGGCCAAAGGCAAATAGGCATCTCGGTACATGGACTCAAGAACGGGGTTCATGACAAAAAAAGTCAGAAACACCGACAGGCCAATCAAGACCAAATTGGGCGGCATGCTTTGCAGGCCCAAGGCTTGTCGCAGCATTGAGAACACAATGAGAATTCGAATGAAGCTGGTCATGAGCATGAGCGCAGCCGGCAAAAAAGAAAGGGCCGTTAAGGCCAGTAAAGTTTGCACGGGAACGGCATACACCGTGCCGGCCTTGGAGGTGCTTGAGGTGACCAGCGGTAAGTTTTGTGCTGCAGCCCAACCGCAACACAGCAGGAGGGCAATGGCGACCAGCCATTTGAGGTTGAAGAGCCTCATGCGCTGTTCTTTCTAGAAAGCAATGTCATGAGTTGGCCCGCAAAGCCAGAGGGCAATGAACCAGAGTTGGCCATGGGTTCAAAATCGTCTAACTCTGCCAACAAACTGATGTGTGTTGGCGTATGGCCCAGGGCCAAAATTCGATCTTGCATGCGAACCACCAACAAACGTTCGCGCGGACCTACTGGAAAGGCGGCCAGTAATTGAATCTGTCCACCTACTGTAGAACCCTGTGCACCACGGCGAAAAAGCCAAACCACCACCGCTACCAGCACCACCAACAAGCTGAGAGTGACCAAACCTAACCAAGCGCCTCCCCAGACAGACGACGATGAGCCAGAAGCGCCACTTGAAACGGGCGCTGATAAGGCTTGCGCTTGAGCGGCAATGGCGGAAATGCCTAAGAAGACAAATGCTGAAAGACGCGACAAGGAGGAAAGTAGGGTCAATTTTTAGATTTCCGTAAACGCTCCGATGGTGAAATGATATCAGTCAAGCGGATGCCATAGCGGTCGTCCACGATGACAACTTCGCCTTGTGCAATTAAACAACCGTTAACCACCAAATTCAAGGGCTCCCCGGCCTCTACATCCAACTCGATCACCCCGCCGTTTTGTACCGACATGAGGTCGCCCAAAGGCATTTTGGTCCGGCCCAACTCAATCATCACCTTCACGGGCAGGTCCATGATCATGTCCATGTCGTGAATGGCTGGTTTTGCGGTGTCTGTTTCGGGAGGTGGCACCTTGCCCCAATGGGTTAAGTCATCAGAGTGCCCTTTTTCAATCTGCTCGGTCACAGGTCACCTTCACTTTTCTGAATTTGTTCATCTAATTGGTTCAGGGCCTTTGCGGCATTGGCCAAATCGGTTTGCGCTTGGGCGGGAACGTCAAGGCTGCCAAGGTATTGTCCGGAAGTTGCACCCTCAAAGTCTTCAATTTTGGGAATGACCGGCGCAGCATTCATGTGCTCCACCTTCAGGGCGTAATGGCCATTTCTAACGCCATAACGCCCGCTGAGTATGCTGACGCCATCGACCATGAGGCGCACCGGTGCCGATAAATCAATGGGCAAAACTTGGCCCAAAGACAAGGACAGCAATTGCGCCACAGAAAGTTCTTTTTCACACAAGACGGCCACAGACTCGACGGGCTTGGCATACAACTGATGCTGCAGGCTTCGGCTCCAGCCAACCGGTTGCCCCGAAGCTTCGGCAGGATTGGCTGTGGTGTTGGGCGTTTGCCAGCTTAGTGCGCGCTTAGGCAGACACAAATCAACCCTCAATTCGAGCAAGTTGAAGTGGATGGCAAATTGGGCGTGCAACACCGTATCTTTGTGAGAGGCTAGCCTGAGCGAGGAGAGTTGCTGCTCTTGCCTGAGGGTTTGCAATCGAATGGGATAAGCTGTTTGCCAAGCTGCTTCATAGGCCGTGGCCAGTGTTTCAAGCAAACGTTGCCGAATACCCAATTCAATGTGCGTGAGTTTGCTGCTTCGTGGTTTGATGGGAATGATGCCGGCGCCGCCAAACAAACAATCTACGGCCGCAGCCACCCAGCGAGAGTCAAAGCTCCAGGCACAAAGTGTTTGAAGTGCATCGATTTCAAAGACTTGAATGTCTGCAAAAGAGGGCGCTTCGAGCACAAAGGCTTCGTAAGTTTTCATCTCCATGTTGCCAGCCAAAATCTTGATTTCAGCCGGAACCAAGGTAGACATAGACTGTCGCCACTGAGCCACAAATTGCATGTGCATGGCATCCAACTGCTCGCGGTCCCAGTCTTGCGAGACTTGAGTGTCCAAGCCCTCTAGGGCTTCTTTGGCAAATGGAAATTGCATGTTGTCTGGGTTGGTGTTCATAAGTTTCTTCTAGGCTCAAGCTTTACGCGTAGAGATAAACTTGGTTAGAGCCTGTTTCGCGGGCGCGGAGGGCGCCAGCTTCACGTTGGGTCAAAACCTTGGATGGGTCGCCAGCAGTATGGTTGTCGCTGGAGCCACGCTCTTGGTAATCTGCAAAATTTGCAGCATTGGAAGATGCAGACTGGCCTTGTTGCCGCATATCAAGCTGCAACTCCAAACCCATTTGCTGAAATTGCTCACGCAATTGCGGTGCACTTTGTTCCAATCGGGTTTTGGTGGAGTCGCTCACGCCTTCCACAATGAGCAAGGCATTGCCGCGTTCATCGAGCTTTAGCTCAATGGTGAATTTGCTTTGGTCGGGGGGGGTGAGTTCCATCACCACATGACCGCCGCCTTGCTTCACCATCTTCTGAATTTCTAGCTGTATTGCGCCGGCATCCAATCGCACTTCATGAGGAACCAAGGGCGCTGCACGTTCTTGCGATTGCATGGAAATCCAATCCATTACGGTTGTGACTGGGCGCTGTGGCCCACCCACCAAGCTGCTGACAAAACTCGACGAAATATCTTCTAAGCTTTGAGTCGTTTCTGCTCGAGAAGCCTCTTGCGCAAGCGCTGTTGAATTGGGGCTTGCAGCTGACAGAGATGCAGCGTCCAATCTGTTGGACGAAGCGCCACTGACATTTTGATCTATTCTGATGTTAGATTGAAGTTGGCTGAACGCAGTAGCCGTGGCGTCAATTTCTGTTGTGGCTGCCGCTTGAATACCTGTTGTCTTGCCGTTCAAAGTGAGGTTGGCTTGTTGCCGTTGCGCATCTGACTTGGCCAACTTGGCATCAAAATTAAATGCACTTTCTTGAGCTGTCTGAGCGCGCGCCTCAGCTTGAGTGTTTGACGAAACAGCAATTTGCGCCGCTTGATTTGAATCCGTTTTAGCAACGCTTGCACCATTCAAACTGGCTTCAGTCAAAGCTGTGGCGGGTGCATTTTTCGGGCTGGGCTCATTGCTGGTCATGGCCACAGCCACGTCTTTTGAAACACGGGCCTTCTGAGAGATTGCGTCAGCCTTCAGAGCCAAGGGTGAGACGGAAGTACTTTGTGCTTCCGTCAAATTGGCCGCTAGCTTTGTTGTTGCAACCGACTCCCCGCCCGCTGCCTGGCTTTGTGCTGGCGCATTGGCTGCAATATGTTGTGATGCCTCCGAAATTGAACCATTGCCCAAGCTTTGACTGTTGGTATTTAAAGAGGGCTGGTTCTGGGCCGATGCCAAAGTTGCAGGCGATGCAACTTGTGCACCTTCTGGCATGTTTGGATCTAAGATTGGGCCTGGGCCTGAAATTGGACCTGTGCCTGTGCCTGAGGCTGAAGCATGCAATGCTTGGCCAGAGCTCGAAGTTGTGCCGACAGAAAGTACCGTCGAGCCTGCGCCAGAATTGGAAGCCTCGGGTGCAGCCACATTGGCAGCTGAAGCGGACATTTGTGCTGCCAAATTGGCTGCAGCCAACTCTGCGCCTTGCAATTGATTGCCTGAATCGGGTGATGTGGCGGCTTGTTCTATAGCCTCTGAGGCTTCAGATGCCTCAGATGCTTCAGTGGCCTCAGTCCATACAGTACCAGGCACCGAATTTTGAGCTGTTGATTGAGCCGCACCAGCCTGACCTGCCATGGCAAAATTTGCATCTCCCACCGCATTCATGAGCACTTCTGCCGGCAAAATTTGCAGGTCTGCAGCTTTCTTGCCTGCTTCGTCTAGCTTGTCCAAAGGTGTTATTGCAGCTGCCTCTGTTGGTACTGCTGAAGGCTGCATGGCAGCTGCCAGCTCCTCTGTAAAGCCTTCTTCTGGCGCTACGGCCAAAGGCTCTAGTGCGTCGCTAGAAAGGGGTGGAACGGCTGCAGAAGTTGGATTCGATACAAAGATGGCCATGATTTAATTTCCCAAATTTCAACCATGTCATGCAACTTCAGTGCCACCTTGCTATTTACTGAGTTGGCGCGCCTGTAAAACGTCTTCGAGGGCCTTGTCCTCGTCCTTTTCAAGTTGGTGCTGGCGCTGTAGTTTGCGCTTGGCCAAAAAAGACTGGAGGGTTTTGAGGCGTTGGGCATCGTGCAAGGCTTTGTCTAGCGCCTCACGGCTTTGTGATTTCAAGGCCTGCACCTCGGGCTCTTGCGATTTGGCCGTAGCCCGCAAATTCAACCCAAAGTTGGCTTGGGTTTGCAAGTTCAAAACCGTATCGCCTTCTTTCGCCGCTTTCACCCACTGCGTCTCGTATTCCTTGGCATAGGACTCAACTTGCAAATTGAAATTGCGCACGCGCTCATACTCGGCCTGAACCCGTTTGGACTGCGCCACAGATCGGTCTTTGCGCAATTTCAGCATTTGCTGAAGCACTTCAAATACGCGACTGCTCATATTTTGGAAGCCCTCGCAATGCTGTTCAAGGCCGTCACGCTGCCTTCCAAGTCAGCCACCTGGTGCGACTCTTGTTGCAGAAAAGTTTGAATGTGCGGCCACAAGCGCAGCGCCGCATCTAAGTCGGGGTCGCTGCCCTGCATGTAGGCGCCCATGGCCACCATGTCGCGGCTGCGTTCATGCCGGCTAATCAATTGCTTGATGCGCCGTGCCGCCAACACATGGTCTTGCGTAGCCACTTTGGGCATCACCCTAGAAATTGATTTCTCAATGTCGATGGCGGGGTAGTGACCTGAGTCTGCCAACTCACGCGACAAGAAAATGTGTCCATCTAGCACCCCCCGCGCAGCATCGGCCACGGGGTCGTGTACGTCGTCGCCTTCTAGCAGCACCGTGTAAAAAGCCGTTAAGGAGCCTTCGGGGTGTTCGCCGTTGCCAACCTTTTCAACCAGCGCAGGCAGCTTGCCAAACACGCTGGCAGGGTAGCCGCGGGCCACTGGCGCTTCGCCCAAGCTCAAGCCAATTTCGCGTTGCGCCATGGCGTAGCGGGTGAGGCTGTCGACAATCAGCACCACATGCTTGCCTTGGTCTCTGAACCATGTGGCCACGTCGGTGGCGTATTCGGCTCCTTTGGCGCGCGCTAAAGGCGAGGTATCGGCAGGCGAGGCCACTACCACCGCGCGGGCTTTAGACACTTCGTCCAATTGGTCATCGCAAAACTCGCGTACTTCGCGGCTGCGTTCGCCCACCAGCGCAATCACAATGACATCGGCCACGCAATTGCGCGTGAGCATAGACAGCAACACACTCTTGCCCACACCAGAACCAGCAAACAAGCCCATGCGCTGGCCACGCCCCACCGACAACATGGCATTGATGGCGCGCACACCGGTGTCTAGGGGTTCGTGAATGGGCTTGCGCTTGAGTGGGTTGGGCGAAGCAAAGCGCATGAGGGTGTCGCTCCAGCTGGCACCACCTAAACCATCGAGAGGTCTGCCCAAGCCGTCAACCACGCGGCCCAACAGCTGAGGACCAATGGGCACAGACGCAATGCCCTGCCGCATTTGATAGCCCTGCGCACGTCGCTGAGGTGTGAGCAAGGGGTAGACCACGGCACCTGGAGACAGGCCAGCCATTTGATCAAAGGCCATGAGGTAGGTGGTGTCGCGTTCAAAGCCAATGCATTCGGCATCGACCCAAGTGCCTTGGCGAGAATTTTCAACACACGCTTGCGCGCCTATTGACAAGGGTAAGCCCTCAACTTCTACCAACAGGCCAGACACGCGTTTTACGCGGCCTTCGCGCACAGACAAAGGCAAGGTGGCCAACTTGGCGCGTTGTGCATCGACATAGCTTTGAAGATCGGCCTGGCTCAAGGCGGTCTCCTTTAAACTGAATCCGAAGCGTGCTGCGGAAGTAAGCCCAATGCGCTTCGAACCAAAGCATCGCGTGCGCTAATGCCCACATCGAGCCGTGTACCATCGACCAACACATAGGCAAAGCCCTTGCTCAACTCGGCATCGGGTCGAACCAAAGACTGAAACGGCATTTCGGGGTGGCTAAGCAAAGACTGCCAAGCCTCAAGCTCTGCAGGGGGCACGCCCACAATTAAATTTTCGCCGGGTCGGGGCAGGCGCATGAGGGCTTCTTGTACAGCCGCCACAAACACCGATCTGTCCATTTGCTCTTTGCCGGCCAAGCGCAATGCGGTTTCATACACCCACTCGGGCAAAGCAGTTTGGAAGGCTTGTGGCAAAGATTGCAACTCGTTCATCACGCGCTGCATTTCTTTGGACATGTGCTCAATGTCTTTGATGCCGCTTTGATAGCCTTGTTGGTAGCCCAATTGAAAACCTTCTGTGCGGCCTTGTTCTATGCCTTCTTCGCGGCCTTTGGCAGCGCCTTGCGCATGGCCTTCGGTAAGGCCTTCTTGAAGACCTCGGGCATAGGCGTCTTGGTAAGCTTTGCCGCGAATGGCATCTACTTCGTTCACGCTGGGCAAAACCATGAGGGCTTCGTCCAGGTGGCGTGAAGAAGATTGGCCTGTAGAGTGCTCGGTGGTGGCCGGCTCGCCGTCAAAAGAGGGAGGGCTCCAGCGGTTCATGCTCAATTAGCCCCAGAACCCATGCTGACGATAGCCAAAGAAATACGATCTTCGTCTTGCATCTGACGTGCCAGCAGCACAATTTCTGACTGCTTGGCCTGAACCTCTTGAACTCGAACAGGTGGCATGCTTTCCATTTCCACGCGGAAACGATCGGCCTTGCTTTTGGTGATGTTGGAGAAAAAGAACTTTTGCAAGTTGGGGCTGGCGCCTTTCAGCACCACCAGCATGGCATCGTCTGGCACTTCGGTGAGCAAGGTTTGAACAGCTTGCGGGGCAATTTTCATCAAGTCTTCAAACGTGAACATGCGCTCGAAAATTTGTTCTGCCAATTTTTCGGAGTGCTGACGGATGCTGGCCAATGTGGTTTTTTCCAGACCCCCTGTAAAGAGTCGCAAAATTTCGGCAGCCGGGCGTGCGCCACCAATGCCACTGATTTCAGCGGTGGTGTCGTCGCCAAGCGTTCGCTCGAGCATGTCATTCAATTCCACCAAGGCAGAAGGATTGATTTGATCGAGTAAGGCCACTCGCAACACCAATTCATCGCGCAATTCGGCTTCAAACAATTCCAACACAGCGGCCGATCTTTCGGCAGGAATGAGCGACAGCAGGGTGGCTGATACTTGAGGGTGTTCGGCCTGCAAGTGGCGCTGCAATTGCTCGTTGCTCATGCTGGTGAGCAAATCAAGCGCTGGCACCGTGCTGGCCAATTGGCTGGCCGTTGAGCCACCGGCTTCGCCTGCAAACTTGTCCATGAGAGAGGTGACAAAACGCTGCGGGTCAAACGGCACTTGTTTGCGGTGTTCTGTGACGTTTTTAAATTCTTCTAGCACTTGAATCATGACCTCGCGGTCGATGCTTCTGAAGTTGGCCATGAGCGAAGACACTTTTTGGGCTTCGGCTGGCGTGAAATTTTTCAGCAAAGTGCCGGCGACTTCGGGGCCCAATGACATGAGCACAATGGCGGCGCGTGAGGGGCCATCTAAGTTGTTGCTGCGGGCTTTTTCAAGGTCTGGTGTTTGCAGTCCTTTGCGCAGCGCGCCACCCAAAACGCCTGGCTTAAAATTTGAAACGGCCGTGTTCATGATTTGTCCTGACCGGATGTGCTGGAAGCGCCAGATTCAGACACCCAAGCACGCAACAACAAAGCGGTGTCGTCGGGTTGGTCGGTGGCATATTGAGTAGCGTAGGCCACCACATCTTCAAACTTGGCTTTGCTGGCCACTTCGCGTTCGCGCATGCGCTCCATTTGCGCTTCAATTTCTCTTTCAACTCGCAACTCTTGAGCACGCTTGGCTTCTTGTTCCATGGCCCAAGACAGATCGAGGTCTTTGATTTCTTCCCGCATGCGTTGAGCCGCGCGGCCTTGGGGCGAATTGGGCAGGTCGGGGTCAATGGGCGGCAGTGGCACGGGCCGCATTAAGGGGCGCGCAATAGCGAAGTAGGCAAACAGCAAGCCCAAGGCAATGGCGCCATAGCGCACCAGTTGAGACGTAAGTTCGGGGGTGAGACGACCGGTGTCTTCGACCACTGCTGCAGGCTCTTCAGAGAATGGCAAATTGGCCACACTGACGGTGTCGCCGCGCCTTTGAACAAAGCCAATTGCGTCTCTGACCAAGGCATTGATTTGCTGAATTTCTTGAGGTGTATAGGCCACGGTGCGAGTGGCATTGGCCTTGGCGCCTTTTTCATATTTGTAGTCAAGCACCACTGCCGCCGACACACGGCGCAATTGGCCTTTGCTAGATTTGATTCGTTCAATGGCCCGGTCAACTTCGTAGTTCACCGTTTTTTCATTGCGTGAGTTGGCATCATCAGAGCCCGATGCGCCTGTATCAATGCTGCCGGGAGCTCGGAGGTTTTCACCTCTTGCTTCTGTGGTGATGGGGGCCTTGGCAGGATCTTGGGGCTGATTGGTGAGCGAGCCCGGCACACCGCCAGAGCCCGATTTGCCGCCACTGGCCTCAATGGACATTTGGCTGCGAATGGCTTTGTCGGGTGGGGAGTTTTTGCCGAATGTCTCCGACGTGCGCTCGCGCTCGTCAAAGTCCAAATCGACCGTTACTTGCGCGCGGAAGCCGTCTTTGCCAGCCAGTGGTTCCAAAATGGCAGCCACTCGACGGTTCAGTGCGGCTTCTAATTCGGAGGTGTATTTAAGTTGCGAAGGATCGAGCCCCTCTTGGCGTGCGGCGCTGTTGCCTAAGATGCCGCCCTCGGTGTCCATGATCGATACTTCTTGCACGCGCATACCCGGAACGGCAGAGCTGACCAATCTGGCAATGGCTGCAATTTGAGGGCTGTCCAACATGCGACCAGGGTGCAAAGTGAGAATGACGGAGGCTGTGGGCCGCTCTTGTTCACGCACAAAGGCAGAGGGCTTGGGCACTGCCAAATGCACCCGCGCCGATTTGACTTGACCCAATGAGCTGACACTGCGGGCCAGCTCGCCTTCAAGGCCGCGCAAATAATTGACGCGCTCTACAAACTGGCTGGTGCCAAATTTCTGGTTTTCAAGCAGCTCAAACCCCACATTGCCAGCCTTGGGCAAGCCTTGTCCTGCCAGCTTCAGGCGAGTTTCATAGACCAAGCCTTGAGGCACCGTGATAGCGCCACCGCCCTCGGTAAATTGGTAGGGCACATTCATTTGCTGAAGTGCCGTGATGATGGCTGCACCATCGCCTTCGCTGACGTTTGAAAACAACACTCGGTAGTCTTGGTTGCTTTTCCCTGCTGAAAAAACAACACCCAAGGCCAAAACCAAGCCTGCAAAGCCTAGGCCCATGAACAAACGTTGATTGGTGGAGAGGGCTAGGAACCGTTCGCGCAAGGAATCAACCACACCCAATGGTGTGTTTGAGTTTGCCGCGCCGGAACCACCCATCGACAGAACGACAGCATCGCGATCTGGAGAGAGAGTTTTGGGAGCATCCAATTAGGTCAGTGCCTCCATATGTAATCACATTGTTTCAAATTTTCACTGATCAAAACCAAGCATTACACAGCTGTAATGTATGAATACAAGTTTTTAATCAAGCCATTTTCCAATGAGATTTGAATTTGACCCAATTGTCTGGCCCCTTTTCAAGCGTCAAGAAGCTGCCGTGGGCTTTAGCAATTTCTTGGCACAAACTAAGCCCCAGCCCATCGCCTCGGGGCAATTGGCGACTTGAATCGGCTTCATCGAGGTGCCTGTAAAAGCGCTGAAAGACCCGATCGTCAAGGCCATCCAGAGACAAATAGGTGGTGTTGGCCAAAGAAAACTCAACCATGTTGTCAATCACCTTGGCTTCGAAAACGATGGTGCCATCGGGTGATGTGTATTTCACAGCATTGCTCATCAAGTTGTTCAACAGCTGCTGAAACAAATTGTGATCGGCCAAAATTTTGATGTGCGGTGAAACATTCAATTTAAATTGAATGTCTGGCACCAGGCTTTGAATGTCCTCGCTCAGAATGCCAATCACGTCAATCAACTTTATTTCTTGCATGTCGAGTTTGAAGTTGCGGCCATCCGCTTGCGACAACAGCACCAACTTGTTGGTGATAGAAATCAAGCGCTCTACCTCATCTGACAGCATGGACAGTTGAATTTGTTCAACGCTGTTGTCGGGCGCTCTGTTGAGCAAGCGCTTTAAATTACCCCGAATGACGGTGAGAGGGGTGCGAAGTTCATGGGCTGCATCGCTGGAAAACCGAGACGCTTGTTCAAAATTAAATCGAAGTCGTTTGATTAAATCGTTGAAGTAACCCACGAAGCTTTCAAACTCCCGATCAAAATCTTTTTCGGAAAGAACAGCTTTGCTGGACTGCAATTCAATGTCTTGGAATTTGAGTTGCAAGTTCCTCAAAGACCGCAGCACCCACTCCGTCAAAATCCATGTGCACAAGGCAATGTACAAAAGTAAGACGGGCCACATAGAATTCAAAATGCTGTCTCTGGCATCCATGATGGCGCTGAATCGCATTTGAAATGCATTGGCATTGACGGCCGTGACCACATATTGATCTTGGAAAGAAACTTTAAACAGCACCCAATCTAAACCGCTTGCGTTGGTTTTAGCCAGCTCTAAAGTTTCGTGTTCAGAAGCGATTTGCAGTTTTCGCCACTGCAGGCCTTGCATCATCTGAATTTGTTGTTCACTGGCAGAGTCGCTAAACCAAACCCATGCATTGAAATCACTCAAGTCGGCAAAGTATTTCTCAATATCGCGCTGAACTCTTTGGGCATACTCATTCGTGACCACACTTGTCAATGTGGTTTTGTCGTTTTGAACTTTGACTTCCTCAGCCTTGATGGTGAGTTGCAAAAAGCTTGCAAAATTCGAATACAACAGTTCGTGAATAGGTTGGCTAGAAGAGGTTCTAACATTGACCCTGGTGATGATTGCAAACAGAACAATCAGCAGTGTGGTGGTGATGAAAAACTTCAGCCGAAATGAGCGCCACATGATTTGAGCTGAATTTAAGACTGCGCTCTAAATCGGTAACCCACGCCCCGAATGGTTTCAATGGGAAATGCGATGGGAGAATCTGGTTTGGGATTGGAAAGTTTTTTGCGCAGTCTTTGCACAGACACATCAACCACATTGGTGCCCGGATCAAAATCAACATTCCAAACTTGCTTCAAAATTTGCTCGCGTGAAAAAATTTGACCTGGCGACATCATCAAGCACTCCAGGAGCACATATTCACGTTGTGTCAAAGTGGCTTTCTCACCTTGCCAAGTAGCCACACGCGTAAAACGGTCCAGCGCCAAATCGCCCTGAACCAAGGTCATTTCTACTTTGCCTCTTTTGTTGTTGATCATGGACTTCACCCGAACAATCAACTCTTCCATGTAAAAGGGCTTGGGCAAATAATCGTCAGCCCCTTTTTCAAAACTCTTCAAGCGATCGGGCAAATCGATGGAGGCTGTTAGCATGATCACGGGTGTGTTCAAACTGTTGCGGCGAATTTCTTCCAGAACCTGAAAACCATCCATCAGGGGCAAGGCCACGTCCAGCAAGATGGCATCGAAGTTCAGTTGCAAGGCAGTTCGAAGGCCTCTAAATCCATCTTTTTCAACTTGCGTTTTGACACCGGCCACCTCGAAAGCCGATACCACCAAGTCCGCAATCTGCTCGTCGTCTTCAATCAGGAGAATGTTCATTGCATATCTGGGCGGCACCCTAGTGGGGGTATGGCCCTCATTTAAATTGCGGTATATTGGATTACAGCAACGTTGAAATCAACAATGCCTTCACTTTGAGCACAATCTTACTTTTATTATCAATTCCGAACAGATAAATTAACAAAAGATTCAAAGATGGCTAATTCAGAAAAAGCAACACCGCCCGCCCAAGCCAGCGATTTGGCCGGAGCGTTCGAGCTTTTTGTCGAGGCCTCGCAAGCCCTAGAGCAGCAGTACGCCGCTTTAAGCCGCAAAGTTGAAGACCTCAGTGCCGACCTGTTTCAAGCCAACGAGCGCCTCAACGTGTTGCTCAACGCCTTGCCCGCAGCCGTGGTGCTGATAGAAAACGACAAAATTAGCCATTTCAATCAAGCGGCACAGCAATTGGTGCCAGGGCTTCAAACAGGAGAGGCGTGGGCCACGCCTGTTAGTTGGAAGCCTGGCCATGGGCCTGATGAATTTCATGTCAACTCATCTGAGGGCCTGCGCACCCTGCAAGCCCAGCGCGTGCAAGAGGGCCTGCGCAGCGTCATTCAAATTCAAGACATCACAGCCAACTTGCGCACCTTGGAAGACAACGAGCGGGTAGACCGCTTGGCCGCCATGGGCAAAATGTCGGCCGGCATTGCGCACCAACTTAGAACGCCTTTGTCTACCGCGCTTCTGTATGCCTCGCACCTTTGCAACGAAGAACTCGAATTGCAAGACAGGGTTAGCTTTGCCAAAAAACTGCAAAACCAACTGATTCACCTCGAAAAAATGGCCGGTGAAATGCTGCAGTTTGTAAGGGCCCGCCCCCACAAAACTCAAATCATTGCCCTAGACGAGTTGGTCAGCGAGGCCCTGCAAACCTTGGAAGGCCTGTCTCAAGAAAAACACATTGATTTGTCGGTCAGCTTGAAAGCAGACAACTGCATGGTGAGCGTCGAGCGCCCCACCGTGGTGTCCGCCTTCATTGCCATTTTGGAAAACGCTATTCAGTGTTCTAGCCCAGGTCAAACCATTGTGGTTCAAACCCAAGCCGACCATTTGCGGGGCCAACTGAGCATCGAAGACAATGGCCCTGGCATTGCCGAAGACATGCTGCCCCGATTGTTCGAGCCCTTTGCCACCAACCGCGTCACAGGCACTGGCCTAGGACTTGCAATTGCACAGAATGCCATTCGCAGCCACCGGGGTGAAATTACCGCGCAAAACAAAGCCGAGGGCGGCGCGCTTTTTGTGGTGGCCTTGCCCAGCATGGCCAACTTTTAACCTGACCTTTGTCTACACCGTCAACATCGACTAACCCATGAACCCGTTTCAAATTCTCCTAGTTGAAGACGACACCGACCTGCGCGAGGCCATCAGCGTCACGCTGCGTTTGGGCGGCGTAGACCACGTGGCCTTCGAGTGCGCCGAAGATGCACTGCCTGCCATTGACCCTGAAGTAGAGCAAATGTTGGTGACCGATTTCCGTCTGCCCGGCATGAACGGATTGCAGCTGTTGGCCCAAGCCCGAGAAAAGCACCCCCAGCTTCCCGTGGTGGTCATGACCGCCTATGCCGATACCCAATTGGCCGTACAAGCGCTCAAAGGCGGCGCCCGCGACTTTCTGATCAAGCCCTTCATGCCCCAACAATTGTTGGAGGTGATTGCGCGCCATCACCCCAGCCCTCCCGCGGCAAAAACTGGAGCCGATGGGGAAATAATTGCCTCCGATCCGGCAATTCTTGCCGTTAAAAACCGCTGCGAGCGGGTTGCAGGCACTGGCGCTACCGTGCTTTTAACGGGTGAATCGGGCGTCGGCAAAGATGTTTT
>JAPLPO010000086.1 GCA_026400155.1 Burkholderiales bacterium | reverse complement strand
GGTTCGAATCCAAGCTACAACATTGGTGCACCCCGTTTTGCCAGCGTAACCCTGCGTTCCGACTTCTAAGGCAATTAGCATGATGATTTTGTTGCACGATGCGTCCTTGTATCTTCTTTATTTTGCGTTGGGATTGGCTGTTTTTTTGGCCATCGAACGCACGATTTTTTACACGCACGCTAATCGGCAAATCAAAAGTCTGTTGCAAGCCTTAAGCACCAAGTCTGCATTGCCTGATTTTAAAAAAGGCGATGTAGGCGAGGTCGTTGCGCATGCTTTCGCCAATGGACTGCAAGCATCTGCCAGTCAAAAAGTGGCAGACGATGTTGCAGAGCAGGCCTTCATTCGAGTTCAGCATCAATTGAATCAACACCTTTGGGTGTTGGATACCATTGTCACTGCTGCGCCCTTATTGGGTCTGCTTGGCACCATTTTGGGAATTTTTGACACCTTCACTGCACTTGCGAAATCTGGCATTTCAGATCCACAAGGTGTGAGTGCAGGCATCGGGACCGCTTTGCTTGCCACTGCCATTGGCATTGGCACCGCATTGATTTGCCTGATTGTGTACAACGCATTTTTAGCCAAGGTTGAAAGACTGGGCGATGAAGCCAAATTGGCGTTGCTTCAAATGTCCAATCAAAACAGTTAATGTGCAAAAGGTGCTAGTTTGATGAAACGATACTTGCGACTCTGTCTATTTCTTCTTGCTGGCACTTTTTCTCTCTTTTTCTTATCAGCTTGTTCTATCCAACAACAATTGCTGCGCAATGCAGGCGATGTACTTTCTAAAGAAACAAGTGCAGCAGACGACGATCTTGAGTTGCTCATGCACGCAAGTGCCTACCACTTGAAAATTTCAGAAACTTTGCTGGAAGAAATTCCTGACCACGTCAAGCTCGCTGAATCTGTCACTCGCGGGTTTACACAATATGCCTTTGTTTTTCTCATGGATGAAGCAGACCGAGTTGAATCTGACAGCATTCAGAAAGCCACCCAATTGAGAACACGCGCTGCCAAGATGTTGATGCGGGCCAAAAACACGGGCTGGAGAACACTTCGTTCCAATTACCCATTACTGGAACTACAACTTCAGCGTGAATCAACTGACAAAGCGCAAAAACTGGCCAGTGAGCACGTTGGACTGGTTTACTGGGTCATGACATCATGGGCAGGCGCTATCTCACTGTCCAAGGACTCGCCAGATTTGGTGGCCGATTTACCACAGGTCATCAGATTGGCTGAACTGGCATGGCAGTCCCAACCCCAGTTTGACAAAGGCGCGCTGGCCAGCATGATGGGGACGCTCGAATTGGCAAAACCCAATGCCAAACCTGAAGTTGCTGAAAAATATTTTGATCTCAGTATCCAATGGCGCTCAGATCAAATTGCACCCATGGTTTCCAAGGCCGAAAACTGGGCTGTTGCAACACGAAATAAAGAAGCTTTTATATTGCTGCTCCAGCAGGCGATTGAAGTTTCTGAACGACAAACTGATTTGACCAACACAGTGATGCGGCGCAGAGCCAAATGGCTTTTGGACAACGTCGATAATTATTTTTAACATGATACATCTACCATGAGTTCAATGATCACAAGGCGTACAGCAATCTCTTTGAGCCTCTCGCTGACAGCCCTCTCACCCTTGGCATCACTCGCTGCCGATCCACAATTGAAAATTGGCTCACTGGTTCCCAAAAATTCTCTGTATCACCGCCAACTGATGGAAATTGGTGAATCTTGGAAGAAAAGTCAGTCTGGGCCATCACGCTTCAACGTGTTCACAGACGGCAGCCAAGGTGGCGAAGCTGAAATGGTTCGAAGAATGCGAATTGGACAGTTGCAAGCATCCTTGCTGTCTGTGGTTGGTCTGCGTGAAATTGAACCTTCGATTGCTGCATTGCAAAATTTACCTTTGGCATTTCGCTCCTGGGAAGAGTTGGACTATGTGCGAGAAAAAATGCGCCCCAACATGGAGAAGAAGTTCATGGAGAAAGGCTATGTTGTTTTAGCTTGGGGAGATGCTGGATGGGTGCGCTTTTTTTCAAAACAAGCCGCTTTCAGCCCTGATGATTACAAAAAGATGAAGTTTTTTGCCTGGGGTGCTGAAGCAGAACAACAAGAAATCATGAAAAGTCTTGGCTATACACCTGTGCCCTTAGAGCCAACAGATATCTTGCCATCTATTCAGACGGGCATGATCAACGTTGTTCCTTCTACGCCTTATTTTGCTTTGGCATCACAAATCTATAACTCTGCTCAACACATGCTTGAGATCAATTGGGCCCCCATTGTCGGCGCCTTTGTCATGACCAAGAAATCTTGGGACGACATGACGCCAGAGATGCAACGTGCATTGAAAAGCTCATCCGACAAAGCTGGCGTCGTGATTCGGATGCAGGCACGCAAAGAAGTTGAAGAAGCCGTTGAAGCCATGAAGAAGCGCGGACTGCAGGTCAACAAGCCCAATGCGGCGCAAATGAAGGAATGGCAGACCCTCAGTGAGTCGCTTTACCCGCGCATTCGTGGAAAAATGGTACCTGCCGATACCTTTGATGAAGTCTTCATGCACTTGAAGACCTTCCGAAATCAAAAAACACCATGATGGAATTTTTGGATCGTGCCATCGCTAGGCTGAGGGCTTGGGATTCAAGCATTGCCGCGGCGGCTTTGCTGGGCATGGTATTGATTCCATTCATTGAAGTGCTAATGCGCCCCGTTCAAGGGAGCGGCATTGAAAATGCCCCTGTGGTGGTTCAACACTTGGGATTGCTGTTCTCTTTGGCAGGTGCCGTGTACGCTGAACGAACAGGACATCTAACAAGCTTGGGGTCCCTTTGGAAAGAGTTTCGAAGCCCCCTTCCGCAAAAAATAGCGCGCGCATTTGTCTTTTTATCGTCAAGCCTTTTGTGTGGTGTTCTTGCGCTGGGAAGTCATGACCTGGTGATGTCAGAGATTGAATCTGGTCAAGTCATTGCTTATGGCGTGCCCACCTGGGTCTTTTTATGCACTCTTCCGTTGGGATTTTGCGCGCTTGCCATTCAATTGGGTCAAAAGTGGCATGACCATTGGTCTATTCAATGGGCGGGCATGCTGGCTGTTTGGTTCATGGTGGTGCCTTTCAATGCGTGGCTGGTCGATGCCACCATCTCTACAACCATGGCCAGTTTCTTCTTGCTTTGCTTGCTGATTTTGGGAGGACCTATTTTCTTGGTTCTGGCCGGCCTGTCCTGGATTTTGTTTTCTTCAGAAAACATTCCTTTGGCCTCCTTGTCTCTTTCGCACTACCAAATAACGGTCAACCCGTCACTCCCCGCACTGCCCCTTTTCACCCTGGCTGGATTGATTTTTGCCAACACACAGGCCGCACGAAGACTGAGCCAATTGTTCACGGCATTTTTTGGTTCAGGGCAACGCGGCAGCATCTTTGCTGTTGCCTGTTTGTGCAGCTGCTTTACCGCCTTAACAGGCGGTAGTGGCGTGACCATTCTTGCTTTGGGCGGCTTGATGTTACCCCTGCTTTTGAAAGTCGGGTATCCAGAATCTAAATCAATTGGTTTGATTACCAGCGCCAGCTCTTTGGGTGTTCTGCTAGCACCGTCAGTACCTCTCATCATGTATGCCATCATGGCCCGCGTACCAATCAATACCATGTTTGTCGCAGGCTTGGTACCTGCAATCTTGATGATTGTGTGTTTGGTGGTCTTTGGTGGATTTTTGCGAGGTACTGGCAGGACATCAATTGCACAGAGAATTTTTAACAACGTCCCATCTCAGACATTTGAAAACATCCCTTTGAAGCAGGCTCTGTGGAACGCCAAATGGGAGTTGCTGGCACCCTTGGTGGCAATTGGCTCCCTCATATCAGGGCTGGCCACACCCACCGAAGGTGCGGCCATGACTGTCGTTTATGCGCTTGTGACACAGTGGGGCATACACCGTGAATTGAATTCTCAAAAGTTCATACATTGTTTGGTTCAGTCTGCCCAAATCATTGGCGGCATTCTCCTGATCATGGGCATGGCACTTGGATTAACCAACTATTTGATCGACGTTGGGGTACCGGACATGGCATCGGAATGGGTACAGGGCATTACCCAAAACAAATACGTTTTTTTATTGGCGTTGAACATCTTTTTGTTTTTTGCGGGTGCACTGATGGAAATTTATGCAGCCATCATCGTCCTGGTACCGCTGCTACTTCCTTTGGCCATGAGTTACGGTATTGACCCGATTCACTTTGGCATCATTTTTCTTGCAAATCTAGAAATGGGATTTCTGTGTCCGCCTGCTGGCATGAATATCTATTTTGCAAGTGCTGTTTTCAAGAAAAGTTTGAAGGAAGTCATGCAATCCGTCTTGCCTGCTCTTTTGGCAATTTTCATAGGTACCGTACTTATTTCTTGGTTTCCAATTTGGGTGATGGCCTTGCCTGATTTGCTTTTTCCAAAAATTTAAAACAGTCGTCAGTTAAACGTTATGAAAAAATATGCCCCAACATTGATCAACACCATTTCTTTCACAAGATTTGTCTGTGTACTTTGCCTAATAGCATCATTCCAGCTTTCTGCATGTGCACCATTGGTCCTTGGCGGCGCTGCATTGGCTGGCAAAGCTGTTATTGACAGAAGGACCGCTGGCATCCAAATAGAAGATGAGGCCATTGAACTTCGATCTGCATCTGGTTTGAGAAGTATCTTGTCTAAAAATACCAATGTTCGCGTTCACAGCTACAACAGGCTGGTACTTTTAACCGGCGAAGTCAGCAATGAATCCGAAAAAGCATTGGCCGAGAGATTCGTAAAAAGCCAAGACAATGTTAAATCTGTGATCAATGAAATAGCCATCAGCCCAGTCAGTTCATTGACACAACGCGCCAAAGACACTGTGATCAATGGGCAGATTAGGACTCTATTGATTCAAGCCAAGGACGTCCACTCGTCTGCGGTGCACATTGTGGTGGAGCGTGGCATCGTGTATTTGATGGGGCGCCTGACCAACGAAGAAGCAAAGCGTGTCACCGATTTGGTGAGCACCAGCCAGGTTTCTGGTTTAGAGAAAGTGGTCAGAGTTTTCGAGTTGCTCTCTGAAGAAGATTTGAGGCGATTGTCGGCGCCTGCAAAGCGTTAAATTGAATCTGATGTCCCGCAATTACCAAGCAATTGGTTTTGCCGACACTAAATTCTCAATGAACGAGGTACTCGATTTTTCCCAGCTGAACTCCATGGCGCGTTCTCTTGCCAAGTATCTGGGAATATTCAAGGCCGATTGCGTCGCAGCGGCCAAATCATCTCCCAGCACCCCTCCTTTGATCACCCCAGTCTGGTGATTTAAAAGAACTTCTTGGGGCCCATCAACAGGAAAAGCCGCCACGGGTGTGCCGCATGCCATGGCTTCTAGCATGACCAATCCGAAAGTTTCGTGGCGGCTTGGAAAAACAAACACATCCGCTGTGCTGTATACCCGCGCAAGCTCTGGCCGCGGCAACAAACCTAGCCATGTGATTCCTGCGTATCTCTTTTTCAAATCTGCCTCCAATGGGCCCACACCACAAACAACTTTTGATCCTTCAAAAGGCATCTTCAAAAATGTTTCGATGTTCTTTTCATAGGAAACACGGCCCACAAAAATAGCCAAGGGGCGCTTTAAGTGCGCCAATGGCGGATACGCTGCAGGCTCATGCGAATAGTCAAATAAGTTGACATCAACGCCATGGGTCCATGGCTTTAAATTTCTAAACCCCTGCTTAGACAACAAATTGAGTACGCCGATGGTTGGCACCATCACACCCGCCGAGTGGCGATGGAAATGCTTGAAAATGGCATAGCCTACCCACAATGGCAATTTCAGAGCAGCTTTCAAAATTTCTGGGAATCGCGTGTGATAGGCCGTTGTATAGAACCACTTGTTTTTTTGGCAAATACTTCTGGCTGCCCACCCCAAAGGCCCCTCGGTGGCCAAATGAATGGCATCAAACGCCATGGACTTCAATAAATTTTGAAGTTGGTTCTTGGGTTTGACAGCCAAATCAATGCCTGCATAGCCTGGGCATGGCTTCGTTTGAAACATGCCAGGGTGAATCACCTCTACGGTATGTCCAGCCAAGTTGAGTTCTTTCACCAATTCCACCAGTGAAGTAACCACGCCATTCACTTGCGGTTGCCAGGCATCTGTCACCAGGACAAGTTTCATGCATTCACCAGTGCAGTCGTTTTAATGGCAATTTTCGTTTCTGAGAAAGGGTCGAATGTCAAGATTTCCAAACGGCCATCGTGATGCTCTACCATGGTGCTCAAGCTTTCCACCCAGTCGCCATCGTTGCAATAGAGAACACCATCGATATTTCGAATTTCGGCATGGTGAATATGCCCGCAAACCACCCCGTCGTAACCTAATTTTTTTGCTTCGCGTGCAACGGCCACTTCAAAATCAGAGATGAAATTAACGGCTTTTTTGACCTTGAGCTTCAAGTAGGCAGAAAGTGACCAATAAGGTAAGCCAAATCGACCACGCATGTAATTCAAGTGACGGTTTGCCTTGAGTGCCCACTCATACAAGGTGTCGCCCACATAGGCAAGCCATTTGGCAAATTGGATGACACCGTCAAAATAATCACCATGGATGACCCACAGTTTTTTTCCATCTGCCGTCACATGCACCGCATGCTCGACCACTTCAACACCACCAAATGAATGGTCTAGAAAGTCACGAGCAAACTCATCGTGATTGCCAGGTACATAAACAACACGGCAACCTTTGCGAGCTTTTCTAAGAATTTTCTGAACCACATCGTTATGAGCTTGCGGCCAGAACCATTTTCGTCTTAGCTGCCAACCATCAATAATGTCTCCTACCAAATACAAGGTATCGCAGGTGTGTGTTCTTAAAAACTCTAGCAAGGCTTCTGCTTGGCAGCCAGGCGTTCCAAGATGCAAATCAGAAATGAAGATGGCACGGTAGTGCCGCACTGTTTGGCTTTCGCCGGGCATGAATTCCTGAACATCTTTGAACATCATCATGCCCCCACAAAATGCTTGCGATACCGTAGGGGCAAATCCTTCACTTGCATCAACATGGGCAAATCTGCCGTGTTGAAATCTGGATCCCATGCTGGTGCGCCAAGAATTTTGGCACCGAGTCTCAAATAGCCCTTAATGAGCGCTGGCGGCTCTACCGGCATGTGTGAATCTAATTCTTCAATGGGCAAGGGCAAACGGGGGCGAGCGTGAAATTCAATCGATGCCAAGTTGGTTTTGGACAGTTGTCTCCAAATGCTTGCAGCGGCATCGCCACTCACAATGCCGTTGTGCAACATGGGAATGCTTGCACAACCAATCATGGTGTCCAGTTGATTGCGTGACATGAACTCGAACAGAGCGCCCCAAAGCGCCAAAATCACGCCGCCGTGGCGATGGTCGGCATGCACACAACTTCTGCCTAGTTCAACCATCCGTTCTCGCATGAACCGCAGGCGAGTGAGATCAAATTCAGTATCCGTGTAGGTACCGCCTACGCGTTTGGCTTGCGCAGGTGTCAAAACTCGGTAAGTTCCAATGACCGTTCGTGTGTCGCCATCGCGAACCAAAAGGTGCTCACAATAATCGTCAAACAAATCGATATCATGTCCCGCCAATGTGTCTGGCAAGCGAGCGCCCATTTCGTTTGCAAACACTTCATAGCGAAGTCTTTGGGCTTCCCTTACTTCATCTTGATGCTGAGCCCAGCTAACTTCGATGGGAGATTTCGAAACTTTTGGGCAGCTGGCAACATCTTGATTTTGAGGGCTTTGATGAAGTGACCCCCGTGGCAAAGCAATCTGCGAAATGGGAAATGTGGGGTTTGGCAATTCTTTCATCATGTGCTCCAAGTTGTATTAACTTGGAAGTTGATGATGTCGCTCTGGAGTTTCAAAAACATTTCATTGGTATGAAATATTTGTGACAATCGACGGTCAAATATTTTTCGCACACCATTGCCAACGAGGGTGTTTCACAGAATTTCTGGCAACATCATTGGATGAAAAATTCAAACTCATCTAATGATTCACCGAAATCTTCCAAAAGAAGAATTCAAGTTCGAAAATCAGGTGTTCACGGCAAAGGTGTGTTTGCTGTGCAAGACATTGAAAAAGGCGACATCGTCATTGAGTACGTTGGCGAAATTATCTCGGCACAAGAAGCCGAAGACCGTCATCCGCATGATCCCAAAGATCCAAATCACACCTTTTACTTTCAAATTGATGAAGACCGGGTGATTGACGCACTCCATGGTGGCAACTCAGCGCGTTGGATCAATCATTGCTGCTCG
>JAPLPO010000008.1 GCA_026400155.1 Burkholderiales bacterium | reverse complement strand
GGCAAGGCCCCCATGGTGATCTTGGACGACGCCGACATTGACGATGCCGTGAACGCCGCAACCTTTGGCAGCTTTGCAAACAGCGGCCAAATTTGCATGAGCACCGAGCGCATTGTGGTGGACGAAAAAATTGCCGATGAGTTTGTTAAACGCTTTGCCACAAAAGCCAAAAGCTTGCCCTTGGGCGACCCCCGCAAACCCGAGCCAGTGGTGCTGGGCAGTGTCATTGGCATGAACACCGTGTCGCATTGCAACGACCTGATTGATGACGCCGTTTCCAAAGGCGCCAAGTTGGTGTGTGGCGGTAAATCAACTGACACACTCATGCCCGCCACCCTGCTAGACAACGTCACTCCTGCCATGCGCATTTACCGCGAAGAAAGCTTTGCACCCGTCAAGGCCATTGTGCGTGTAAAGGGTGTTGAAGAAGCCATTGCCTGCGCCAACGACAACGAGTACGGCTTGTCTTCCAGTGTGTTTGGCCGCGACATTGCACGTGCCTACAACGTGGCCCGCAAAATTGACTCAGGCATTTGCCACGTCAATGGCCCCACCGTGCACGACGAAGCTCAAATGCCTTTCGGTGGCGTAAAAGGCAGCGGCTACGGCCGCTTTGGCGGCAAGGCCGGTATAAACGAGTTCACCGAACTGCGCTGGATCACCATTCAAACCACCCCCCGCCAGTACCCGTTTTAATAATTGGGGTCAGATCAACATTAATTTGGTCAATCAAAGTGGAGAAAGGCTAAGGGGGCTGAACGATTTCTGGTACTCCAGTATGAGGAAGCCCCCTTAGCCTTTCTCCACTTTGATTGGAAATTAATGTTGATCTGACCCCAATTATTTTGGCAGTCACTCAAAAAACACTTGCTGCGCGTTTTGATTGGTTGATTTGCAAGACACAAAATTGCTCGGTTTAGTTCTTTAACTCTGCTCATGATTTATCTCCAACTTGCTTTTGCAGCGGCTTGCATGGCCTGAGATTCCAGGTGTCCGTAACGTCTGTAGAGAATCAGACTGCTGTTACCAATCGTTTGAGAGGCAACGGCCAGTGTGCTTCCTGACTCGAGTAAGAGTTTGGCTCGGTGGTGTCGCAGATCGTTCATGTTGAAGTCCTCGCGGCCAATGGCTTTTCTTAATTTATTCCAAGGTTTCCTATAAGTCAGCACTGCGCCCTTTGTGCGCCTGCTCTCGAACAGTAATTCACCAGGTGGTCGACTTATCCAAACGCGTTGAATGAGTTCGGACGTTGTTTGACTAAAAAACATCATTCTTGCCCTCTTGGTTTTGGTGTGAAGTACTTCTATTGAGCATGCCTCCAGATCAAAATCTTTCCACCTGCGCTCTGCAACTTCGCTGAAGCGGCAGCCTGTTTCTGCGAGAAGCCTGATCAACACTTGGAAGCGTCGATCTTCGTGAGCTGCAGCGCCGTCGATGAGTCTTTGTACTTCTTCATCGGAAATAAAAATATGGCGCATCAACTCTTCGTAGCGATGTTGAGAGAGTGTGGGCGAGATAAAACCTACGGGTGTTAGCCGTTGTTGTTTGGCCCAGCGGTAGACGCTGCCTATTTGCGAGAAATTTCTGTTGACTGTGCCTGGTGCGTAACCGTTATCGATCATGGCGATACCGGCGAGCGCGAGCTCTTCTACGCCAACCTCCCAGGCGCTTCGGTTGTTCAGCAGGTCGATCCATTTACGCAGTTGCATATCAGCTCCGTTGTAGTGGACTGCGAGATAGGCACGCGCAAGTTCACCGAAGGTCATTTCGACCGAGGATGTCTTGTATTGTTGTGTTTCGAGGGCTGCTCGAAGGTTTATCCGTTTCTGACCCTTGTGGAAAGAAACGGGGGTGACGTTAAGTGAAGTGGGCATCGATCGGTCTCCGTAGATCACAATGTGTGAAAACAAAACACCGCTTCGCCGCGAGGCCTGAAACTTCAATTAAATCAACCAGTTACGGATGATTTGGTAGGCGCGATTGGACTCGAACCAACGACCCCCACCATGTCAAGGTGGTGCTCTAACCAGCTGAGCTACGCGCCTACAAATTCAGCCCGCATTGTAGCATCAAAAAATAGGCCAATTTCACTACAAAGCCAGCCTAATTGCGCTTGACCAAGCTCACTCCCGCGACCGATTTCACACTCTGCATGACTTTTTTCAAGAGGGACGCATCGGCCACCTCTACCGTGAAGGTCATCCAGGCGGTGCCCTTCACCGACTGCGTCTGAACACCCACCACGTTCATTTTTTCCTTGGCAAAGACCTCAGAAATGTCTCTGAGCAGGCCTTGACGGTCTGAGGCCGCCACCGATACCTCAACCGGATACACCAAATTTTGTCCCACTTTTTGCACACCCCAGCGCACCTCTATGACCCGCTCGCCATGCTTGGCCAGCAGCGATTGAAAAGTGCGGCAGTCGTCTCGGTGAATGCTCACGCCCTTGCCGCGCGTGACAAAACCACTGATGGCATCGGGCGGCGCAGGGCGACAGCATTTGGACAACTGCGTGAGCAAAGAATCGACTCCCACCACCAACACACCCGATTGCGATTTGGCCGGCACCGCACGCGATTTTTTGAGCAGCACAAAATCGTCTGGCTGCATCACAGGCTCTGGTGGTCTTAAAAACACCTCGATGTTGCGCAAGGAGTATTCGTCTTTGCCCACAATTTCAAACAGCGCTTCGGCCGACTTAAATCCCAATTCAGAAGCCAAGTCTTCCAACTTGATGGCCGTCTTGCCTTCGCGCTGCAAAATCTTTTCAACAGCCTCGCGCCCCTTGGCAATGCTCTCGTCCGTAATCAGTGCATTGAACCAAGCCCGCACTTTGGCGCGGGCACGGTGGCTGACCAAATAACCCAACTCTGTGTTAAGCCAATCGCGAGAGGGGCCGCCCTCCTTCACCGTGCTTACCTCAACAGTTTGACCGTTTTGCAATGGCGTGTTCAAGGGAATCATCACGCCATCGGCTTTGGCGCCGCGGCATCTGTGGCCTAAGTTGGTGTGCACGGTGTAGGCAAAGTCGATGGGTGTGGCACCCTTGGGCAATTCCACAATGGCGGCATTGGGCGTGAGCACGTAAATGCGATCGTCAAACAAAGCAGCATCTTCTGCCGCTTGGCCGGCATGCGTGGCCTCGGAGGACATCTCCCTTTCCCAAGCCAACAACTGCCTGAGCACCGCTATCTTGGCGTCGTAATCGCTGTTGGCACTGACGCCCACGTAGCCTTTGGCACCGGCCTCTTTGTAGGCCCAATGCGCAGCCACGCCGTGCTCTGCGTGATCGTGCATGGCTTGCGTGCGAATTTGAATTTCGATGGGTCGACCTTGATCGTCGCGCACCACCGTGTGCAAAGATTGATAGCCATTGGTTTTGGGCTTGGCTATGTAGTCGTCAAACTCAGAAACGATGGGCGCATAGTGCGAGTGAACCCAACTGAGTGCCTCATAGCAATCGGCCACGTTGGGCACAATGACGCGCATGGCCCGAATGTCAAACACCTGCGAAAAATCGAGCGACTTGCCGCGCATTTTTTTGACAATGCTGTAAATGTGTTTGGGTCTGCCTTGAACCACCGCCCGAATGTTTTGTGCGGCCAGTTCAGTTTGCACTTGCTCGCGCAAATGCTGCATATTCAGTTCGCGCTCGACGCGTTTTTCGTGCAGCAATTTGGCAATTTTTTTATAGGTATCGGGCTCCAAATATCGGAAGGACAAGTCTTCCAGTTCCCATTTGATTTCCCAAATACCCAAGCGATTGGCCAGCGGTGCAAAGACTTGCAAAGACTCTTTGGCCAAGACCGCAGGCACTTCTTTTTTGACACTTGCAAAATAGCGCAGCGTTTGCAAACGCGAGGCCAAGCGCAACATGATGACGCGCAAATCTTTGCTGAAAGCCAGCAGCATTTTGCGCACATTTTCTGTTTGCGAACGCGGATCGTTTTGCAACTGCGCAGCAGAAGTGGCAGCACGCGACATGCGCTGCACTTCGATCAGCTTGGTGGTTTCTACAGCAAGCAAAGCAAATTCATTGCCAAAGGTTTTGGCAATCACTTCTTGCGGCCGACTCAGATGCGGACAGGCGTACACCAAGTAGCTGGCGGCCTGCACATCGTTACCGCTGTTCATGGTGTTCAAAATAGCGACAACCGCATCGGCATGGTCGAGGATGTTCTCGCCGGTGTCTAAAGACTCACCCGCTAAAAAGGGCTCGGCAAATGCCCTGGCCCTGTTGAGAACATCATCGACACCTTCAGTCATGCATACAGCCCTAAAAACCGCCGAACGATGTCAATTTGATCCTCGTGCGTGAGGGTGGGTGCATGACCCACGCCTTGAATGGTGGCCACTTGGGCTCGCGGGCCGCGCTGTTGCATGTCTTGCACAGCACTCAAACTCAACAGCTCCGATAGCGCGCCATGAATGAGCAAGGTGGGGCATGCAATCAAATCGTAAACCTGCCAAAGGGCGGCCTCTCCTGCCAGCGCTTGCTCTTGCGTTACCGCGCGAACTGGCACCCCAATGGCAGGGTCGTAGTGCAAAGCAAGTGCGCCATCTTCCAATGTTCTAACCATGTGCTTTGACAATGCCAACCATTCCTCTGGCGTGTGCGGCCCAAAAGATTTGGAAATTTCCCACATGGCATTGGCCGCGTCTTGCAAGCTTTGAAATCGACCCACTTGACCCACATAGTTTTTCATATTCAAGATAGAGGCCCACGACACCACAGGCCCAATGTCGTTGAGCACCAAACGACGGATAGGCGTGGGCAAAGGCTGCGCAGCCAACAACATGCCAATCACGCCGCCCATGCTGGTACCCTCCCAATCTAAGCGCTCAATGGGTTGCTGTGTGTGAAGCCTTTGCAGCAAGACGGCCATGTCGCCTGCGTATTGTGCAAATTGATACGACATGGGTTCTTTCAACCACTCGCTTTGGCCACGCCCCACCACATCGGGACAAACAACCCGAATGGCCGGCAAATTGGCCTTCTTGGCAGAGGCCACCAAGCCCCGAGCCAACAAATCAAAATCGCGCCCCTGTCGGGTTAGGCCGTGCACACACACCACCACATGCGATGCGCTCGATTCGCCCCATGACCAATAGGCCATGCGGTGCGTGCCATTTTGGTCGGGGCACGACACAAAATCAAGGACAGGATGAAGGACAGGATGAAGGGCAAGTTCAGGTGCAAGTTCTGACATATAGAGCTTCGATTCTCAATTTTTGACAACAGCCATCAGCCCCAAGGGCATTGACGCGCCATAATTCACTTTTCCACATCGTAATTCATTCGGAGAACCACCATGCTCAAGGGCAAAACCGCACTCGTAACAGGCTCAACCAGTGGCATTGGCCTGGGCATTGCCAAAGCCTTGGCCAAACAGGGTGCCAATATTGTTTTAAACGGTTTTGGCGACCACGCCGGACCAGAGGCAGAGATAGCCGCCTTGGGCGCCCAAGTGGCCTACCACGGCGCCGACATGACCAAGCCTGCCGAAATTGAAGCCATGGTGAAGTTTGCCGAAGACAAGTTTGGGCGCGTCGATATTTTGGTGAACAACGCAGGTATTCAGCACGTGGCCCGCATCGAGAATTTTCCAGTTGAGCGCTGGGACGCCATCATTGCCATCAACTTGTCCAGCGCCTTCCACGCCTCTCGCGCTGTGCTGCCTGCCATGCAAAAAGCCAACTGGGGCCGCATCATCAATGTGGCTTCGGTTCACGGCTTGGTGGGTTCTGCAGAAAAATCGGCCTATGTGGCCGCCAAGCACGGCATTGTGGGCCTGACCAAAGTGACGGCATTGGAAAACGCCACCTCTGGCGTCACTTGCAACGCCATTTGCCCTGGCTGGGTGCTCACACCTTTGGTTCAAAAACAAGTGGACGCCAAAGCAGAAACTCTGGGCTTGAGCAATCAAGCGGCCACTGAGTTGTTGTTGGGCGAGAAAGAACCTTCTATGCAATTCACCACACCTGAAGAGTTGGGTGAGTTGGCAGTGTTCTTCTGCTCTGCCGCTGGCAACAACATTCGCGGCGTGGCTTGGAACATGGACGGCGGCTGGGC
>JAPLPO010000118.1 GCA_026400155.1 Burkholderiales bacterium | reverse complement strand
CGCAACACCAGCGTGGTCAACATGTTGGACGGTTGTGCGCTGTCTTTGCCAATGCACCATGCTGGTGAATTACCCACCAGCCTGATGATTTGGCAAGGCCCCATGAAGGATGACCAGATTCTGAATATCTCTTTGGCCATTGAATCGGCTTTGAGGCCCGCTTGAAAAAAATCAACTGGCAAGAACCGCTTGCATTGTTCGATGTAGCGCAGACACGCCAGCTTGAAAGTCTGGGTATGGCTCGAGTCAACTCGGGCCCCAGTTTGATGGCACAAGCTGGTTTGGCTGTGGCCAAATTGGCGCTGGCCATCAAACCATTTGCACCCTGCTATTGGGTTTTCTGCGGACCAGGCAACAACGGTGGCGATGGTTTGGAAGCGGCCAAGCACCTGCATCAATGGGGGCGCCAAGTGCGTGTGGTTCTTTGGCAACCTGAATTAAAAAGGCCCGCTGATGCAGCCAACGCATTGACGGGTTTGAATGCTTTAGGCATTGCGGTGCAAGCCCTGCTGCCCAGCACGCTGGACTCACAAGACTTGTGCATCGATGCCATGTTGGGGGTTGGGCTTCGATCGGCTTCATCGACTTCATCGACTTCTTCTCTATCGCCCTCCGAAGCCCTCATGCAAACTTGGATTGACTGCCTTTACCAGTTGGGCGCAGACGTGTTGGCCGTGGATGTGCCCTCGGGTCTGAATGCCAACACGGGGCAATTTCAAAACAAGTCGGATGGTTTGAACATTCAAGCAACTCACATTCAAGCAACACACACACTGCAACTGCTCACCGCCAAACCAGGTTGCTTCACAGCGCACGGCAGAGATGCATGTGGCACGCAATGGTTAGAAACTTTGGGCTGTGAAGACCTGCAGGTTTCTTTGCAGGCAACAGCACTTTTAAACTCCCCTTCACGCAGCCCTTTAAAACCGATGCACGCCAGCCACAAAGGCACGTTTGGTGATGTGGCCATCATTGGCGGCGAATCTGTCGACATGCGCGGCATGGGCATGACTGGCGCTGTTGACCTAGCGGCTTCAGCGGCCCTGCATGCTGGTGCGGGCCGAGTCATGGCGTGCTATTTGTCATCCGGAACAAGCCGTGCTTTGCAAACACCCCGCTTGGCAGAGATCATGCACCGTCATTTTTCTGCGCTGATTTTAAAAACAGGCGCCATCGTTTGCGGTTGCGGCGGTGGCGAAGCGGTTCGCCAAGTATTGCCCAAAGTGCTGCAAGAAAGCATATGCCTGGTGTTGGATGCTGATGCGCTAAATGCCATCGCCAAAGATCCTTGGCTGCGCGACCTTCTGCGCCTTCGGGCTTCCAAAAAATGGTACACCGTGATCACGCCGCATCCCTTGGAAGCGGCCAGATTGCTCAACACCAGCAGCACGGACGTTCAAAAAAACCGACTGCATGCCGCTCAAACTTTGACTGAAGATTTGAAATGCACGGTGGTGCTCAAAGGGTCTGGCACAGTGATTGCCAAAGCAGGCACTACACCCGTGATCAACCCCACTGGCAATGCACGCCTGGCCACCGGTGGCACCGGCGATGTGTTGGCAGGCGTGCTGGGCGCACGCATGGCTCAAGGTTTAGGTGAATTTGAGGCCGCCTGCGCTGCCGTTTTTGAACATGGCGAAGTGGCCGATGAATGGCGCTTGCCCACCTTGACGGCGGGCAAGCTGGCAGAACTTATCCGCGGCCCGCAAACGGCATCTTGGTAGCCATCACGTTGTGGAACATCACGTTGGCTTCTAGCGGCAAGCTGGCCATATAAACCACAGAAGTTCCAACCAAGGCCACATCCATCAAAGGCTCTGCTTTAATTTCGAGGTTGGCTTGGGGCACGCCTTTGGCCATCTTCATGGCCATGGGGGTGGCTGCATTGCCCACATCAATTTGGCCCACCGCAATGTCGTACTGACGGCCATCTAAGGAAGCTGTTTTGGTCAAGCCCGAAACGGCATGCTTGGTGGATGTATAGGCAATTGAAAACGGGCGCGGTGTGGTGGCCGAAATTGAGCCGTTGTTGATAATGCGACCGCCCATGGGCTTTTGGTCTTTCATCACACGGAAGGCTTCGCGAATGCACAAGAACATGCCGGTGAGGTTGGTATCGACCACGCCCTTCCACATTTCCAAACTGAGCTCAGGCAATGGAATGGCGGGCGTGCTCACGCCTGCATTGTTGAACAGCAAATCGACGCGGCCAAATGTTTTGACGCACTGTGCAAACAAGTTGGCCACAGAGTCTTCTTGGGTGACATCGGTTGGCACTGCTAGCACTTTGAAATTGGGGTTGGTGGCCTTGGCCTCAGCCGCAACCTCTTCCAAATTGGCCGCACGTCGGCCAGCCAAGACAACAGACCAGCCCGCGTTCAGCAAAGCCAATGCGGTGGCTTTGCCAATACCTGAACCTGCGCCTGTGACGATGGCAATTTTGGAACTGTGTGTCATGCGAGTTGTCTCCTGAATAAAAAAGTCATGAAGGGGGTGTGAATGGATGGCGCTCGGAGGTCAGCCAATTCAACGGCGAGATTTGCGTGCTTGGCTCGATTTTTTCTTGCCTGCCGATTTAGGCGGTGCGCCGGCAGGGCCCGATTTGCCATGTCGGCTGGGTGAACCCATGCCGTCCATTTTTCTGGCATTGAAGGGGCGAGACTTGGGTTTGCCTTTAGAGCCATTAGCGCCGTTAGCGCCTTCAGCACCAGACTTGGCCATGCCTTTGTCTCGGATTTGTCGCGCACTGAACTCTTCGGCGGGGTTGACCAAGCGGAAATCAATTTTGCGGCCATCCAAGTCGACTCGGCTGACTTGAATTTGCACACGGGTGCCAATGGCATAGCGAATACCAGTTCTCTCGCCACGCAATTCTTGGCGAGCTTCGTCAAAGCGGAAATACTCTCCGCCCAACTCGGTGATGTGCACCAAGCCCTCCACATACAAAGTATCTAGGGTGACAAAAATTCCGAAGCTGGTGGCCGAGGTGACCACGCCAGAATACTCCTCCCCCAAATGCTCGCGCATGTATTTGCATTTGAGCCATGCCTCAACGTCGCGGCTGGCCTCATCGGCGCGTCGCTCGTTGGCGCTGCAATGCAAGCCGGCAGCCTCCCAAGCTTGCTGCTCGGCGGGTGACATTTTGATGCGCGGTGCATCGTCCATCTGCGCGCCCGCTTTGTTTTTCTGCAAGCGCTTGGCCAACTTGGCGTGCGCTTCACCCGGCAAGGGCAAGGCGGGCAGCTGGTATTTTTTGTGCGCCAAGATGGCTTTGATGACGCGGTGCACCAGCAAATCGGGATAACGGCGAATGGGGCTGGTGAAGTGCGTATAAGCCTCATACGCCAAGCCAAAATGGCCACTGTTGATGGGCGTGTAAATGGCTTGCTGCATCGAGCGCAGCAACATGGTGTGAATTTGCTGCGCATCGGGCCGCTCTTTGGTGGCCTGTGCAATGTGCTGAAACTCACTGGGCTTGGGCTCGTCGCTCACGGTGTAAGGCAAACCCAAAGACTTTAAGTAGTTGCGCAGCAAATCTTTTTTCTCGGGCGTGGGGCCTTCGTGGACTCGGAACAATCCGGGGTGCTTGCTGTTTTGAATAAAGTCGGCGCTGCACACGTTGGCTGCCAACATGGCTTCCTCAATGAGGCGGTGCGCTTCAGTGCGCACACGCGGCACAATTTTTTCGATACGGCCGTTGTCATCGCAAATGATTTGGGTTTCGGTGGTTTCGAAATCGACAGCGCCGCGAACTGCGCGCGATGCCAACAACGCGCGATACACATCGTGCAAGTTGAGCAAATCATTGACACGTGCTTTGCGCTTGATGGCTTCAGGGCCACGCGTATTGGCCAAAATAGCGGCCACTTCGGTGTAGGTAAAGCGCGCATGGCTGTACATCACAGCGGGATAAAACTGATACGCGTGAATGTCGCCTTTGGCTGTAATGAGCATGTCACACACCATGCACAAGCGCTCTACTTCAGGATTGAGTGAACACAGGCCATTGGACAATTTTTCGGGCAGCATGGGAATGACGCGGCGCGGAAAATACACACTGGTGGCGCGGTCGTATGCATCAATGTCGATGGCGCTGCCGGTTTGAACATAGTTGCTCACATCGGCAATGGCCACCAACAAGCGCCAGCCTTTGGCCTTGCCAATTTTGGCAGGCTCGCAATACACCGCATCGTCAAAATCACGCGCATCTTCACCGTCGATGGTGACCAAGGGAATGTCGGTTAAATCGATTCTGTCTTTGGTATCTTGCGGGCGAACTTTGTCGGGCAACTCGCGCGCCAATTCCAAACATGCCGCAGAAAATTCGTGCGGCACACTGTACTTGCGAACCGCAATGTCAATCTCCATTCCGGGGTCATCAATCTCGCCCAAGACTTCTTTGACGCGGCCCACAGGTTGGCCAAACAATGCGGGCGGTTCTGTGAGTTCAACCACCACCACTTGGCCAGGCTTGCCTGCGCCAATGCCCACTTTGGGAATGAGAATGTCTTGGCCGTAGCGCTTGTCTTCAGGCGCCACAATCCAGATGCCACCTTCGTTGAGTAAACGACCAATGATGGGGTGCGCCGGTCGCTCAATGATTTCAACCACTCGGCCTTCTGGCCTGCCTTTGCGATCTTGCCGAACAATGCGAACCTTGACGCGATCTTTGTGCAACACCGCACGCATTTCGTTGGGCGGTAAAAAAATATCACCATCGCCATCGTCACGCATGAGGAAGCCATGACCATCACGATGGCCTTGCACGCTGCCCTCGATTTCATCGAGAGCGCCAGAGGGTTGGCTGATTTTTTTGATATACAATCCTTTGTTATTGTCCTGTGAGCCCAGGTGGCGGAATTGGTAGACGCACTAGTTTCAGGTACTAGCGAGTAACTTCGTGGGGGTTCGAGTCCCTTCCTGGGCACCAAGTTTAATCAAAGCTGCACACATGGCAGCTTTTTTTTCGTCAATATTTTTTCAAGTTAAACCGGTATCGCAATGAGGTCGTGACCTTCAACGCCTACAATGCGCGCCCGAATCAAGTCACCCGCTTTGTATGTCTTGCTCACTTTCTCGGGGGGCAGCAAGCGTACCACGCCGTCAATTTCGGGAGCATCGGCATAAGTTCGGCCCACGCCACCTTTTTTGCCCATGGCGGTGGCAGAGTCCACCAAAACCTGCATGCTGGCACCAATGCGTTGCTGCAAGCGCTGAATAGAAACTTCTTCTGCCACGGCCATGAAGCGCGAGCGGCGCTCTTCTCTCAAAGCCTCAGGCAACATGCCAGGCAATTCATTGGCAGTAGCCCCTTTCACAGGGCTGTAGGCAAAACAACCCGCCCGATCAATTTGGGCTTCGCGCACAAAGTTGAGCAAGTGCTCAAACTCTTCCTCGGTTTCCCCCGGAAAGCCCGCAATGAAGGTGCTGCGAATGACCAACTGCGGACACATTTTGCGCCACTTTTGAATGCGCTCTAAATTCTTCTCGCCGCTGGCGGGCCGTTTCATGCGCTTGAGCACATCGGGGTGGCTGTGCTGCAAAGGCACGTCTAGATAAGGTAAGACCAAGCCTGTGGCCATGAGGGGCACAATGTCGTCGACACTGGGATATGGATACACGTAGTGCAAACGCACCCAAGCACCGTGTTTTTGCGCCATGTCGCCCAAGGCCTGAACCAACTCGAGCATGCGTGTTTTGACGGGGCGGCCTTCCCAGAAACCGGTGCGGTATTTGACATCAACGCCATAGGCCGAAGTGTCTTGGCTAATGACCAACAACTCTTTCACGCCGCCGTCAAACAAGGCCTGCGCCTCTTTGAGTACATCGCCAATGGGGCGTGACACCAAATCGCCGCGCATGGAGGGGATGATGCAGAACGTACAGCGGTGGTTGCAGCCTTCGCTGATTTTCAAATAAGCATAGTGGCGGGGCGTAAGCTTGAGCCCCGCCTCACCAAAGGCGTTGGGCACCAAATCTAAAAACGGGTCGTGCGGTTTGGGCAAGTGCGCGTGCACGGCGTCCATCACCTCTTGCGTGGCGTGGGGGCCAGTGACGGCCAACACACTGGGATGCAATTCGCGCACCATGTTGCCGCCACTGTCCGACTCTTTGGCGCCCAGACAGCCGGTGACAATCACCCTGCCATTGACGTTCAAAGCTTCAGAAATGGTGTCCAAACTTTCCTTCACGGCATCGTCAATGAAGCCGCAGGTGTTGACAATCACCAGATCGGCGCCTTCAAAAGTTTTGGAGGTTTGATAACCCTCGGCACTGAGCTGTGTGAGGATGAGTTCGGAGTCTGTGAGAGCCTTGGGGCAGCCCAAGCTCACAAAACCCACTTTGGGGGCTGCCAATGAGGCGGTTTCAGAGGCGCTGACAATTTGGTTCATGGCCTTATTGTCCCAGTATTTTGGCCAGCAGTATTTTGATCAGCCTGATCGATGCCCTTGAACCAAAGACGTCTGGGGTCAAATTCAGGGCTTGAGGCCAAAGGCGCTGAGAAATTGGGCGGTTTGCTTTTGCATCTGCTCTTGCATCTGGCTCATGATGTTTTGCGACTGGTGACCCATTTTCGACTGCATGAGCATGAGCGACTGCAGGTTGCTCTCTAAATAAGCCCCCATGTGGCCCTGCATGGCATGGCCATAAAAACGAATGATGTTGGCCAAAACCGCCTCGGTGAACATGGGTGCTCCAGACGATTCCTCCTCCAAAATGATTTGAAGAAGCAAACTGCGCGTGAGGTCTTCACCCGATTTGGCATCGCGCACCACAAAGGTTTCGCCCTGCATGACCAATTGCTTGATTTCACTCAAAGTGACATAACTGGAGGTGGCGGTGTCATAAAGCCTGCGGTTGGGGTACTTTTTAATCACCCGCTGCGGCTTGGTGGCAGTGGTGGCAGTGGTGGCAGCGGCAGACGATTGAGCGGCAGTTTTTCTGGCCATAAATTTTGATTTTTTCGCGATGTGAACAAGGATCTGAAGCGCAGAGCGGCAATGAACCCCAATATGCTGCGCCGCAATTCATTTTAGAGATGTGAATTGACACTTTGCTACGAGGAGTTACCCTCAAGCCAGATCAACATTGTTTTCCCTAGTAACAGGCACTCACACAACAAGACACAATGAGCCCAACAGAAGGACGGCTCATGACCCAAGTAGATACGCTCATTCAAAATGCCCTGGTGTTTGATGGCTCAGGCGCAGAGCCTGAAGTGCAAGATGTGGCAGTTCACCAAGGCACCATTTTGGCCGTTGGTAAAAATTTGGCTTACACCGCAAAGCACTGCGTTGATGCGAAGGGTCTGGCACTCATGCCCGGCATTATTGATTCACACACCCACTTTGACGCCCAAATTACCTGGGACTCGCACGTTCGCCCTTCTCCTGCTTTGGGCGTGACCACGGCGGTCATTGGCAACTGCGGCTTCACCATTGCGCCTTGCCGTCCCAAAGATCGCGAACTCACCATGCGCAATTTGACGCAGGTGGAGGGCATGTCCTTGCAAGTATTGCAACATGGCATTGATTGGGATTTTGAAACCTTTCCCGAGTATTTGGCCATGCTCAAACGCAAGCAATGCGCCATCAATGTTGCGGCTTACATCGGACACTCGTCGGTTCGCACTTGGGTCATGGGCGAGGACGCCAACAAACGCGAGGCCACATCTGTTGAAATTGAAGAAATGGCCGCCTTGGTTCGCGATGCCATGGCCGCCGGTGCCATTGGCTTTGCCACCAGTACCAGCCCTGCGCACAATGGCGAGGGCGGATTTCCCATGCCCTCTCGCTTGGCCAGTGACGAAGAAATGATGCAGCTCACCTTGGCCATGAGCAGTCAAGGGGGCGGCGTGTACATGGTGACCAAAGGGGGCCAAATGCCAGTGGCATTTTTAGAATCCTTGGCGGCGGCCAGCCACCGGCCCGTCATGGTGGCCGCCCTCCTCCACAACTCAACCAACCCCAATGGCGTGTTCAATGATTTGAAAGCCATTAGCGAGGCCAACGAACGCGGCCGCAAACTCAAAGGCCAAGTGTCATGCTGCCCCTTGAGCATGGACTTTACATTTGCGTCGGCTTATCCTGTAGAAGGTCTGATTCATTGGAAGCCTGCTTTGGGTTTGCAACACGACGCCCTGAAAGTTTGTTTGGCCAGCACTGAATTCAGGGCCAAGGTTAAACATGAGCTGTTGCAAACGGCCTCCTTTCGCTTGTTCAACAACGAATGGGAAAAGGTCCATGTGGTTGAAACTTTCAAACCCGAAAACCAGCGCTATGAACAACAAAGCGTGGCCAGCTTGGCCTTGCAAAAAGGCGTCGACCCCCTCGACTTTGCACTTGATCTGGCACTTGATGAAGATTTGCGCACTGTATTCACAGCCATGCTGCTCAACAGCGAAACTGAAGCGGTAGCCAAGCTGCTCAATCACCCCCACAGCTTGGTTTCCCTGAGTGACGCAGGTGCCCACCTCACATTTTTCAACGACGCAGGTTTCGGTTTGCATCTGCTGGGCTACTGGTCCAGAGAAATGGGTGCCATGAGCATGTCCCAAGCCGTGCAGCAACTCACCGCTCAACCTGCCGAAATTTTGGGCTTGAAAAACAGAGGCCTTTTGCGCCAAGGCTATGCCGCCGACCTGCTCTTGTTCGACCCCCAAACCGTGGGACGGGGCCCCAAAAAACGCGTCTTCGATTTGCCCTTGGGCGCCCCCCGCCTGCACACCGATGCCCTGGGGGTACACGGCGTCTGGGTGAACGGCCAACTCACAGCCGATCAAAACGGCATGCGAGAAAACACCCCCCTGGCCGGCCAACTCATCACCGAATTTAACTAAGATGAACCAATTAATTGGGGTCAGATCAACATTAATTTTCCAGCGGTGTTAAGGTTCAATCATGAAAACTCGTTTACTCCTTGCTCTGTTCTTCATCTTTTGGAATCAATCCGCCATGGCCATTGAAGAACCCCGATTTACGCTGGTCCTCAAATCGGGCTCATTTGAAGTTCGCCAGTACGCCCCCATGCTGGTGGCAGAAACCGTGGTGGACGGCGATATGGACGAGGCCTCTACCCGAGGCTTTCGAAGAATTGCCGACTTTATTTTTGGCAACAACCAGTCAGCTCAAACGGGCGGCTCCGCCAAAATAGCCATGACAGCGCCCGTTACACAAGAGCCGCAATCAGAAAAAATTGCAATGACGGCACCCGTCACCATGGGCGCTGCCAACAACACAGCAGACAGCAGCATGGCCGGCAGCAACAAATGGCGAATTCATTTTGTCATGCCCTCTAAGTACACCATGGCAAATATTCCACAACCTAAGAATGCCGATGTCAAATTGAGAGAAATTCCTGGCAAGTATTTTGCGGTTTACAACTACACAGGATTCAACACAAAGTCGCAAGTGCAAGCCAAAACAGATGAGCTTGTGGCATGGGTTCAAGAAAAGAAATTGAAGGCATTGAGTAGCCCTCAGCTTTCACGCTATGACCCGCCTTGGACTTTGCCTATGTTTCGCCGCAACGAAATCATGATTGAAATTGAAGAGACCAAAGCAGCAAACTGATTCAATTTACTTTTTAAATGGATCGCTGAATTTGGGATCTGAGCTGAGAGTGGTGTCGGTCAGTGTTTTCATAAAGGACACCAAAGCCGATTTGTCATCAGCAGACAAGTTGAGCCTCAAAGGCATTCCGTTGGGTGCCAATCTGTTGTTGTCTAAAGCAGGGCCTAACTTGATACCGCTGTTGTAGTGCTCCACCACTTCTTCAAGACTTGCGAATCGACCGTCGTGCATGAACGCTTTGGACAGTGCCACGTTTTTAAGCGATGGTGACTTAAAAATTCTTGTCTCCCCTACATCAAGTCCATTGCTGCGCGAATTGGCGGCCAAGGCGAAGGTGGGTGGTTGATGGCATGCGCCACAGCCTGCACCACCATTGTTCGGCCCTGCAATAAAGAGTTGTCGTCCGCGATCTTCTTGGGTCGTTAGCCCTGGAAGACTTGTACCCAATCCGCGGTTATTGGCATTCGGATTAAACACTTGAGCGTATGCCGCGTCCCACCGACTGTTGACAGAAATCATGGCCCGCTCAAATTGAGCAAGGGCTTGTTGAATTCGCGCTTCTGTGATGGTTGCATCGCCAAAAGCAAATGTGAATAAGTCGGGGTAGTAGGCACTTGCGTTCATCTTGGCAATGAGTGCAGGAATACCGCCAACACCCGCCACAAAACCCATTTCGATGGCATGCTGAATAGGTTGGCTTGCTTGCAACTCCACAGAGGCTGCACGCTTGTCCCAAAACATGCTGCCGGGCTGATAGTAGCGAATATTACCCAAACGCATGGCGTGAGCGTCGGTAAATGCAGCCCCTGAAAATCCAACACTGAAGCGACGCGGATCATCAAAACCACTGGCCTGTTGATGGCATGAACTGCAAGAAATAGTGTCGTTGATGCTCAGACGCTTGTCATAAAACAACACTCTGCCCAGGGTGGCCACTTTGTCGTTGATGGCATTATTGGAGGGGGTGTTGTCCAGATCGGCCACTGTGATGTCGTAGTAGGCGGGCAAAACTGGCGCCGCATAGTTGGACAAGCTGGTCAAGCTCAAGGTGGTGTATTCAGAAACACCAGCGGGAGTGATCAAAATGTTGGTGCTTGTCGACCCAGACGTTGAACCTCCACCACATCCAAGCAAGCCTGCACTGAGGGCCAATGCATAAATGGGCGCGAGCGTTTTGAAGGTCAATATTTTTTGTATAGATTGCATACGACTCTTTGGTTTGGCAAATCAAAGTTGAAGACAACTTGCATCTGCGCAGGATCGTAACATCGAGAACTGAAGCGATTAACCTGAATTGGCGTAAATCTAAGTTACAAAAAAGCGACTCAAAAGTCTTTACATCTTCAATCTGAATGGCGTGCCCTGAACTCATACCAAAGCAAGTAAAGACCGCTTAGCACCACAACGCATGCGCCTACCACCACGGCCGCATCTGGAATTTGACCGAATACCAGCCAGCCCCCCAAGGCCATGTAAATAATTTGTTGATACAAAAATGGGCCTAACACTGCAGCGGTGGCATATCGATGCGCAAGAGCCGTGGCTGTGTGCCCAAGTCCGCCCGTCAATCCTGTTAAAAGAATCACACCCCATGTGAGCATGTCAGTGGGCGCCTGCCAGTACCACAATGCAAATGGTGCTAGCAGCAGAGTAGGAACTGCTGCTGAAGCAAGTTGAGTCGAAATGGGATGATCGCTGCTTGCCAAACGCCGTGTCATCAAATTAAAAGCGGCATACAACAAGGCATTCAAGACACTCAAAAAAATGGCAGGATGAAAACCTTGACTACCGGGCCGCATGATGATGAGCACCCCTGCAAAACCAATCAGAATAGCCATCCACCTCTTGGCATCCAGTTTCTCGTGGAGCAGCCACGCAGAAATGAGGGCAATGAGAATGGGTACCGAAAACTGCACCGCACTTGTTTCTGCTAACTGCAAATATTGCAAGGCAAAAAAGTTGAGCCCCGTCATGAGGGCAAGCATCACACCGCGCAGCAACTGCAACCGTGGATTCTGAATTTTGAACAAGTCAGCCCCCATCGAGGGCATGAAAATAGCGGTGGTCAAAATGGTGTGAAACAAAAACCGCAGCCACACTACTTGCAACACTGGCAAAGATTGAACCAGCCATTTGGCGCTGGTATCGAGCACCGCAAACATAAGGGTGGTTGCCGTGACAAGGGCAATGCCTATTTGACGGTTGCGTGCGGTGTCGCTTAGATGTTGTGACATAAAGAATGACTTACTTTACAACATGCGAAGCCCATGCAAAGCGAATGCAATGCCAAATTTGATTGCTGGCCATGGCTGATCATTTTGCAAATCTGAGGGTATCAACCAATGTCGTGAATTTGGTGAGTTTCACTATACTTCATTCGCAATCACAGATGAAAACCCACTTCAAAGACGCCCATGACCCAACCCACCATCGCGCTTTTTACAGGTGACCCCGCCGGCATCGGCCCCGAGCTGGTTCAAAAGCTGTTAAACCACAGCACCGCCCAGCAAGCTGCCAAAATCATTTTGATTGGACAAAAAGACAGTGTGCAAACAGCCTCTAACGTGACCTGGCACGAATGGTCTGGCTTCAATGCCCCCGCCTTTCCCAGAGCCACCTATGACGCCAAGAACGGTGCCTACATGATTGCCGCATTGGCCGAAGGCGTCTCTCTGGTTCGCGATGGCATAGCCCACGCCTTTTGTTTTGCACCGCTGAACAAAAGCGCTTTGCGCTTGGGCGGCATGCACCAAGAAGACGAGTTGCGCTGGTTTGCAGAATTTCTGAATTACAAAGGGGTGTGCGGCGAACTCAATGTGCTGCAAGACCTCTGGACTTCGCGCGTCACATCCCATGTGGCCCAGAGAGAAGTGAGCCATTTGCTGAGCAGTCAAAAAGTGTTTGAGTCTATTGAAATGATTGCCAATGCACTGAAGGCTTCTGGCAAATCCCAGCCGCGTCTGGCGGTTTGTGGCCTCAACCCCCACAACGGCGACAACGGCAACTATGGCGATGAGGAAATTAAAATCATTGCGCCAGGCGTACAAATGGCGCAAAAGGCAGGCATCCCTGCCGATGGCCCCTTCCCTGCCGACACGGCCTTTGTGCGCGCCATTCGCAAAGAAGGCGGCTACGACGGCGTGGTTACCATGTACCACGACCAAGGTCAAATTGCCATGAAGCTCATGGGCTTTGAAAAAGGTGTGACAGTACACGGCGGCTTGCCCATCCCTGTGACCACGCCTGCGCATGGCACCGCCTACGACATTGCAGGCCAAAACGTGGCCAATCCCCAAGCCATGTTCAATGCCTTCGATTTGGCCTGCCGCATGGGGCAACACCACCAACAACAAAGCGCTTAAACAAATTCAACGTTAAAACTATCAAGGAGACTCCATGAAAAAAGTTCTAGCCGTTTTAGCTTCTGCCGTTTTATTGGCCGTCAGTGCCCATGCCCAAACGGCCTACCCCACCAAACCCGTCAAACTCATGGTGGGCGCTGGAGCGGGTGGTGGTACCGACATCATTGCGCGCATGTTGGCCGAAAAAATGACCGAGTCACTCAAAGGCAGCTTCATTGTTGAAAACAAGCCTGGTGCGTCCAACACCATTGCAGCCGATCTGACCGCCAAAGCCGCACCCGATGGCCACACCCTGCTGGTGGCCACCAACACTGGCCAAGCCATTGCGCCGCACTTGATCAAATTGGCTTTCGATCCCATCAGAGATTTAACGCCCATTGGCTTGGTAGTCACTGTGCCCAATGTGTTGGTTGTGGGCAGCAACGTGCCTGCCAACAACGTCAAAGAGTTGGTGGCACTCATGAAAGCCAAGCCAGAAGATTTCAAATACGCGTCTTCTGGTGTGGGCAGCACACAGCACATTGCAGGCGAAGGATTTGACATTGCTGCGGGCGTCAAAAGCGTGCACGTGCCCTACAAAGGCAGCGCACAAGCTCACCTAGACATCATTGCAGGCAATGTTCAAATCATGTTTGACACCACCTCCTCTGCCATGGGTCAAATCAAAGCCGGCAAGTTCAAGCCATTGGCGGTGACCACGCCACAACGCTCAGCCGAGTTGCCCAACGTACCCACCTTGGCCGAAGCTGGCGTCTCAGGATTTGAAATGAGCACCTGGTATGGCGTTTTTGTGACCGCAGGCACCCCTCCCGATGTGGTGGCCAAGTTGCAAACCGAACTGGCTCGCATCATCAAACTGCCCGACGTTCAAGCCAGACTCAAAGGCCTAGGCGGTGAGCCCGGCAACATCAGCCCCGATGAGTTCAGCAGATTCAACCGCCAAGAATTTGAGCGCTTTGGCAGACTCATCAAACAAGCCAACATCAAAATGAATTGACAGTTCAAGCTTCCATCCCTCTCTTCCCCCTCTCTCAGGGTGTGTTTCCCGATGGGATGTTGCCACTTCAAATTTTTGAAGTGCGCTACCTCGACCTGATCAAACGTTGCCATCAACAGCAGCTGCCTTTTGGCATCGCTTGGATTCAACAAGGCAGTGAAATTCAAGTGCCTGGCGAAGTGCCTGCGCTCCATTCATTGGGTTGCTTGGCGCACATCAGAGAGATGGAACAAGTACAGCCCAATTTTTTTCGCATTGTGTGCCAAGGTGGTTTGAGATTTCAATTGCACGATGTGCAAGCTGGCCCATTTGGCGTGTGGCAAGGCACTGTGAGCTACTTGGCGCAAGATGAAGAAGTGGAAGTGCCTGCGGCCATGCAAAGCTATGCTGACCGGCTGGGCAAAGTGATTGCAAAAGCTCAGCAACAAGGCGTGATCGACAGACTGCCCATTTTCCCGCCCTACCAATTGGATCAGTGCGGCTGGGTGGCCAACCGCTACGCCGAAGCCATGCCCCTCAGCGCGGCCATCAAGCTACAGCTGTTGGGCGAGCTCGATCCCTTAAAGCGCTTGGAGGCCGTGACGCAATTAAGTGAATGACCTCAATGAATCACTTGCTGATCCCGAATGCGGTGCATGCTGTCAATGTTGACCACCCAAACCAGCCCATCGCCAATTTGGCCTGTGTTACAAGCCTCCAAGATGGCAAGGCGAATGGGCTCCACCATTTCGTCTTCTACCAACACGCAGACCATCAATTTTTCGGTGAAGTCGGTGAGCTCGTCTTTGACGGTTCTTTTCACAAGCGCTGCAGGGGCCGTGAAACCCTCTGCCTTGAAAATGGTCACACCTGGAAAATTGGGAATGGCCCGCAAGGCATCTCGCAGGCGGCTTAGTCGGTTAGGGCGAACAATGGCTCGAATTTCTTTCATGGTAACTCCAGAGATTGATCATGCTTCGACGGGTTTTTCGTCAAACCAGCGGTAAAGGGTGGGCAGCACCACCAAGGTGAGAAGGGTCGAAGATATCAAGCCGCCAATGACCACGATGGCCAAGGGGCGTTGGACCTCAGAGCCAGGTCCTGTGGCAAACAAAAACGGCACCAATCCCAGCAAGGCAACAGTGGCCGTCATCATAACTGGGCGGAATCTTTGTACGCAACCCTCGCGCACTGCCGCTGCCACTTCCATGCCATCGTCACGCAAGCGGCGAATGCTGGTGACCAACACCACGCCATTGAGCACCGCAATGCCCCACAGCGCAATAAAGCCCACCGATGCCGGCACGCTCACATATTCGCCAGAGATAAACAGGCCAATCAGCCCGCCAATGGAGGCGAAAGGCAGAACAAGAATGATCAAGCTGGCCAACTTCACCGAGTTGAAGAGGATGAACAGCAGGAAGAAAATGGCCGCAATGGTCAGGGGCACGATGATGGCCAATCTGGCCATGGCCCGCTCCATATTTTCAAACTGGCCGCCATACACAAAGTAGTAGCCTTCTGGCAGCTTCACTTCATTTTGAATGCGTAACTGCACCTCGGCTACAAAACCTGCCAAATCGCGGCCTTCCACGTTGGCCCCCACAACCACTCGGCGTTTGCCACTTTCGCGGCTGATCTGAGCGGGGCCATCGATCAACTGGATGCTTGCCAAACTCGACAGCGGCACTTGGGCACCCGTGGGTGTGGTGAGCAATGTGTTGCCAATGGCTTCAGCAGATTGGCGGAACTGTGGCGGAAAACGCACCACCACGCTGTAGCGGCGCTCGCCTTCATAAAGGGTGGTCACGTCCTTGCCACCAATGGCCGTCTCGATAATGCTTTGAACATCGGCCACATTCAGACCCTGGCGGGCAATGGCCTTGCGGTCAATTTCCACCGTCAAGGCTTGTTGCCCCGACAAGCGTTCGATGCGAATGTCGCGACTGCCTTCCACATTCTTGAGAATGCGCGCCACTTTTTCTGAGACGTTTTTGAGTTCGCCCAGCTCATCGCCAAAGATCTTAATGGCCACTTGAGAGCGCACGCCAGTGACCATTTCATCGACGCGTTCCGAGATGGGTTGTGACAGCACAATTTGCACACCCGGAATACTGGCCAATCGTTGACGAATATCTTCGTCAATCTCGTCTTGGGTTCGCCCCGATTTTGGATCGAGCAACACAATGGGGTCAGACTCATTGGGGCCAGCTGGGTCGGCAGGCGATTCGCCCCGACCTAGTTTGGAGACCACCATGCGCACCCCAGGCACTTCGGCAATCGACTTCATGGCCGCCATTTCCATGCGAATGGACTCGTCCAATGAGATGCTGGGCACACGGTTAATTTGCGGCGTAAGGGCACCCTCTTTCATGGTGGGCATGAACGATTTTCCCAGCAGCGGAAACAGCGCCAAAGAACCCAACAACAGCGCCACAGAAACGACCAGCGTGAGGCGGCTTTGGATGGTGGCCTTGTCTAACAAGCGCAGGTAGCGCCTTTTCAAATAAGCGATGATTCGGGTGTCTTCGCCCGATCCACCTTTGAGAAAATACGAGCAGAGCACTGGCGACAAAAACAAAGAGACCACCAGCGAAACTGCCAAAGACATGGCAATGGTCAGTGCCAATGGGGCAAACATCTTGCCTTCAATGCCTTGCAATGTCATCAAGGGCAAGAACACCAAAATGATGATGGCAATGCCAAAAATAGTGGGCGTGGCCACTTCGGTGGTGGCATCTAGCACCGTGCGCACTCGCTCGCCAATGCTGGTTCCAGCATGCCCCAGTCGGTGGTAAACGTTTTCAACCACCACCACCGTGGCGTCCACCATCAGGCCAATGGCAATGGCCAGGCCGCCCAAAGACATGAGGTTGGCCGAGATGCCATAGCGATTCATCAAAATGAAGGTGGTCAGTGGCGTGATGATGAGCGTGGCCACCACAATCAAGCTGGAGCGCACATCGCCCAGAAAGATAAACAGCACCACAATGACCAAAAAGATACCTTCAATCAAGACCTTGGCCACGGTCCAAAGCGCAGAATCGACCAGCTCAGTGCGATCGTAGTAAGGCACAATTTTCAAGCCATCGGGCAACATGTTTTCGTTGTTGATTTGATCGACCCGTTGCTTCACACGCGTGACAATTTCTTTGGCATTGCCGCCGCGCATCATGAGCACGATGCCCGAGACACCTTCGGTATAGCCGCCCTTGATGATGGCGCCTTGACGCACTTCGCTGCCAATCTCAACTTGCGCCACATCTCGCACAAACACAGGCACACCGGCTTGTTCTTTGATCACGATGTTGCCAATGTCTTCCAATGAGCGAATGAGACCCACGCCTCGAATCAGGTATTGTTCATTGACTTGCGGCAACACACCGCCACTGGCATTGGAGTTGTTGGCTGCAATGGCCTGCACCACCTGCTGCACCGAGAGGTTGTAATGCCGCAGGCGACCAGGATCGACCAGAGCTTGGTATTGCTTGACATAACCGCCTTGCGAATTGATTTCGGCCACGCCAGGAATAGACCTTAGCAAAGGACGCACCACCCAATCCTGCACGGTACGGCGCTCGGCCAATTCTTTCGGCGTCAAAGCTCTTTGGCCATCATCCGGTCGCTCAAGCGTGTATTGGTACACCTCACCCAAGCCTGTTGAAACAGGTCCTAGCACGGGCGTGATCCCCGCAGGCATGCGGGGCGCCACTTCAATCAAACGCTCGGTTACAAGTTGTCTGGCAAAGTAAACATCGGTTTTGTCGGTGAAGACCAGGGTGATGATGGACAAACCGCTCTTGTTGAGTGAGCGCATTTCAACCAAACCAGGCAAGCCAGTAATGGCAATTTCCAAGGGCACCGTGACAAACCGTTCAATTTCCTCTGGCGACCGGCCAGGCGCCTCCGTAGCAATCTGAACTTGAACATTGGTCACATCCGGAAATGCGTCAACCGACAACTTGGTGGCTTCGCGCAGACCAAACGCGCACAGCACAAGCGCCAGAACCACAACAATCAAGCGCTGTCCCAGCGCTGCTCGGATCATGGAAGTGATCATGCGTTACTCCAACTCAGCGCGTTTGCGTTCGTTGTTCATGTGGAACGCGCCTTCGGTCACCACTTGGGCACCTTCAGACAGGCCTTTGAGAACGGGACGCATGTTGTCTTGGGCAGGGCCCAGTTCAACGGGCGTGAGGCGAAAGCGCTTGTCGTCAACACGCACGAACACAAAGTCGCGGTCATTTTCACGCACCAACGCTTGGGTAGGCAAAGCCAACACCTGTTGCGTCTCGCCCCGCACACGCATGGAGGCCAGCATTTGTGGTTTTAAATCGCGCTTGGGATTGTCCACTTGTGTGCGAATGGCCACGCTGCGGGTTTCGGGCGAAACCGTGTCACCCACGTGCACAATCTTGCCCGACAAAGAACGGTTGCCCAAGGCAGGAACTTCAATGATCATGGTTTGGCCTGCTTGAACCGAGCGTGCCGTTTGCTCTGGCAACGCACCCACCACCCACACCGAGTCCAAATCGGCAATGGTGAACAAGTGGTCGCCAGGTTGTGCCACTTGGCCGTTGCTCACTTTGCGCTCAATGACCACGCCCGCCAAGGTGGCACTGACTGCAGCCACGGGGTGCAAAGTGCCTTGGTCTCTGAGTCGGTCAATGGCCTCTGAAGTCAAACCCATCAAGCGCAGTTGATCGCCTGCAGCACGCAACTCCGCGCGGGCCAAGGACAAATCTGAATCACGACGCTGCAACTCTGCAGAACCAATCACATCGGCTTGAATGAGTTGGCGCGCGCGGTCCAAGGCTCGATCGGCTTGGGTGGCCGCTGTGTTGGCTTTGAGGTAGCCCATTTGTGCAATGGTCAACTCGCTGCTGGCCACGCGGGCCAGTGCTTGGCCGCGCTGCACCCGGTCGCCCACTTCAGACAATACTTCGGTGACACGGCCCGTGACCGATGCGCCGATGCGAGTCACCAAGCGGTCATTGGCTTCAATTCGGCCAGAAATTTCTAGCCAGGGCGTGATTTCCTGCATCTCCAGTTTGCTCACTTTGAACTGGTTGGCCATCTCGGGTTTGATCAGCACAATGGTGGGGTCAGTTTGAGCGCTTTCGGCGGCTGGTGTTGCAGCGGTTTTGTCGCCGCAGGCAGACAACAGCAGCACACTGAGACCTAAAAACGCAGAGCACAACAAGGTGCGTTGAAAATGAAATGTTTGGGGTGTCATGAAGTGATCCAGAAAATTCAAATTTGGGGGAGGTCCATGTGCTGGCCCACCAGTTGGTCAAGCTTGATGCGTGCCTCTTGCAATTGATAACGCGCTTGAATCAGATCGGCGCGAACACCTCGCAACACGCGTTGTGCATCCAATACGTCCAAAATGCCGCGCTCACCAAAACGGTATGCGGCTTGGGCCACCCGCAGGGCTGCTTCTGCCTCGCGTATCGAACCCTGACTTAAGGCCTCAATGCGCAGACGCGCCATCTCTAAGAATTTGCGGGTGAGCAAAACTTCTTGGTTGATTTCAGCCTTGCGCCCATCGAGTTGAATTTGGGCACGCGTGAGTTCGGCACTGGCTTGTGCAATGGGTCCACTGCGTTGGTCTAGCAAAGGCATTTGCACGCCAATGCCCCACTGACCTTGCCTAAACTCAGCATCCTTGCTCTGGCTGTAACGCAACTCTACGCCTGGCCATTTGCTTGATTCAGCGCTGCGCACCAAGGCTTGGCCACGGGTTACTTGAGTTTGCAGAAAACTGAGCTCTGGGTTGTGAAGCGAAACCAGTTGTTTAAGCTCCTCTAAGTTGAGCATTTCTGGAGTGTCATTCAATCGACCCAAGAGTTTCCATTGAGCAGGAAGCTGGCCCGCGGCCATCTGGTTGAGTTGAATTTTGTTTTGCTCCACCATGAGTTGGGAGGTTTGCAAACGTTCACGGGCTGTGATGATTTCAGCATCGGCCTTGATGATCTCGTAGCGTGGCGCTTCGCCGCTGGCCACCCGCACGCTCACGCGCTCACGAACTTGCTCCAGCAACTGCACGTCTTCTGCCCCAGCTTCCACCAGTGCTTGATGCAGAAGTGCCTGATAAATGCGCAGCCGCGCTTCGCTGATCAATGCATTGCGAGTGAGCCTTAGCAGATGCCCGCTTTCCTGTTCAGTGGCTGTGGCAATATCTATTCTGGCTTTGCGGGAAGATGGGTTTTCGATGGCTTGCGTCACGCTCCAGACCTGCATAGGCCCCGGCGTGACACCCGCGATGCGCGCCGTGTTGCGCCCTTGGTTTAAATCGAAACGCGGATTGGGCAGGGCCTGCGCCGATTTGATTCCCAACTGAGCTGAAATGCGCGCGCTTTGAGCGGCCAACAAGGGGGTGTTGTGCTCCAGAATGATGGCAATCAGTTGTTGCGCGCCAAATTCTGGCATTGCCGGAGCGTTGGCCGTTTTGAGGTTCACCGCGCTTGCATTAGCCGTCTGTGGTGGCGTAGCGGCAAAAGCCGTGGCGCACACAGAAAGCGAAAACAACAGACCACTGGCCCAGGGCAAAGCCGAAGAAAACCGCAGGACCGGGCTTGTCCTGATTTTTGGATTTGTAAGAGGCATGAGCTAATTAAGAAAAATAACTAGGGTAAATACTAGCCCAAATTAATTCTTTTAAAAGCAGATAAATTGATATTTTCAGTTCGTAAAAAACTGAATAAATAATTGGGGTCAGATCAACATTAATTTCCAATCAAAGTGGAGAAAGGCTAAGGGGGCTGAACGATTTCTGGTACTCCAGTATGAGGAAGCCCCCTT
>JAPLPO010000144.1 GCA_026400155.1 Burkholderiales bacterium | reverse complement strand
GCCATGGACGAGCTATTAGAAATAATCATGCGCGACAAAAAATGGAACGACGAAGCAGCTCGCAAAACCATGGTGGGTTTGTTGGAGTTGCTCACACCCGTCGCACCCAAAGGCGGTGCCGATCACACTGGCAAAGCTGCGGGAGGCATTGAACTCATGGGTAAAAGTGCAGTGCAAGAAGACCCGCAAGCGGCCATGGTGTCGAGTTATCGGCGCAAGCTCAGCATGATGCTGAATTGATCAACACGACGTGTTGAGTTCTTCAGCGCTTGGTGCTGAGTTAATTACCGCGTAGCGCCCGCCTGCGTCTCAATCAGGCTGTGCATGCTGCGAAGCATGCCGGCCATCATCAAGACCTCTCCCACCACAAACATGGGCCCCACCAGAAGACCCACTACGTCGTCTACAAAAGCCGGTTTGCGGCCTTCAAAAATGTGCCCGACAAACTGAATGATCCAGCCGATCACAAACACAGCCAAGCCTGGAAACCAAGCGGCATCGTCAATCGCATTCAGGCCCCAGCCTGTTGCCGCATCGGGCGTATGTGCCAAGGCAATCAGAGCGCCATTCACCAAACTGGTGGCAAGTCCTAGCAGCAAGTTACCGCGCGTAAGGTACCAAGGGGTTGAAAGTATCCAAAGTAAGCCCGCCAAGGTGAGCGTATGGCCTGCAATGTCGAAAGACACCAAGGACAGCAACATGCCAATGGACAAGACAATCAAGGGGATGCCCACCAAGTGTGTGACGATGTTGCGACGATCGCGGTGGTAGTGCGCGTACTGCACCATGAGCTCAGAGGCTGAGCGAAACAAACTGATCATGAAACGCTTCTCCCACAATAGAAGCAAAGCCAAATTAACGCGTTAAGCGCTGCAGTGCTTCTTCGTATTTTGCCGAGGTTTTTTCAATCACCTCACGGGGTAAACGAGGAGCGGGCGGTGTCTTGTCCCAGGGCTTGCCATTGACCAAGTTGCTTTCTAGCCAGTCGCGCAAAAACTGCTTGTCGTAGCTGGGCGGGTTCACGCCTTCGACATAACTTTCAGCAGGCCAGTAGCGCGATGAATCGGGCGTCAGCACCTCGTCCATCAACACCAAAGTGCCATCGGCATCGAGGCCAAATTCAAATTTGGTATCGGCAATGATGATGCCCTTTTCGGCGGCAATGGCGCTGGCAGCTTTGTAAATGGCAATGCTAATGTCTTTGATGCGCGTGGCCAAATCCAAGCCAATCATTTCGACTGTTTGTTCAAACGTGATGTTTTCATCGTGGTCGCCCACGGCCGCTTTGGCGGCTGGCGTGTAAATGGGCTCAGGCAATTTGCTGGCGTTCTTCAAACCCGCGGGCAACTTCACGCCGCAAACCTGTTGACCCTCTTGGTATTCTTTCCAACCACTGCCAGCCAAGTAGCCACGCACCACCGCCTCAACAGGAATGGGCTTGAGGCGCTTGACCAACATGGAACGACCCTTGACTTGGGACACTTCATCTGCACTGACCACACTCTCGGGGGCATCGCCTGTGAGGTGAATGGGGCACAAGTTCAAACCCTTGGGCCCCAGCTTGTCGAACCAGTACAAAGCCATTTGGGTGAGCAACACACCTTTGCCAGGAATGGGCTCGCCCATGATGACGTCAAACGCGCTGATGCGGTCGGAGGCCACCATCAAAATACGATCAGTGCCCACCGCGTAGTTGTCACGCACCTTGCCGCGTGCGAGCAAGGTGAGCGAGCTTAAAGCGGATGTGTGCAATGCAGAAACTGTCGTCATGGTGTCTGCATTATCGAGCCAATTTCAGTGAACGACTTGCGCCAACTCACCTTTTGCGTATTGCGCTGCCACCACTTGCAAACTGTGCCCCTTGATCTTGGGCGCTTGACCTTCACAACCAAATTCAATGTAGCGCTGTTTGCAAATTTGCTTGGCCGCTTCGCGGGCTGGTTTGAGCCACTCGCGAGGGTCAAACTTCTCTGGGTTTTGAACCATAAATTTGCGCACGGCGGCGGTCATGGCCAAACGGATGTCGGTGTCGATGTTGATCTTGCGCACGCCAAATTGGATGGCCTTTTGAATTTCTTCCACGGGCACGCCGTAGGTTTCTTTCATGTTGCCACCATATTCACGTATGGCAGCCAGCAAATCTTGGGGCACGCTGGAAGAGCCGTGCATCACCAAGTGGGTGTTGGGAATGCGCTTGTGGATGGCCTGAATGCGGTCAATGGCCAAAATATCGCCCGTGGGCTTGCGGGTAAATTTGTAGGCGCCGTGGCTGGTACCGATGGCAATGGCCAGGGCATCCAGCTGCGTGCGCTTCACAAAATCGGCGGCTTGCTCAGGGTCTGTGAGGAGTTGCTCACGGGTCATCACGGCATCGGTGCCGTGGCCGTCTTCTTTGTCGCCTTGCATGGTTTCAAGGGAGCCCAAGCAGCCCAACTCGCCTTCCACGGTAATACCCAATTTGTGCGCCATGCTGACCACTTTTTGGGTGACTTCAATGTTGTATTCGTAGCTGGCAATGGTTTTGCCGTCGGCTTCCAAGCTGCCATCCATCATGACCGAGCTGAAGCCCAAATCAATGGCGCCTTGGCAAATGGCAGGGCTTTGACCGTGGTCTTGGTGCATGACCACGGGAATTTCTTGGTAGGATTCCACGGCTGCTTGAATGAGCAATTTCAAGAAACCTTCGCCCGCATATTTGCGCGCGCCAGCAGAGGCTTGCATGATGACGGGGGCGCCTGTTTCTTTGGCAGCCTCCATGATGGCTTGAACTTGCTCCAAGTTGTTGACGTTGAAAGCTGGAATGCCATAGCCGTTGGCTGCAGCATGATCCAGTAGCTCGCGCATCGATACGAGTGCCATGATGAAGAGTCCCAAAGAGTGAAAGAATTTTTCTACAAGCCCGTGTGTCAGACAGATGCGCAGGATGGGGCCTTTGGCAAAAGCATGTAACCGACTTGTAACTATTCTGATTTTAACAAGCCAGTTCTTGATTTAGCCGGGTTTTCTGTGCTCAGACTATGATTTCAATTATGTTTAGTCTGCGCACTCTGTTTTCTTCTTCAAGAACATCACCTCACTGGCAAACCGATGCCCTCATCAGTTTGGGGCTCATGCTGACTTTTTTGGCTTGGGACAGCACGGGTTGGGACATGGCCCTGGCGCAGCCTTGGGGCAACAGTGCTGGGTTCGCGCTGCGCGACAACTGGTGGATGTCCACCGTCATGCACAACGGTGCCCGCAACCTCGGATGGTTGATTTTCTTGGCTTTGCTCATTGGCGTTTGGAAGCCCTGGGGCCAATTCAAACACATGGCCAAAGCAGGCCGTTGGGGGGTGCTTTTTTCGTTCGCAGGTGCCTTGCTTTCAGTCACCCTGATCAAAGCCTTTAGCCACACGAGCTGTCCTTGGGACCTGCAAACATTTGGGGGTACTGCGCCGTATGTGTCTCACTGGAATGTGTGGTTGGACGATGGCGGCGGCGGCCATTGCTTTCCCGCTGGTCATGCCTCCACCGGTTTTGCCTTCATTGCCGTCTATTTTGGTCTGCGACAAGCGGGCGCTCCGGGCCCTCGAAAATACCTGCTGATAGCCGTGTTGGCCGGCTTTGTGCTGGGCCTGTCACAGCAAATGCGCGGTGCTCATTTCATGAGCCACACGCTTTGGACGGCTTGGCTGTGTTGGACTGTAGGCGGCATAAGCCACCATTTGTACCAAATGTTGCGAACAAAGATGATTTTAAAAAGTTAGGGCTTACTCAGCCCTGCAAATTTTAAGCATGTTGGTACCGCCAGGGGCGCCCATGGGCTCGCCACAGGTGATGGCATAAATGTCACCCGCACCCACAATGTTGCGAACCTTCAGCAGCTTTTCAGCTTGCGCCAAGGCGGTATCTCGGTCGGCACTGGTGTCCATGAGGAGCGGACGAACATTGCGATAAAGCGCCATTTTGCGCTGCGAGCTGATCTTGGTGGTCAGTGCATAAATAGGGATGTTGACGCGGTGACGGCTCATCCACAAAGCGGTTGAACCCGATTCGGTGAGCGCCACAATGCCCTTGGCATGCAGGTGGTGCGCCGTGAACAAGGCGCCCATGGCAATCGACTGATCGATTCGGCTGAAGGTTTGACCCGTGAAGTCGGCGTCCAACTCAACCTCTTCGGCAGCTTCGGCAGCCAAACAAATTTTGGCCATCTCGACCACGGTTTCAAGCGGATATTTACCTGCGGCTGTTTCTGCACTCAGCATGACGGCATCGGTGCCATCCAACACAGCGTTGGCCACGTCGCTCACTTCGGCACGGGTGGGTACCGGGTTGGTGATCATGCTCTCCATCATTTGAGTGGCCGTGATGACCACCTTGTCGTGGGCGCGCGCCAGCTTGATCATGCGCTTTTGCAAAGCAGGTACAACGGCGTTACCAACCTCAACCGCCAAATCGCCACGGGCTACCATGATGCCATCGCTGGCCAACAAAATTTCTTCCAAACGGGGGATGGCTTCTGCACGCTCAATTTTGGCAATCAAGCCTGGCTTGTGGTTGAACTCAGCTGCGGCCACATTGGCAAGCTGACGCGCCATTTCCATGTCGGTGGCATTTTTCGGAAAGCTCACTGCCAAGTAGTCGGCTTGAAAGCTCATGGCCGTTTTGATGTCTTCCATGTCCTTGGCGGTGAGGGCTGGCGCAGTGAGGCCGCCACCCTGTTTGTTGATGCCTTTGTTGTTGGACAATTCACCGCCCAATTTGACGGTGGTGTTGACTTTTTCGCCCTGCACTGAATCGACGGTGAGCACAATCAAACCATCGTTGAGTAGCAGCACATCGCCAGCCTTCACATCGCGTGGCAGTTCTTTGTAGTCAAGTCCAACGCCCGATAAATCGCCAAGTTCTGTGCGGGAGGCATCGAGCACAAAAGGGGCACCTGGCGTGAGCATGACTTTGCCTTCTGCAAATTTACCGACCCTGATTTTGGGACCCTGCAAATCGGCCATGATGGCCACTTCACGACCGGCCCTGGCGGCAGCTTCACGCACCAACTTCGCGCGGTCAATGTGATCTTGGGCTTTACCGTGGCTGAAGTTCAAGCGAACCACATTGACACCAGCGCGAATCATGGCCTCGAGCAATGCGGGATCGCTGGAGGCTGGCCCTAGGGTGGCGACAATTTTGGTGGCTCGAGTTGGCATTGGAAAAGTCTCCGGTGTAATTTAATTTCAATTTTCCCACGAAATGAGTTACATACGGAGAACAAATTTCAATGAAAACTACAAGGTCAAACTGCGCAACAACGCGCTGAGATTGGGTTGTGCTGCCAAATTCATGCACAAGCTCCAAGCTTCTTCTGTTTTGGCGGCGCCCAAAATGGGCGCGCTTTGATCGACAAACTTGGCCTTGAGCTGCTCGTTGCTCATGGGTTTTTCCAAACTGCCAATGGCGCGCTCAATGAAAATGTGGTGCATCTGGCCGTCGGTGGTTTCCAAGGTGACATCAACGGAGGCCTCGTGAATGCTGCGGTCCACAATCAATTCAACCTTGTCGCGCACGCCAATGACCAAGGGTGAACGCACCACATCGTCGGCATATTCGTGCTCTCCTGCGCGGCCATAAATGAGGGCCACCGCACACGCATGGAACACACTGAACTTGGCCAACAAGCCGTCTGTGGGTGTTTTTTTGCCCGTGAGCTCTTGCACCAAGGGGTGCGCTTTCAGGGTCACTTTGGCCACTTGTTCGGGCTTCAAGTTGTGCTTCTCACGCAACTGCACGCACGCGTCAATGGCGGGGTGAATCACAATGCCGCACGCAAAAGGTTTGTAGGTGTTGAGTTCAATTTCCCAAGAAGCGCCCAAGTTTTCGGTGATTTCTTTCCAATCGGTTTTGTCAGAAAACACTTGCATCAAACCACGCGGCGCTTCCAGCGCGCGGGCCGACGAGGTGTACCCGTGCTTGGCCATGAGGGCTGACATCAAGCCCACTTTGGCGGCGCCACCAGGATGAAAGGGCTTGGTCATGGTGCCAAACTGTTCGCGCAAGCCCACGGGCTGAGAGGCTGCAATGCCCAAGGCCATTTGCGTTTGCTTGGCATTCAAGCCCAGCAAACGCGAGCATGCTGCAGCGCTGCCCAACATGCCGGTAGAGCCCGTGATGTGCCAGCCGCGGTCATAGTGATTGGGGTACACGGCATTGCCCACGCGGCATGACACCTCGACGCCAAGAACCAAGGCATCGATCAATTGACGACCGCTTGAGCCCAAGTGCTCACCCAATGCCAAGATGGCAGGAGCCACCGGGCCTGCAGGGTGGATGATGGTTTTGAGGTGCGTGTCATCAAAATCAAAGGTGTGCGAGCTAATGCCATTGAGCAGTGCCGCGTTGGCCATGTCCACTCGGTCACTGCGCCCCAACACGGCGGCTTGGGCAGAAGGCGCCAACTCTTTCACAGCGCCCAATGCTGCTTCCATGGTTTCGTGAGTGCTCGGGCCAACCGCGCAACCTGCCCAGTTGGCAAAGGTGCGGTGGGCTTGGGCTTCGACAGCGTCCGACCAGCCCTTGGATGGGTGGTTGGCCACAAATTCGGCCAGCATTTGGGTGATGGCGGGGGCATTGGCGTCGGCAACGACAGTGGTATTTCTGGCAGTCATGGAATAGGGGCTGTGGGGCCAATTAGATGAATTGAACGAAGGGCCGATCATAGGGGAAAAGCCAATTTTTCACCGGACCGGCCATCGCTGCGACTGGTGTGAGAGATCACAAAGCCGTCAAATGGGTCATTGACCCATGTCATGCATGGGAAAAGCCACTGGGTTTAGACTCTGCCTATTGAAATTGTTGGCACACATGCCTTGCACCCGCGCATTTTTTGCGTCCTTATTATGACCACTAACTCGAAACCTGACATTTTGCGGCCGATCCCCCTCGACCAAGCTATGCCGCATCGCAAAGTTATTCGCGAGTGGTTGACGCCATTGTCTGACCGCTCCACTTTTCGCGCCTTTCTCTTGCTGATTGTGGATACCGCCTTGTTCATGGGCTTGGTTGCTGGCACGGTTTTCTTTGAGTCTGTATGGCTCAAACTTTTGTGCGGCATGGCCGCTGGCTTTGTCATTGGCCGCCTGTTCATCATTGGCCATGATGCCTGCCATCAAAGCCTCACGCCGCACCGTGAACTCAACAAATGGATTGGCCGCTACGCCTTTTTGTACTCGCTCACCCCCTTCAGCTTGTGGGACACCGGTCACAACGTGGTGCACCACGGCTACACCAACTTAAAAGGGGTTGACTTCGTGTGGACCCCCCTCACCGCCGAAGAGTTTGCAGCACTGGGTCCCATCGACCGCCTGTTGCAGTACCTCTACCGCAGTGGCTGGGCGCCTGGTTTGTATTACCTGATTGAAATTTGGTGGAAGCGCGAATTCTTTCCGAACAAAACGCACATGCCCACACGCCGCCCCATTTTCTTCAAAGACAGTTTGTTGGTCACGGTGTTTGCTGCATTGTGGGTGGGTGTCATGACCTATGCCGCCATTGCAACCGACCAGTCTTTGGCGCTCACCTTGGGTATGGGCGTGCTGTTGCCGTTTTTGTTTTGGAACACCATGATTGGTTTCGTGGTCTACGTTCACCACACCCATGTGCGTGTGTCTTGGCACAACGACAAATCGGCTTGGACCAAAGCCCAGCCCTTTGTGTCTACCACCGTGCACCTCACGTTTCCCATGAAAATTGGCAACATCGTGCACCACATCATGGAGCACACCGCGCACCACGTGGACATGAGCATTCCGCTGTATCGCTTAAAGCAAGCCCAAGCCAAGTTGGAAGAAATGTTGCCAGGCCGCATCATTGTTCAGCCCTTCTCCTGGGGCTGGTACTTCAAAACCGCCAAGGCTTGCAAGCTGTACGACTTCTCGCGCGAGTGCTGGACAGACTTTCAGGGACGCATGACCAGCCCTGTGCGCGGCAATTTGCCGGCCAAGTCTTGAAGGCTTAAAGCCTCAAAGCCTTAAACGGATTGCGCGCGCTGGGTCAAAATGGCGATGGCCGGCAAGGTCTTGCCTTCTAGAATTTCCAAGAAGGCGCCGCCACCGGTGGAGATATAGTCCACTTGTTTTTCAATACCGTACTTGGCAATGGCGGCCAAGGTGTCGCCACCGCCAGCAATGCTAAACGCCTTAGATTCCGCAATGGCCCGTGCAATCACACGCGTGCCGTTTTCAAACGCAGCAAATTCAAACACCCCCACAGGGCCGTTCCACACAATGGTGCCTGCTGCTTTCAACTGAGTCGCCAACTTGGCGGCAGTTTCGGGGCCAATGTCCAAAATCAAATCATCGTCGGCCACCTCTGTGGCTTTTTTCACGGTGGCCACCGCATCGGCTGAAAAGGTTTTGGCAGTGACCACGTCCGTGGGAATGGGCACCTCGGCACCGCGTGCTTTCATGATCTCGATCACGGCTTTGGCTTCGGCCAGCAAGTCGGGTTCGGCCAAACTTTTGCCAATTTTCAAACCAGCCGCCAGCATGAAGGTGTTGGCAATGCCGCCGCCCACAATCAATTGATCGACCTTGTCGGCCAAGCTCTTCAAAATGGTGAGCTTGGTAGACACTTTGCTGCCCGCCACAATGGCGGACAATGGCCTAGCAGGTTGTGCCAAGGCTTTGGTGATGGCATCTATTTCTGCGGCCAACAAGGGCCCTGCGCACGCCACCTTGGCGTATTCGGCAATGCCGTAGGTGGTGCCTTCAGCGCGGTGCGCAGTACCAAAGGCATCGTTCACAAAAATATCGCACAGGGCCGCCATTTTTTTGGCCAATTCGGGGCTGTTCTTTTTCTCGCCTTTGTTCACACGGCAGTTTTCTAGCAACACCACCTGACCTGGCGCAAGGTCTACACCCTCCACCCAGTTGCTCTTCAATGCCACATCGCGGCCTAGCAATTGGGCCAAGCGTTTGGCCACTGGTGCCAATGAGTCTTCCGGCTTGAAGTCGCCTTCCGTGGGGCGACCCAAATGGCTTGTGACCATCACGGTAGCACCCGCATCAAGGGCCATTTGAATGCAAGGCACAGACGCGCGAATGCGTGTGTCTTCCGTGATGTCGCCCGCATCATTTTGCGGCACGTTCAAATCGGCGCGTATGAAAACACGTTGGCCTTGAACCTTACCTTGTTGGCACAAATCGGAAAAACGAATGACGTTCATGAAATGACTCTGAAATTAAATAATGGAAAAGCCACGGAGGCTTCTTGGGGTTGGCAAGATTTTAGTCGCCCGCAACTACCAACCCAGCACCAAATGCAATGGCAGGTAAGCCAGCATGCCCGCCACAATGGTCAAGAGCACATCGCGTCGCCAAAAATACACCGCAGCACCAAGCGCAGCACCCATCCAGCGGGCATCCATCCAAGTTTGCAAAAACTGTCCTTGCTGCATCAGAACTTCAGGTACGACCACTGCCGCCATGGCCGCAATGGGCGCATATTGCAAACCGCGCTGTGCCCAATCTGGCAAGGTCCACTCTTGACTCGAGATGAAAAAGAAACTGCGTGTGAGCACCGTGACGCCGGCCAAGCCCACGATCACAGCCAAGGTCCAAACATCCGTGCCTTCAAAAAAGCTCATGCCTGCCCTGCTCGCGTTTTGCCAAAGCGCTCTAAGCTCATGCTCAAAATCACTGCCACGCCAATGGCCAGCACGATGTTCAATTTCAAGGGCAAGTGATAGGCGGTGATCGCGGTGGCAGCCGCCACGCTTGCTGCGAAAATTCGCATGCGGTTGCTGGCCAAGGAACACAAAATGCCCACCAAGCACAAGGTGCCTGCAAAGCCCAAGCCCCAAGATATTGGAATGAAGTTGGCCAAAAAGATGCCAACAAAACTGGCCACGATCCAACTCGTCCACACCATGAATGTGTTGCCCGCAAGAGACGCTGCTTGCGCCATTTGATCTTTCGGGTCGTTGCTGGGAGTTTCAAAGCGCCGCGTGAACATCGCATAACTCATGTCAGCGGTGAGATAGCCGTGCACCATTCTTTCAAGGCGCGGCAAATGCATGAGGTATTTGCGCAAATGCAAACTGAACACCATGAAGCGCAAGTTAACGCAAAAGCCAGTGGCCAGAATAACCCAGGCCGGTGCACCCGCCACAAGCAACGGCAAGGCTGCCAGTTGAGAGCTGCCCGCATACACCAACAGCGTCATGGCAATAGACTCAAACACACTCAATCCAGAATTGACCATGGCCACGCCCGTCATCAAGCCCCAGGCGGCAACACCTGGTACTTGGGGCGCCAAGTCACGCACAGCCTCCATGAAAGCAGGGTGGCGGTAGTTTTCAGCTTTGAAAAACATCGCCCACCTGCCCTTTGAAGCTGCGCACAAACTCTGCGACTGGCAGCCGTTTGCCGCCTGCATTTTGCAATTGCGTCAAACACAACACGCCTTCACCACAGGCAACTTGCAAGCCGTCTTCGCTCACGCCAAGCATTGTGCCTGGCACCTTTTGAATAACATCGGTGCGCGCTGAGGTCTGGGCATGCGCTTGCCATACTTTGATGACTTCGCTACCCCAGCGTGCCGTCATCCCCGGAAAGGGATCAAAGGCGCGAACGCGTTGCGACAAGGTTTGCGCCGCTTGCGTCCAATCGATGGCCGCTTCTGCTTTCTCAATTTTGTGCGCGTACGTGACGCCTTCCAGCGGCTGCTTCTCTGGCTTGAAATGGCCCACTTGCTCAAGCGCTTTCACAATCAGGTATGCACCCATTTCGGCCAACTTATCGTGCAAGCTGGCCGTGGTGTCTTGCTCGCTAATAGAGCATGTTTCTGCAGACAACATGTCGCCGGTATCCAAGCCCGCATCCATTTGCATGATGGTCACGCCCGTCTGGGTGTCACCGGCTTCAATGGCACGGTGAATGGGTGCAGCGCCCCGCCAGCGGGGCAGCAGTGAAGCATGGATGTTCAGGCATCCATGGCGAGGTGCATCCAGCACCCACTGCGGCAAGATGAGACCGTAAGCGGCCACCACCATGACATCGGCTTGCGCCGCATCTAAGAATTCTTTGGCAAGTCGTGCGTCATCTGGATATTTGCCATTCAGCTTCAGACTTTGTGGCTGAACCACGGGCAAACCGAGCTGCAGCGCCAATTGTTTCACGGCAGAAGCTTGCAGCTTCATGCCTCGGCCAGCGGGTCTGTCGGGCTGAGTGAAAACGCCCACGATGTCGTGACCCGCCGCATGCAAAGCGGCCAATGCGCTGCGAGCAAATTCGGGCGTGCCCGCAAAAATCACGCGCATACAGATTCTTTCAATGAAGGTTTAAGCGTCTTCTTTTTGCGCTTTGAGCATTTTGGTCTTGATGCGATTGCGCTTCAGTGGCGACAAGTATTCAACAAAGACCTTGCCCATCAGGTGATCGAGTTCATGCTGAACACACACTGCCATCAGGCCCTCGGCTGACAACTCGCGAACCTTGCCATGTTCATCCGCCGCTTTGACCTTCACAGCCACTGCGCGCTCCACACCATCGTAAATACCGGGTACGGACAAACAGCCTTCTTCGCCTTTCACCCGCTCTTCGCTGAACCACGTGATTTCTGGGTTCACCAGCACGGTGGGCTGGTTGCGCTCGTCTGTTGTGTCCATGACCACCAAACGTTGGTGCACATCGACTTGTGTGGCCGCCAGGCCCACACCCTGCGATTCGTACATGGTCTCGAGCATGTCAGCCACCAGCGCGCGCCGCTTGTCATCACACGCCGTGACGGGTTTGGCCACCTTGTGCAGGCGGGGGTCGGGATAGCAAAGAATATTTAAAAGTGCCATGGTGATATGTATTCAGCAATACCTCTATTTTCGCCAATTTGAAGAAGCCTTGCCCAAGACCTAGATCCTAACCAAAATCTGCACCCCAGCCCTCGCTGTGGTGTGAAGGACAACAAATGGTTTCGACTCGAGAAAATCTCAAAGCTTGGCTGCGCTTAAGCCTCACGCCTGGCGTGGGCAACATCACAGCTCGGTCTTTGCTGTTGGGGTTTGGCTTACCTGAAGCCATCTTTGAGCGAAGCGCCCTCCAATTGCAAGCGCTTGTGAGTGAGACCATCAGCCTGCAGCTTTGCCGCATCCCACCAGAACTGGATGAAGCCGTTGAAACCACCTGGGCTTGGCTGCACACCCAAACTCACTCAGGGTCTTCCAAAATCCTGAACAAGAGACTGCTCACTTTGGCCGACCCTGACTATCCCAGCAGCCTCATGCTCACCCCCGACCCGCCTTGCTTGTTGTACGTTTTAGGACAAACACAGCACCTGCATTTGCTCAGCCCTCCAATCGATCAGGCGCCGCCGGCACTTGCTGTGGTTGGAAGTCGCAACCCAACGCCACAGGGTCGATTGAACGCGCACGATTTTGCGGCGCACCTGGCACAAGCAGGCCTGACGGTGGTGTCTGGCTTGGCCTTAGGCGTTGACACCGCCGCTCACCAAGGCGCTTTGAAAGGCGGCCATGCCAGTCATCCTCTGCACACCATCGCCGTTGTTGGCACAGGGCTAGACCGCGTCTATCCCTATCAAAACCATGCTTTGGCCCTCAAAATTGCGGCCAACGGCTTGTTGATCAGCGAGTACCCGCTCAACACGCCGCCCATCACCTCCAACTTTCCTAAGCGCAACCGGCTCATTGCTGGTTTGTCACAAGGCTGCTTGGTGGTGGAGGCCGCCACGCGCTCGGGCTCTTTGATAACAGCCAAGCAGGCCTTGGACTTGGGCAAAGAGGTCTTTGCCATTCCAGGCTCCATTCACACCACGGTGTCAAAGGGTTGCCACGACCTCATCAAGCAAGGCGCCAAATTGGTCGACTGCACGCAAGATATTTTGGAAGAATTAAAAAATTTGCCCAACGTGCAGTCTTCCAAAACAAGCACCTTGCCTCCTGATTTGTCAGACGCATCGGTCAACTTGCTCGCGCCGCCCACCGTGCTTGCTCACCTTGGTCAAGACCCTGTGGGGCTGGATGAATTGCAAATTAGAAGCGGCTTGAGCGTTGCGCAGTTGCAAACCGAACTGTTTCAACTTGAATTGAATGGCTTACTAGGCCGCTTGCCCGGCGGCCTTTATCAAAAACTCAACCGAAAGATTTAAACCACGGCGCCAGAGTTGGGGTCGTCTGGGTCTTCATCTTTTTTGGGCGGTGCCTTAATCAGGTCTTCTCGGCGAATGCCCAACCACATGGCAATGGCCGCCGCCACAAACACCGAAGAATAAATACCAAACAAAATGCCAATGGTCAGGGCCATGGCAAAGTAGTGCAAGGTTTCGCCGCCAAACAACAACATGGACAGCACCATGATTTGGGTGGAGCCGTGCGTGATGATGGTTCGACTGATGGTTGACGTGATGGCATTGTCAATAATTTCAACTGTATTCATTTTGCGATAACGGCGGAAGTTCTCGCGAATTCGGTCAAAAATCACCACCGATTCATTCACTGAGTAACCCAACACCGCCAGCACCGCAGCCAATACGGCCAATGAAAACTCCCATTGGAAGTATGCGAAGAAGCCCAAGATGATAATGACGTCGTGCAAGTTGGCAATGATGGCTGCCACCGAAAACTTCCACTCAAAGCGCACCGCCAAATACAGCATGATGCCGATCACCACAAAGGCCAGCGCCTTCAAGCCATCGGCGGCCAACTCCTCGCCCACTTGCGGTCCGACAAACTCTGAGCGGCGCAAAGTCGCTTCTGCATTTTGAGCTTTCAATGCTGTCATCAGGGCATCACTTTGCTGGGATGAACTCACACCCTTTTGAGCAGGCAAGCGAATCATCACATCGCGCGCTGTGCCAAAGTTTTGCACTTGAACTTCGTTGTAGCCTAGGCTTGAAACCACGCCGCGCACCTTGGTGAGATCAGCTGGCTGGCTATAACTCACCTCCATCACGGTGCCGCCGGTGAACTCTACCGACAAATGCAAACCGCGACTGAACAAAAAGAAAACAGCCAACAGAAAAGTTACGAGCGAGATCACGTTGAAAATCAACGCGTTCTTCATGAACGGGATGTCTTTGCGGATTTTGAAAAATTCCATGATGCTGCTCCGCTTTATGCTTTGTCTTCAGTGGTCACCACAGGCTGTGATGAACCATCGGGGCGCCAGACGGTGCCAATCGACACGCTCTTGAGTTTCTTCTGGCGGCCGTACCAAAGGTTGACCAAACCACGAGAGAAAAATACCGCAGAAAACATGCTGGTCAAAATGCCCAAGCAGTGCACCACGGCAAAGCCGCGAACCGGGCCAGAGCCAAATGCCAGCAAGGCAACGCCAGCAATGAGGGTGGTGATGTTGGAGTCAAAGATGGTGGCCCAAGCACGGTCATAGCCGGTGTGAATGGCGGCTTGAGGCGAAGCGCCCAAACGCAACTCTTCGCGCACACGCTCATTGATGAGCACGTTGGAGTCAATGGCCATGCCCAAAGCCAAGGCCATCGCGGCCATCCCTGGCAAAGTCAGGGTGGCTTGCAACATGGATAGCACAGCTACCAGCAACAACAAGTTGAAGCCCAGTGCAATGCTAGAGAAAATGCCAAACACCATGTAATAGATGCTCATGAAAGCAACAATCACCAAGAAGCCCCAAATGACGCTGTTGAAACCTTTGGCAATGTTTTCAGCACCGAGGCTTGGGCCAATGGTGCGCTCTTCAATGATTTCCATGGGTGCGGCCAAAGAGCCGGCGCGCAACAACAAAGCGGTGTCGTTGGCTTCGCTGGTGGTCATGCGGCCCGAAATTTGAACGCGGCCGCCCCCAATTTCAGTGCGAATGACAGGTGCCGTGACCACTTCGCCTTTGCCTTTTTCAAACAGCAAAATGGCCATGCGCTTGCCCACGTTTTCTCGCGTGACATCTTTGAAGATGCGCGCGCCCTTGCCATCCAAGGACAAGTTAACCACGGGCTCTTGCGTTTGACCGTCAAAGCCAGGCTGGGCATCGGTCAGGTTGTCGCCGGTCAAGATCACTTGCTTTTTGACAATCACGGGTTGGCCGTTGCGCTCTAAATATCGCTCAGAACCAAACGGCACCATGCCATTGGTTTGCTCTGCCGATCGCGCTTCGCTGCTTTCATCGACCAAGCGCACTTCCAAGGTGGCCGTGCGACCCAAAATATCTTTGGCCTTGGCGGTGTCTTGCACGCCTGGCAATTGCACCACGATGCGGTCCAAGCCTTGCTGCTGAATCACAGGCTCTGCCACGCCCAACTCATTGATTCGGTTGTGCAGGGTGGTGATGTTTTGCTTGAGTGCTTGCTCTTGCACACGGCGAGATGCCTCTGGCTTGATGCTCGCCGTCATTTTGAACTCGGTACCCTCTGCGGTCTCAAGCACTTGGAGGTCGGCAAATTGATCGGCCAACACACGCTTGGCCGCCGCCAGCTGCGCTTGATCGCGCAAACGGATTTCGATGGTGGCGTCTTTGCGAGAGATACCGCTGTGTCGCACATCTTTTTCACGCAATGTGGTGCGAATGTCACCTGCCAAGGCGTCAATTTTCTGAGTCAATGCGGCTTTCATGTCGACTTGCAACATGAAGTGCACGCCGCCGCGCAAATCCAGACCCAAGTACATGGGGGCCGCATGCAATGCGGTAAGCCAAGCGGGCGAGCGTGATAGCAAATTCAAAGCCACCACATAACCGTTGTCAGCACCTTCAGGGATAAGCGCTTTTTGAATAGCGTCTTTGGCCTTCAACTGCTGATCCGTGTTTTCAAAACGTGCCTTGATGGAGTTGCCTTCAAGGCTGATTGCCGCTGCGGGCACATTGGCTGCTTCAATCGCCTCCGTCACGCGTTTGAGCGTGGCTTCATCGACCTTGGCTGAGACCTTGGAAGAGGACACCTGCACAGCCGGCGCTTCGCCAAAAAAGTTGGGCAAGGTGTAGACCACGCCCAACAACAAAGCGACCACGATGATCGCAAATTTCCATACCGGATAACGGTTCATGATGGCAGCCGCTTCAAAGAAGAGAACAAATCGAAAGCGTTTTCACGCGCAACTCCTGCGTACCGAGTGAGCTCAGTGCAGGAAGCATTCATTATTTCATTGAGCCCTTGGGCAAAACCTGGATGACGGCAGAACGCTGCATTTGAACTTCAACACCACCGGCAATCTCAATGGTCAAAAAGCCGTCGCCCAACTTACTCACTCTGCCCACAAAACCGCCAGCAGTGATGATCTCATCGCCTTTGGCGAGTGCATCGATCATGGTTCTGTGCTCTTTTTGTTTTTTCATTTGGGGCCGAATCATGACGAAATACAGCACCAGAAACATCAAAAGCAGGGGCAACATGCTCATCAAAGTTGATTGCATGTCGCCACCGGAGGCGGCGGCTGGGGCAGTTTGGGCAAATGCGGATGAAATAAACATCAAAGAACTCCACGAATAAAATAAGGGTAATGACCTCAGAGTCCGTCTTGGACCGACTTTTGAACTCAACCCCCGATTGTAAGCGGGGCTATGATGGCATCCAATGACCTTGTCCAACCCGGGAGACGACCTTGAGCAGCCCATCCCATGACCATGACCATGCCCATCACCATGAACACGATCATGACCATGCCACTTTGAGTGAAATGGACGTCAGGGTTCGAGCCCTCGAAACCCTGCTCACTCAAAAAGGCTACATCGACCCCGCTGGCATTGACCGCATCATTGAAACCTACGAAACCGAAGTAGGTCCTCACAACGGCGCGCAAGTGGTGGCCAAAGCTTGGGCCGAGCCTGAATTCAAAGCCTGGCTGTTGAAAGATGCCACGGCCGCCATTGCCTCTTTGGGCTTCACAGGCCGCCAAGGGGAGCACATGGTGGCCCTAGAAAATACCTCTGACCAACACAACATGGTGGTTTGCACCCTTTGCAGCTGCTACCCCTGGCCTATTTTGGGCTTACCACCCGTTTGGTACAAAAGCGCAGCCTATCGTTCACGCACGGTTCTTGAGCCGCGCCAAGTCTTGGCTGACTTTGGTGTGACTTTGCCCGAAAGTACCCGCATTCGCGTTTGGGACTCCACCGCCGAGCTTCGCTATTTGGTCTTGCCCAAACGCCCAGCCGGTACCGAGCACCTGTCGCAAGCTGAACTCGCCAGCCTGGTCACCCGCGACGCCATGATTGGGACGGCCCTCGTATGAACGGCGTGCACGACATGGGCGGTCAGCAGGGATTTGGTCCTGTTCTATTAGAAGAGAAAGAGCCGTTGTTTCATGCCCCCTGGGAAAGCCGGGCCATGGCCATCACCGTCGCCATGGGTGCCAGCGGCCAATGGAACATTGACCTGAGCCGCGCAGCGCGCGAGTCCTTGCCACCGGCCATCTACTTGTCCAGCAGCTATTACGAAATTTGGATCCGCGCCCTTGAAAAACTCATGTTGGAGCGCGGCATGGTGACACAGTCCGAACTCGACTCTGGTGAACAGAGCACCCCGCCCATCCAAGTAAGCAAGGTTCTCACCAGAGATACCGTCGACACTGCCTTGAAAGCAGGCAGCCCCACCGAGCGCCCCATTGATCAGCCCGCCTTGTTCAAAGTTGGCCAAAAAGTTCGCGCGCGCAACATGCACCCACAGGGCCATACCCGATTACCGCGGTATGTGCGCGGCCATGTCGGCACCGTGGTCAGTTTGCATGGTGGTCATGTGTTTGCAGATGGTCACACTTTGCATGCCTCACCGCCGTTCAATGTGCCTGTGCAATGGCTGTACACCGTGGTCTTTGACGGGCCTACCCTGTGGGGTGAAAACAGTGACCCCACTTTGGAAGTGACGGTAGACGCTTGGGAATCTTATTTAGAAGCGGCAGTCTGAAACCTTCCGAACGACAGCCATGCAAAACACCCACCTCACCCTTGAAGAAATTGCCCTGCAATGCGGCGGCCAAATGCCCCTTCCCGTTCAAGGCGGGAACGGCACCGGTACCGGCACCGTCTTCGCAGTGCCTTGGCAAGCGCATGCTTTTGCCATGACCTTGCAATTGCACGAAAAGGGTTTGTTCACATGGCCAGAGTGGGCCGCGGCGCTCACTCAAGAAATTAGCAACGCGCAGCAGGCCGGCGATGCAGACACGGGTGCCACGTATTACACCCACTGGCTGAACGCTCTAGAAGCCATGGTGCTGGCCAAGCAATGGGGCACAGCAGAACAAATTCATGATTTAGAGCATGCATGGGAAGATGCCGCCGCACGCACACCACACGGCCAGCCCATTGTTTTAGAGGTTCAAGGCTCTGGCGTGTCAGTGTCCAATTGACCGCGCATCAACTGTTGCCGCGCCAGTTCGGCCAGCGCTTGGTATTTGCGTTTGAAGGCATCGAGGTTTTCTTCTTCCAACTCTTCCAAGTCCAACAGCGCGTTGTGCGCGCCTTGCGTGGCCCGAATCAATTCGTCCAACTTCAATTGAATGGCTTCAGTGTCGCGGTTCTGGGTGTTTTGAATCAAGAACACCATGAGAAACGTGACGATGGTAGTGCCCGTGTTGATCACCAGCTGCCAGGTGTCGCTGAAGGCAAACAAAGGCCCCGTGAGAATCCAAAGAACAATGACGGCCACCGCCATTGAAAAGGTGCGCGGTCTGCCACACACATGCGCCACTTTTTTGGCGAAATTGGCATAGGCATTGTTTTGCGACATGGCTTGGAACTTTCAAATGACAAACACCCCGCTATGATGCGCCCATCTTCTGGAAATTAACACTTGTTGCCGCCCTGATGGGCAGTTTGATCACGCTGTGTGCGGGCACCTCGCTGGCCAAAAGTTTGTTTCCTTTTGTGGGCGCAGAAGGCACCACCACTTACCGCTTGATTTTTTCGACGCTTTTGTTGATGGCCTTTTGGCGACCCTGGCGCCGCACTTGGACGTGGTCTGAAGCGCCCATACTCATCATGTTTGGCGCTACCTTGGGCATCATGAACTTGCTGTTTTACAACGCCCTGAAAACCGTGCCCTTTGGTTTGGCCATTGCCATTGAATTCACGGGCCCACTGGCTGTGGCTTTGTGGTCCTCCAAAAAACCGCTCGACTTTGTGTGGATTGTTTTGGCCGTGATTGGCATGGGTTTGATCTTGCCTTTGGGGCAACAGGGCATAGACAATCCAGCGGCTCTTGATCCTGTGGGCATTGCTTACGCATTGGGCGCTGGCGTTTGCTGGGCCTTGTACATCGTGATTGGGCAACGCGTGGCCGATCGCATTGGTGCCTTTGCAACGCCCATGGGCATGCTGGTGGCCGCTTTGGTGGTCACGCCCTTTGGTATCGGTGTTGCAGGATCTTCGCTTTTGAATGTGGAATGGATGCTCATAGGCTTGGGCATTGCATTGCTCTCAAGCGCCATACCCTATAGCTTGGAAATGTATTCGCTCAAACACTTGCCCAAACAAACCTTCAGCATCTTGCTTAGCTTGGAGCCTGCTGTGGGTGCATTGGCCGGCTGGTTGGTGTTGTCAGAGCAACTGAGCACACAACAACTTTGTGCCATTGGTTTCATCATGGCCGCTTCCATGGGAAGCGCCATGACGGCGGGCCAGCGCAACTCTTCAGAAACTTAACGCACAAGCTTTGCGCCTAGTTGAAACTCATTAAACCAAGGAAACCACTGCGTTCATTGGCAACCACAAGCTCAAGGCTTTAGAGGAAAACTGTATGAAGCCATGCTTTGCATAAAAACGAACAGCCTCTTCATGCTTGGCATCCACCACCATGGCGTAGGACGCTACATCAGCCTGATACACGCGCACCAAAGCATCAGCCAGCAAAGCAGAGCCTAAACCCATTTGTTGCAAAGACTGACTTACTGCCAATCTGCCCATTCTTGCGACCGGCACAGCGGGGTAGCGTGGCAATTTTTTAACAAGCGCTTGGGGTAAGTCTGCCAGCAGCACGCTTGAAGCGGCCAAGGTGTAATAACCCGCCACTTGGTCGATGCTGTTCACTGCTACAAAACAATGCGCGACATGGCGCTTGATGTCTTGTGTCACTTGGGTTTTAAAGTACCGATCTAAGTCGGCATTACCACTAACAAACTCATGGCGCTGGTGATGAGGCCTTAGCACCTCGACCTTGAAAGGCCCCTCGTTCAATTGAGATCCAACAACTTGCGCCTGTTTTCAAATGCTCGTTTTAAAGCAGCTTTAGGTTTGACAGGGGTCAACAATGATTTTGCAAATTGCGCTTGATCTGCTTGGGCCAACTGAATGAAATGCGCCTTGGCGAGCGCATCGCTGGCAGCCTGCTGAACAGCGGCCACCACAAAGTCTGTGACAGAGCGCCCCTCTAAATCGGCAGCCTGCCGCAGCAAGCCATGCAAATCGTGGCTGATCCTTGCCTCAAGACGTGCCACAGGCTGTGCTTTGTTCATTTTTTTGTCCATTCGCAGAGTGTACGGCAAATTGCCGGAAAGTGCGCCATCCAAAGAGTTGTGCTTCGATGGTCAACGCCCTGCACTCATGATAGACATCCGCAGAGAAGCAACAGTGTCATTGGCTTTCGCCAAGACACTATAAGCATCAAATATCGATGTTGCCTGCGCGCAATGCGTTGCTTTCAATGAAGTGACGACGTGGCTCGACCTCGTCGCCCATCAGCATGGTGAACACGCGATCGGCTTCAATGGCATCGTCAATTTGCACGCGAAGCAAACGGCGCACAGTGGGGTCCATGGTGGTTTCCCACAGTTGCGCAGGGTTCATCTCGCCCAAGCCTTTGTAACGCTGACGGCTGGTGGTGCGCTCGGCTTCGCCGATGAGCCAATGCATGGCCTGACGGAAGTCGTTGGTCTTTTCTTCTTTTTGTCTGTCGCCTTCACCGCGCATGACCTTGGCACCTTCGCCCAGCAAACCACGGAAGGTGTTGGCCGCTTCGGCCAAAGCGCCGTAATCGGCACCGTGTACAAAATCTTGTGTGATCACGCTGCTCTTGATGTTGCCATGATGGCGACGGCTGATGCGCAGCAATGGCTTGTCGGTGCGCACGTCAAACTCCGCACTCACTTCGGCAGGAATGCCTGTGGTGTTGAGTTCGCGCAACTTGGCTTGCAAGGCAGGCGCACATTCAGCGGCGTTGTCAAGGTTGTCAAGGTTAAGGGACACGCCATCGGCAATGGCGCGCAGTGCTTCGGCGTCCATGAAATTGGACAAGCGGTTAATAACGGCTTCGGCCACTTGGTGCTTGCGCGCCAAGGACTCAAGCGTATCGCCGCTAGTGTGTCGCCACTCAAAACTTGCGGGGAAGCACCGCCAGTGGCAATGCTGGCGTCTTTCAATGCGATGCGCAACAAGAAGCTGTCGAGTGCTGGCGCATCTTTCAAATACAACTCTTCTTTGCCGGCCTTCACTTTGTAGAGAGGTGGCTGTGCAATGTAGATGTGTCCGCGCTCGACCAGGTCGGGCATTTGGCGGTAGAAGAAGGTAAGCAGCAAAGTGCGAATGTGCGCGCCGTCCACGTCGGCGTCGGTCATGATGATGATGCGGTGGTAGCGCAGTTTATCGACGTTGAAGTCGTCAGTGCCGCTCTTGCCAGAGTCGGCGGTGACTTTACCGATCCCGGTACCGAGTGCCGTGATGAGCGTGACGATTTCATTGCTGGTGAGCAATTTTTCGTAGCGTGCTTTTTCTACGTTCAAGATCTTGCCGCGCAGTGGCAAGATGGCTTGGAATTTGCGGTCACGGCCTTGCTTGGCAGAGCCACCGGCGGAGTCGCCCTCGACGATGTAAATTTCGCAAAGCGCGGGGTCTTTTTCTTGGCAATCGGCCAACTTGCCGGGCAAGCCCATGCCATCGAGCACACCTTTGCGGCGTGTCATTTCGCGGGCTTTGCGCGCTGCTTCGCGGGCACGGGCGGCTTCCACAATTTTGCCGCACAAAATTTTGGCATCGTTGGGGCGCTCTTCCAAAAAGTCTCCCAGGGCTTTGGCCACGATGTCTTCTACGGGAGCGCGCACTTCGCTAGACACCAGTTTGTCTTTGGTCTGACTCGAGAACTTTGGCTCGGGCACTTTGACGCTGAGCACGCAGCACAAGCCTTCGCGCATGTCGTCGCCACTGACTTCGACCTTTTGCTTTTTGGCAATTTCGTTTTTCTCGATGTACTTGCCAATGACGCGCGTCATGGCTGCACGCAAACCGGTGAGGTGGGTGCCGCCATCGCGTTGTGGAATGTTGTTGGTGAAGCACAAAACGTTTTCGTTGTAACCATCGTTCCACTGCATGGCCACTTCGACACCAATGCTGGTGCCTGGAATGCCGCCATAAGAGTCGGCGGGTCGCTCACCCAAAGCAATGAAGGCATTGGGGTGCAAAACTTTTTTGTTGGCATTGATGAAATCAACGAAGCCCTTCACGCCACCGGCGCCAGAGAAGTCGTCTTCTTTGCCGCTGCGTTCGTCTTTGAGGCGAATGCGAACCCCGTTGTTTAGGAAGCTGAGTTCGCGCAAACGCTTGGCCAAAATTTCGTAATGGAAATCGTGGTTCTGCGTGAAGATGTCGGTATCAGGCAAGAAGTGAACTTCGGTGCCGCGTTTTTCGGTGGCGCCCGTGACTCTCATGGGCGATACTTCAACGCCGTCGACCATTTCAAGCAAGCGGTTTTGCACAAAACCTTTGGCAAATTCAATTTGATGGACTTTGCCTTCGCGGCGCACGGTGAGGCGCAACCACTTGCTGAGCGCATTCACGCAACTCACGCCCACGCCGTGCAAACCACCCGACACTTTGTAGCTGTTTTGGTTGAACTTACCGCCTGCGTGCAATTCCGTGAGTGCAAGTTCTGAAGCCGAGCGCTTGGGCTCGTGCTTGTCGTCCATCT
>JAPLPO010000101.1 GCA_026400155.1 Burkholderiales bacterium | reverse complement strand
GATCCGCGCACGGTCAATGCCGATCGCTTGGCATTGCTGTTTGAATTGGGTTTTAATCGCTTGAGCTTTGGTGTCCAAGATTTTGATCTCGAAGTACAAAAAGCCGTGCACCGCATTCAGCCCGCTGAACAAGTCTTTGCCTTAGTGGCTTCAGCCCGCACCATCGGTTTTGAGTCAGTCAATGTCGATTTGATTTATGGCTTGCCCAAGCAAACTCCAGAATCGTTTGACCGCACTTTGAAGCAGATCAATGCGTTGCGACCCGACCGTATCGCGCTGTATGCCTATGCGCATCTGCCGGCTCGCTTTAAACCCCAACGCCGTATTTTGGCCGCTGAGCTGCCTGTGGCCGCTGCCAAAATTGACATGTTGTCCAGGTCGATGGATGCCCTGATGGATGCGGGCTATGTGTATGTGGGCATGGACCACTTTGCGTTGCCAGAAGACGCTTTGGCGGTGGCCAAAAGACAAGGTCGGTTGCACCGAAATTTTCAGGGCTACAGCACCCAACCCGATTGTGATTTGATTGGCTTAGGCGTCTCGTCTATTGGCCGCATGGGCAGCACTTACAGCCAAAACGCCAAGACCATGGATGAGTATGTCGACATGCTCGATCAAGGGCAGTTGCCCATTGTGAAAGGCTTGACCTTGTCGCGCGACGACCTCATTCGCCGCGCTTGGATCATGGCCATCATGTGCCAAGGCCATGTGCAGTTTGATGCCTTCAACGAGGCGTGGCTCGTTGATGCGCCAAGCTATTTTGCCGCAGAGTTCACGCAGCTAGAAAGCATGCAAACCCAAGGCTTGGTCGAATTAAGCAAGCATGGTTTGCAAGTCACACCCCTAGGCTGGTTTTTTGTTCGAGGGGTGGCCATGGTTTTCGACAAGTATTTGCAAGCTGATCGCCATCGCAGCCGATTTTCCAAAATCATTTGAATGCAAACTTCCTTGGCTCTCACGGCTTTGGTCATGGGATTGGCCGGTGGGCCTCATTGTGTGGCCATGTGCGGTGCTGCCTGTGCTGGCATGGGTCATGCTGCTGGCACGCAGCAAAGCAGGGCGCTTCTGTCATTTCAAGTGGGTCGTTGGTTGGGCTACAGCTTGATGGGTGGTTTGGCGGCTTTCAGTGTTCAAGCTTTAGGCTGGCTCACTGTCACGTCTTCAGCCTTCAGACCCGTTTGGAGCATGCTGCATGTGGCAGCCATCGTCTTGGGATTGTTGCTGGTGTGGCAAGCCAAGCAACCCGTGTGGCTTGACCGTAGTGCCCAACAACTCTGGTTCAAAGTTCGCCGCTTGAATGCCAACTTGGGCAAAGTGGCGCCCCTTGCGGTGGGTGTGTTGTGGGCTTTGATGCCTTGCGGCTTACTTTATTCTGCGCTCATGGTGGCAGCCCTCACCGGCAATGCCTTGGAGGGCGCGCTCACCATGGCTTGTTTTGCATTGGGCAGTGGGCTGAGTTTGGGCTTTGCACCGTGGCTGTTGCTCAAACTCAAAACCTTGGGCGATGGCGCTTGGGGCATCCGCTTGGCAGGCCTGGCCTTGTCAGTCACATCGGGTTGGGCCTTGTGGCTTGGCTTGGCGCACAACCAAGCCCCTTGGTGTTAGGCCGCGTTCATGCCCTTGTGGAACATGTAAGCCGCCAAAAATACCAAGAAGAATGAAAACACCCGCTTGAGTTTTTTCACAGGCAATCGATGAGCCGCGCGTGCACCAAAGGGCGCTGTGAACACGCTGAAACAAGCAATGACAATCATGCCAGGTAGCCATATGTAGCCCACCGAAGCTGGGGGCAAGTTGTCTAAGTTCAGACCGCTGATGACAAAGCCAGTGACATTGGCCAGTGCAATGGGAAAGCCCAAAGCGGCACTGGTGCCAATGGCATTGTGAATGGCCACGTTGCACCATGCCATCAAGGGCACGCTGACAAATGCGCCCCCCGCGCCTACAAAGCCAGACAGCATGCCAATGAGGCAACCCATGCCCAATTGGCCCACAAAACCCGGCATTTGGCGCGAGGGTTTTGGTTTTTTGTCCATGTACATTTGG